>NZ_JALJRF010000011.1:0-161331 GCF_024519835.1 Dietzia sp. Die43 | reverse complement strand
GGTGGGCCCGCAACAAACCCCACCACAGCGACATCGAAAAAGGCATCCGCGCCCTGCTCCACGAACGCCTCGACGAACTCATCGACCCGCCACCCTTCTGACACCACGAGGGCCGCGCCGGGCATGACCGGCGCGGCCCTCGTCGGGGCCCGGGTGGGGCCACCAGTGGGTCAGACGAAGCGGCGGCTGACCTTCTCGGGCAGGAGCGTCAGCAGCGGGCCGATCGCCTTCCACGGCTTGGCGGGAACCAGCGCGCGGGTGGGCTCGGCGTCGATCGTCTTGACCAGGGCATCGACGCCCTCGTCGAACTCGGTCATCAACGCGGTCTTCACCGACCGGTTGATGTCCGTGCGGATATACCCCGGGAGAATGTCCGTCACCTTGATCCGGCTACCGGCACTGTCGAGCTCGGCGTACAGGCCCTGCGCCAGGGCCGAGACGAACGCCTTGGTCGCGCCGTAGGTGTTCTGCGCCTTCGGCATGCCGCGCAACGAGCTCACGGACGAGATGAACACCAGGTGCCCCTCACCTCGAGTGAAGAGCCGCTCCATCGCCGCCTCTGCCTGGTTCAGCGTGCCCACCACGTTCACCATCGCGGTCTCCCGGTTGGCGTGCGCCTTCCCCGTGCCGATCGAGGCGCCCTTGCCCAACCCGGCGTTGAGTACGAACCGGTCGATGCCGCCGAGCTCGGCGTCCAGCTCGCCGAACACCCGCTCCACGGCGTCGCCGTCAGCCACGTCGAGCTCGCGGACCGCCACCGTGATCGAGGGATTCGCCGCCAGCAGTTCGGCTCGGAGCTCCTCCAGGCGGTCCAGGCGCCGCGCGCACAGCGCGAGGTTCTTCCCCTGCGCGGCCCAGCGGCGGGCCATTCCCTCCCCGAGGCCAGAGCTGGCACCGGTGATCAGAATCGTTTTGCGGTCGGTCACGAGTTCTCCTCCGTTGGCGATGCGCCCAGTGTGGCACGACGCGGCTGGCAGGACGGGCAACGGTAGGCGATGCGATCCAGGGAGTCGCTCGGTTCGTCCGGGTCCGCGCGCCCGCCGAGGCGGAACGTCTCCACCTCGGTCCCGCACCGGCGGCAGGGCTTGCCGTCGCGGCCGTACACCCACAGTTCGCGCCCGCGCCGGGTGTCGCCGGTGGTCACCCGGACTGTGCGGTCGGCGTTGGCCACCAGCATCCGCCGCGCCAGTGTGACCATCGCACGGAGGTCCGGCACGGCCTCGACGGGATCCCGCGGGTCCACCCCGCGCAGGAAACACAGTTCCGCCCGGTAGACGGTCCCGATCCCGGCCAGATTGCGCTGGTCGAGCAACGCCTCGCCGATCGTACGAGTGGGTCGCTCGCTGATGCGCCGCACGACCTCGTCGGTGCTCGTCATCGGGTCCCAGTCCGCGCCGAGGAGATCGGGCCCGAGGTGGCTGACGGCGCGGTCGGCCTCGGCGGGGGTCAGTGCGCGGAGCAGTCCGAGTTCCGTGCCCACCACCTCGACGTCGCCGGCACGCAGGAGCAGCCGGACGGTGTGCGCGGGGAACCGCCACCGGTCCCCCGCACGCAGGACGTGGATGCGGCCCTCCATCTTGAGGTGGATGTGGAGGGTGACGGGGTCACGGCCCTGATCGTCGGGGCCGACGACGACGAAGAGGTGCTTCCCCCGGGACCGGACCGTCACCACCGACCTGCCCGTGAGATCGACGGCAGCGAACCTCGGCACACGGAGCTCACTCCTGTCCAGGGTCCGCCCGACGAGGGCCTCGCGGACCCGCGCCGCAGCCCGGTGCACCGAATCACCCTCGGGCACTGTTCACCACCCCAGTCCGCGGCAACCGACGACCCCGGCGGTCTCGATCTGCACCGTCACGTGCTCGATCCCGTGCTCTTCCAGGAGGACGCGCCGAGCCTCGCCGAGCACCTCTGAGTGATCTGCGACCGAGTCGACCACCAGGTGCACGGTACCCACGTCCATCCCCGAGGTCAGCGTCCACAGGTGCAGGTCATGGACTTCCTTGACGTCACGCAGGGCTCCGAGCTGGGCCTCCACCTCCACCGGATCGACGCCGGCTGGCGCGTGCTGGGCGAGGACCGCGACCACCTGGCGTCCGAGCACCACCGCGCGGACCACGATGAACACGGCGATCGCCACCGCGACCACCAGGTCCCACACCGTCGACCCGGTCGCCCGCATGAGCAGCGCCGCCACGATCACCCCGACGGACCCAGCCGCGTCGGCGAGCACCTCGAGGTACGCGCCGCGCACTGCCAGACTCTCGTCGGACCCGCTGCGCAGCAACAGCAGCGAGATCACGTTGATGACGAGTCCCAACGCGCCGACGACGAGCATCGTCCCGGTGGCGACGGAGGCGTCGGAGCCGAGCCGACCGACGGCCTCGATCAGGACGTACACGCCCGTGCCGAGCATGATGAGCACCGCCAGGCCGGAGGCGAAGATCTCCACGCGGTAGCGACCGAAGGTCCGGCGACCGGAGGCGTCGGGCCGGGTGGCGACCACCGTGGCCAGGAGGGCCGCGCCGAGTGCCACCACGTCGGCGCCCATGTGGCCGGCGTCGGAGAGGAGGGCGAGGGAGCCGGAGACCAGGCCGGCGACCAGTTCGACTCCGAAGAACGCCGCCGTCAGGGCGAACGCGCCCCCGAGGCGCGCCCGGTATCGCCCACCGGCGTGGCCGGAGGGACGACCATGGGAATGGCCCGCACCCATTCGACAACCCCCTTCCAACACATGCACTAATGCGCATATTCTAACTATTCGCCGTGGCCGACTCAAGATGTGGCCGACTCAAGATGCGGACGTTCAGCGGCGGATCCGCAGCCCCTTGGGAGTGATGCCGAAGCCGGCGGCCTCGAACGCCGCGGCATGGGGCGAGGTGTGGACGGGCTCGCCACCGAGGGTGGTGACGGTGAGCGCGCCGACCGCGCCGGACTTCACGGTTCCGGCGAGCGCCGTCGCAGCGGCCGGGACGGCGCCGGCGCGGTCGTCGAGGACCAGGACGGTTCGCCCGCCGCGTTCGACGAACAGCACACACACGCCGTCGACCAGCACCACCAGAGCTCCCGCCTTGCGGCCGGGGCGGTGTCCGGACCCGTTCCCCGTGCCCTCGCCACCCGCGGCCCCGTCACCGGTCGTGCGTGCGGCGGGCCAGGGCAGGGCCGCCCCGTAGGGGTTGGCGGGGTCGGTCGCGGCGAGGACCCGAACGGCGGGCTCGTCCGCACCGGATGGCCAGTGGGCGTCGTCGGCGGTGTCGTCGAAGGTCCGCAGCCGATCGATGGTGTTGCCGGCGGCGAACTGGGCGGCACCGAGGCCGTCGACGAAATACCCGCGCCGACAGCGGCCCGAGTCCTCCATCTGCGCCAGTACCTTGTACACGGCCGCGAACCCGCCGGGGATCTCCTCGGCCTCCACCGCGCCCCGCGTGACCACACCATGACGCAGTAGCAGAGTCTCGGCCCAGGCGTGGGCCCGCAGCGTCGCGTCGGTGACCGGCTCCGGCACCAGCGACCAGCGGCCGGCGAGCAGGGGCGGCGTCCTCGTACCCGCGGCGACGGCGCCGTTCAGTTGGGCCATGGTCGTCCTGCCCAGCCGGGCACGGCGCGGTCGGGCGGAGGACCTGGGCGAACGATGCGCGGTCCCCGACCCCGAGGATCCGCCGCCGGCCAGCACTGCGCGCAGCGGCGCGAAGGTGTCATTGGTGACCGCTCCGTCCCACACCAGATCCCACAGTGCGTCGCGGACCGCGGCCTCGGTGATGGGTGGCACGGGGTCGGTGGGCACGGGGTCTGTAGGCGCGGTGTCGGTGGGCACGGTGTCGGCCGCGTCTTTCACCTTGGCGACGATGTCGCGGAAGAACAGGGCGCCGCCGCGCAGGGAATCGACGACGGCGAGGTGGACCGGCCCCTCCAGCTGCGGTCGATCGAGGGGCAGGGTCGCACCGGCCGAATCCGCCGGGTGCAGGGAGACCCAGCCGTCGCGTGAGCCCGCCCGACCGCGCCCGCTCCAGATGACCTCTCCCCCGGCCAGGAGTTCGTCGAGCATCGTCGGCGAGTAGTCCCGCACCCGGGGCGCCAGGATCAGCGGTTCGAGAGCGGAGGCGGGCAGCGCGAGGCCGTCGAGTTGCTCGATCACGGCGAGAACCCCGTCCACGCCTGACTCGGCGCCTGACTCGGCGCCGGCCGCTGTGCCCGCACCTGCTCCGCTGCCGAGGCTCTGCCAGCCGGGCAGGAAGCGACCCAGCGCGGAGTGCGAGACCGGCTCGATCTGCGAGCGCAGTGCGGCCAGCGAGCGGCGACGGATGTGCCGTAGGACCTCGGCGTCGCACCACTCGGGGCCCGTCGCGCCCGGACGGAACTCGCCGGCCAGCAGCACCCCGGAGGACGTGAGTCGATCGAGAACGCCGCGGGCGACGGCCACCCCGAGCCCGAAACGCTCGGCGACCGCGTCGACGGTGAACGGGCCGTGGGTGCGCGCATAGCGCCGGATGAGCTCACCGAGCGGGTCGGTGACATCGCCGAGGAACGCCGACGGCACCCCGGGCGGCGGCGGGACACCCAGTCCATCGCGGAGCCTGGACACGTCTTCGACGCCGGCCCACCACGTCCGGCCGGAATGCTCGACGGTGACCACGCGCCACGCCTCGGCCAGGGAGGCGAGCCAGGCGGGGGCGGCGTCGGGGTCGGCGGACCGGTCCGCGACCTCCTCCACCGTGAGCGGGCCGAGAAGCCGCAGGAGATCGACCACGGCCTCGGCGTCTCGGGCCGCGCGATCGGGCTCGAGGTGCTGCAGCCGCCGTTCGATCGAGTCCAGGACCTCGATGTCAAGCAGCTCGCGCAACTCGACGCGACCGAGGAGCTGCCCGAGCAGCGACGGGTCGATCGCAAGCGCCGCCGCCCGTTTCTCCGCCAACGGGGAGTCGCCCTCGTAGAGGAATGCCCCGACGTAGTCGAACAGCAGCGACTGCGCGAACGGCGAGGCACTGGGTGTGTCCACCTCGACGATCCGCACGGTCCGCGACTCGATCTCGGTCAGGATCCGCTCGAGCGCGGGGACGTCGTAGACGTCCTGCAGACACTCGCGCACCGCCTCGAGGATCATCGGGAAGTCCGGGTAGCGGCGCGCGACGTCGAGCAACTGCGCCGACTTCTGCCGCTGCTGCCACAACGGCGCCCGCCGGCCGGGGTCGAGCCGAGGGAACAGCAGGGCGCGCGCGGAACACTCACGGAAGCGGGAGGCGAACAGTGCGGACCCGCCCACGTGCCGGGTGACCAGGTCCACCGCCTCCTCGGCCCCGATGGCGAACGTCTCGGCTCCCGGGCGTGCGCCCACCTCGCCGTCGTCGCCCATGTCCGGTACCCGGAGGATGATGCCGTCGTCGGACACCACCGGCACCGCGTCGAATCCGTGCGCGGCGGCGAGCCGGGCGCGCACGGCCTCCGCCCACGGCCAGTGCACCCGCGCCCCGAACGGCGAGTGGAGAACCACCCGCCAGTCGCCGACCTCGTCGCGGAAACGCTCCACGACGAGCGTGGTGTCGCTGGGTACATGACCGGTGGCCTCGCGCTGTTCGGACAGGAAGCGCCGGAGATTGGTGGCGGCGTTGGCGTCGAGGCCGGCGGCGTCCAGCCGGGCGGTGGCCTCCGCGTCCGTGCCGCCCGCGACCTCCCGCAGGAAGCCGCCCAGCGCGCGGCCGAGCTCGGCGGGCCGACCCTGGTCGTCACCGAGCCAGAACGGCAGCCGACCGGTGCCGCCGGGCGCGGGGGTGACCAGCACCCGGTCATGGGTGATCTCCTCGACGCGCCAGCTCGAGGCCCCGAGCGCGAACACGTCACCGACGCGGGACTCGTAGACCATCTCCTCGTCCAGCTCCCCGACACGGGTGGCCTTCTCCCCCACCATGAACACGCCGAACAGTCCGCGGTCCGGGATCGTGCCGCCCGAGGTGACGGCCAGCCGCTGGGCGCCGGGGCGGCCGGTGAGCGTCCCCCCGTCGCGGTCCCAGACCAACCGTGGCCGCAATTCCGCGAAGTCCGCCGACGGGTACTTACCGGCGAGCATGTCGAGCGTGGCCTCGAACGCCGACCGCGGCAGCCCCTGGTACGGGGCCGTGCGCCGGACGGCCGAGAACCACTCCTCCACGTCGATCGGCTCCAGCGCACACGCCGCCACCGTCTGCTGGGCCAGGACGTCGAGAGGGTTGGCGACAACCGACAACTCCTCGATCGCACCGGCGAGCATCCGCTCCACGGTCACCGCGCTGTGGACCAGGTCCGCACGATGCTTGGGGAACACCACCGCCCGGGAGACCTCACCGACCTGGTGACCGGCACGGCCGACGCGCTGCAGCCCCGACGCCACCGACGGCGGTGACTCGACCTGCACCACCAGGTCCACCGACCCCATGTCGATGCCCAACTCGAGGGACGAGGTGGCCACCACCGCCCGGAGCCGGCCCGACTTCAACGCGTCCTCGATGAGCGCCCGGCGCTCCTTGGACACCGACCCGTGGTGCGCCATCGCCAACTCCGGCGGTGCGCCCCGCGTGACCTCCGAGGGCACCATCACCTGCGCTGGCGGTCGGGCCGGGGGCTCGGGCAGGGACCCGGGGTCGGTGTCCTCGGCGTAGATCTCGTTGAGGCGGGCGGTGAGCCGTTCGGCCAGGCGACGGGAGTTGACGAAGACGATCGTCGAGCGGTGCGCGGTGACCAGGTCCACCACCTGCCGCTCGACGTGCGGCCAGATCGACCCCTGCCCCGGCGTGCCCGCTGGTGCGGAGACATCCGGGGCGGCCGAGGACAGGTCGGTCATGTCCTCCACCGGGACCCGCACGGACAGCTCGAAGCTCTTGTCCGACCGCGGCGCCACCACGGTGACCGGGCGCTCACCCGCCAGGAAGCGGGCCACCTCGGAGTGCGGCCGGACCGTCGCCGACAACCCCACCCGCTGCGCGGGCGCGTCGAGCAGCTCGTCCAGACGCTCGAGGCTCAGCGCGAGGTGCGCGCCGCGCTTGCTGCCGGCGACCGCGTGGATCTCGTCGATGATGACCGTGTCCACGTCCGTCAGGGTCTCGCGGGCGGCCGAGGTCAGCAGCAGGAACAATGACTCGGGCGTGGTGACCAGGATGTGCGGAGGCCTGGCCCGCTGGCGGCGTCGCTCGTCCGGCGGGGTGTCACCGGTCCGGATCCCCACGGTCACCTCCGGCGTCTCCGTGCCCAGCGCCGCGGCCTCCCGGGCGATCCCCGCCAGCGGAGCCCGGAGGTTACGCTCGACGTCCACGGCCAGCGCCTTGAGGGGGGAGATGTAGAGGACACGGGTGCCGGGGCCGGACGCGCGGGCACTCCCGGCCGCACTGCCCGGGTCGGGTTCGGCCGGGCCCAGGAGCAGTCCGTCGAGCGCGGCGAGGAACGCCGACAGCGTCTTGCCCGAGCCCGTCGGTGCGACGACCAGGGTGTGGGCGCCCCCGGCGAGGGCCGCCCACGCACCGGACTGCGCGGCGGTGGGCGCGCCGAACGCACCACGGAACCAGGAGGCGGTGGCCGGGTGGAACCGGTCCAGGGCGACGGACATGAACACATGATGTCGTACGGCTACGACACACGCCGAGACACGGACGTGGCTCCGTAGAGTGTGCCCATGCGCGATCTCGACGACCACGACCTGGCTTCCCACCTCGCCACCGGCATCGGGGACATCGTCCGGGGCACCCGCGCGGGCGGCCTGCTGCACGGACGTTCGCTCGCGCGTGTGGCGAACGACGTCGCCGAGGACTGGACCGGCGAGGTACTCGCCGTGCACCGACCGGACGACGGGATCCTCTCGGAGGGGGTCGCCGACGATCGCAGCCGCCTCGCCAAGTCACGGGTGTGGATCATCGACGTGATCGACGGCACCAAGGAGTTCTCCACCGGCCGGTCGGACTGGTCGGTCCACGTCGCGCTCGTCGTCGACGGCCGGCCCACCGTCGCCGCCGTCGGACTCCCCGACGCGGGCCGGGTGTTCCGGTCGGACCAGGTCGATCACGTCGACGGCCCGAGTTCGGGGGCCATGGTGATCAGTCGCAACAACCCGCCCGCCGGGATCCACGGGGCCGCCGACGAGCTCGGGCTGCACGTGCGGCCAATGGGGTCGGCCGGCGCCAAGATGCTCTCCGTCCTGCTCGGCGACGCCGACGTCTACCTTCACGCCGGCGGACAGAACGAATGGGACCAAGCGGCGCCCGTCGGCGTGGCGCTCGCCGCCGGTCTGCACGCCTCCCGGATCGACGGGTCGCCTCTCGAGTTCAACAAGTCCGACACCTACTCCCCGGACATCCTCGTGTGCCGCCCCGATCTCACCGAGAAGGTGCTCGCCGTGACGGCGGGGCACCCGGTCTGGACCGCGTGACCGGACCGCCTGAGTAGACTTGAGCGCCATGACCGTCCCCACCCCGTACGAGGACCTGCTGCGGTTGGTCCTGGAGCAGGGCGCCCCCAAGGCGGACCGCACCGGCACGGGCACGCGGAGCCTGTTCGGCCACCAGCTGCGCTACGACCTGGCGCAGGGGTTTCCGCTGATCACCACCAAGCGCGTGCACTTCAAGTCCGTGGCGTACGAGCTGCTGTGGTTCCTGCGTGGCGACTCCAACGTCGGGTGGTTGCGCGAGAACGGTGTGACGATCTGGGACGAGTGGGCGGACGCCGACGGTGAGCTGGGGCCCGTCTACGGGGTGCAGTGGCGCTCGTGGCCGACCCCCGACGGTGCCCACATCGACCAGATCGCCGCGGCGGTGGAGCTACTGAGGGCCGACCCGGACTCGCGGCGCAACATCGTCTCCGCGTGGAACGTCAGCGAGTTGTCGGAGATGGCCCTGCCGCCCTGCCACCTGCTGTTCCAGTTCTACGTGGCCGACGGCAAGCTCAGCTGTCAGCTGTACCAGCGCAGCGCCGACCTCTTCCTGGGCGTGCCGTTCAACATCGCCTCCTATTCCCTGCTCACCCACATGATTGCGCAGCAGGTGGGTCTCGAAGTGGGTGAGTTCATCTGGACCGGCGGCGACTGTCACATCTACGACAACCACGTCGAGCAGGTCCGCACACAGCTCTCGCGGGAGCCGTACCCCTACCCCGAGCTGCGGCTGAACCGCGCCCCGTCGATCTTCGACTACACCTTCGAGGATTTCGAGGTCGTCGGCTACGAGCACCACCCGGGCATCAAGGCCCCGGTCGCGGTCTGATCCGGCGGACGACTGCGGTGACCGTGCGGATGGTGTGGGCGCAGGCCCGCGGCGGGGTGATCGGTGACGGCCGAGACATGCCGTGGCACATCCCCGAGGACCTCGCGTTCTTCAAGCAGGCCACCGTCGGGCGTCCCGTGGTGATGGGCCGCGCGACGTGGGACTCGATCCCGGAGCGGTTCCGCCCCCTGCCCGGCCGTCGCAACGTCGTGTGCACGCGGGACGCCGACTGGTCGGCCGACGGCGCCGAACGCGCCGGGTCCGTGGAGCGCGCCCTGGAACTCGCAGGCCCGGAGGCCGCGGTGATGGGCGGCGGCCAGATCTACGCCGCGGCGCTGTCCGCCGCGGACGAGTGTCTGGTGACCGAGATCGACGCCGACGCGCCGGGCACCGTGCTGGCGCCCGAACTGGACGACGCCTGGGAACTGGTCGAGGTCGGCGAATGGATCACCGACCCACGGAGTCGGGTCGAGGGGTACGACGACGAGGTGCGGCACCGGCACACCGTGTGGCGTCGCCGGAGAATCTCCTAGAACCACTTCCAGGTCTTGGGGATCTTCTCCCCCGCGGCGAGGATCTTGATCTTCGCGCCCGCCATGAACCCGTTGATCTCGATGTCCAGGTGGGGACCGCCGTAGACGTCGTAGCGCCCCTCGTCGATCCTCAGCTCGCTCATGGTCCGGTTGCCGGTGATCGACACCGAGACCCCGGGCGGGAGAAGGATCTTGGCGTTGGCGCCCCACAGATCCAGTTGGAGGTGGGTGCGCGGGCGGTCGACGACGGCCTCTCGGGCGTCGAGGTAGATCTCACCCAGCCACGACGTCAGTCGGTAGTCGTCCGGCAGCATCCAGCGGCCCTCGCGCTTGAGGGTGTCGAAGACGGAGGTCCTCTTCTGGCTCTCGTCCACGGTGATCGCACTGCCGGGACGGGTGGCCGGCGGCGCGGAATGCACCGGGCCGACCGGCGCCGGTCGGGCGTGCTGTGCCGGGCCGGGCCGGTCGGCGGGGAGACCGCTCAGCGCCACCTCGAGTTCCGCGGGGCAGGTCGCGGCCCAGATCTTGGCCGCTCGGTCCGAGAACTCGGCGAGCGACAACTCACCTCGCCCCACCATCGCCTCGAGGCGCCGCTGGGCCAGGGTCCGTGGGTCGTTGTCCTGCTCCGGGTTCATGCCCCCAGGTTACTCAGCGCGTGAGGTCCTTCATCATCGAGCGCATGTCGGTGGTCAGTTCGTCGGCGAGGTCCTGCAGGCCACCGGAGATGACCTGCGAGAGGAGATCCGGGTTCTGGGCCTCGATCACGCAGCCGCCGCCGGACTCGCGGATCACCACATTGCACGGGATCATCAGGGCGACGTCCTTGCTCACGTCGAACGCCTTCCCCGCGAACCCGGGATTGCAGGCGCCGAGGATGAGGACACGCTCGATGTCCTTGTCGATCTTGTTCTTCAGGGTGGCCGTGAGGTCGATCTCGTGGAGGATCCCGAACCCGCGGTCGGCGAGCGCAGCACGGGTCGCCTCCACCGCCTCGTCGAACTCCATCTCGGTGAACGTGCCGATTCCGATGTCCATGTCGACTACCTCCGGTGTCGTCGGTGCTGGTCTTGTCGGTTCTGGTCTCCGGTGTCGTCCCCCAGCCTGCCACGGCGCCGGGCGGTGGTCAGGCGAGCGAGAGGAACAGCTTCTCGAGCTCGGGCAGGTCCACCCCGTCCGCGCCGGGTTCGCCGTCGCGGGTGATGCACTCCTGGATGTTCTCGCTGATGATCTTGAACCCCGCACGGTCCAGCGCCTTGGACACCGCCGCGAGTTGGGTGACGATCTCCTTGCACGAGCGTTCCTGCTCGACCATGTCGATCACCGCGTTGAGCTGGCCGCGCGCGCGGCGCAACCTGTTGAGGACCTGCTGCCTGGGCTCGGACACAGCTTTTGCGGACACTGCTTTGTCGGACACTGCTTTGTCGGACACTGCCCGCTCGGTTTCTGACATCGTCGTGCCTCTCGTGGGTCACTGATGGTCTCGGACGGTGAAGGTGGACTGACGCGAGACCCCCGTGGGTCCACCGGATGACTCCAGTGTACCCGCGGGGGTATATTTCCGCGAGTGCCGGTTACTGTCGGCCCAGCTGACGGTCAGTCGTCGTGGACGATGATCCCGCGGACCATGCCCTCGCCGCCGCGCTCCATGATCTCGTAGCCCTCGTTGACCTGGTCGAGGGTGAAGCGGTGCGTGATGAGCTCGTCCAGCTTGAGCTGCTTCTCGTCCCACAGACGCAGGATGTTGGGGATGTCGTGGAAGGCGTTGGCGGAGCCGAAGAGCGAGCCCTTGATGACCTTCTCGTACTGCGAGACGAACAGGCCGGGCAGGGAGATCGACTGGTTGTCGAGGCCGCCCATCGAGGTGAGCACGACGACGCCGCGCTTACCGACCATGTCGGTCGCGTCGGCGGTGACCTTCGCGTCGGCCACGCCGATGGTGATGATGGCCTTCTCCGCCATCGTGCCCCAGGTCAGGCCCGGCAGCTCGGCCTTGGCCTCGTCGACGTCCGTGTAGACGTGGGTCGCGCCGAACTCCTTGGCCTTGGCCAGCTTCGACTCGTCGGTGTCGATGGCGAGGATGAACCGGGCGCCCGCGTGCTTGGCGCCCTGGATGGCGTTGATGCCGATGCCACCGATGCCGAACACTACGACGGTGTCGCCGGCCCGGACGTCGGCGGAGTAGACGGCGGAACCCCAGCCGGTGGTGACGCCACAACCCACCAGGGCCGCGACCTCGAAGGGTATCCAGTCCTGGACCTTGACCACCGAGTTCATGTTGGCCACGGTGTACTGCGAGAACGTACCCAGGGTGCACATGGCACCGGCGGTCTCGCCGTTGTCCAGTGCGAACGGGTAGCGGCCGTCGGCCATCTCACCGATGGTGCCGTTGAGGCCACCGTCGCAGAGGTTGGTCATCCCGCGCGCGCAGGCCGAACACTTGCCACAGGCAGGGATGAACGACCCCACCACGTGGTCGCCGGGCTGAACGTGGGTGACGCCGTCACCGACCGCCTCGACGACGCCCGCACCCTCGTGACCGCCGACGATCGGCAGGCGACCCGGCAGGTCGCCGCTGGTGATGTGCAGGTCCGAGTGGCAGAGGCCGGCGACCTTCCACTTGACGAGCACCTCGCCGAAGTTGGGTCCGTCGAGCTCGGCCTCGACGATCTCGAACGGCTTGCCGAGCTCTCGGACGATGGCGGCCTTGGTCTTCATTGAACTCCCTCCGGGCGCGACGGGGCGAAGCCCGTCACTGGAACGTGTTCTAGCAACGTTAGCCCCATAGGTGAACCCTGTGGGGTGGTTACCGGAACGTGTTCCGGCGGGACCCCGCCGCCGCCGTCGTCCCGTCAGGAGAGTGGATCGACCCGCCGATCAGGGCTGCGCGTCACCCTGCTGCGCCTGCGCCTCCTCGACGGCCTTGCGGACCTCGTCCATGTCGAGCCCCTTGATCTGCTCGACCAGGTCGTCCAGAGCCTGCTCCGGGATGGCACCCGAGTGGCGGAACACCGCGATGCCCTCGCGGAACGCCATAAGCGTCGGGATGGACTGGATCTGCAGCATCGCTCCGAGCTGCTGCTCGGCGTCGGTATCCACCTTGGCGAAGGTCAGCTCGGGGTTCTTGCCCGAGACCTTCTCGTAGACCGGACCGAACGCCTTGCACGGGCCACACCACTCGGCCCAGAAGTCCACCAGGACGATGTCGTTCTCGGTGACGGTCTTCTCGAACTCGGCGGTCGTGATGTCGACGGTGCTCATACGAATGCCCTCCTAGCGCGGACGGGGCGGCTCTCGTCCCGTCTCGTTACGCCGCCAGCCTACGGACAGCCCGCGCCGGCGACGACCTTCCGCGACAATCCATACCTCTGGGGGTATGAATGCCGCGCGTAGTCAGTGACAACGTCGCCGGAGGCGGGTTATTCCCAGCTCCCCCCTGGCCTCACGCCTCCCGGGACGTCTCCCGGCGGGGCGGCGAGTCGAGGACCTCGGCGAGGAACTTCTCGAGCTGGTCGAGGAAGACCGCGTTGTCGTCGCCCGCGACCATGTGCCCGGCGTCGGGCACCTCCATCGTGTACGCGTGCGGGAGCAGCCCCCGCAGGTGCCGCACCGACTCGTCACTGACGATGTCCGACGCCGAGCCCCGGATGAGCAGGGTCGGTTGCGTGATGTGCGGGACGAGCTCCTCGAAAAAGGCGTTGCCGAGTTCCGCGTTGTCGGCCGAGGCGCAACCGGCGAAGCGGGGGTCCCAGTGCCAGTGCCACCGTCCGTCCTCGCGCAGCCGGAGGTTCTTGCGCAGGCCCTCGGGATTAGGCGGTCGCTTGCGCTGCGGCTGGTAGGCGGCGATCGCGTCGGCGGCCTCCTCGAGACTGGCGAACCCGTTAAACCCGGAGCGCATGAACTCCCCGACCCGCTCGACACCCTTTGCCTCAAGCTTCGGGGTGACGTCCACCAGGACGAGCGCACGGGCGACGTCCTTGCCGGTGCCCAGCGAGAGCATCGCGGTCATCCCGCCGAGGGACGCGCCGACGATCACCGGACGCCGGGAGGGGAACCGCTCGGCGACGATCGCCTCGAGGTCCGCGGCCAGCCGGTGGATGTCGTAGTCACCCTCCGGATCCCAGTCGCTGTCCCCGTGACCACGGGCGTCCATCGCGGTGACCCTGTACCCCTCCCCCGACAGCCGGCGGGCGGCGCGGCTCCACGCGTGGCGGGTCTGGGCACCCCCGTGCAGCATGAGGATCTCCTCGACCGGGTCGAGCGAGTCGCCCGCCGGATCCACCGGATCCCACACCTCGCCGACCAGCGTGACACCGCCGTCGCGTTCCACCGTGAACTGCCGCGGTTCGCAGATCGTCTCGGTACTCGACATGTACGGGCCTCCCGGGATGCCGCCCACCCCATCGGTGGAACGTGTTCTCGTGCCGTTCTACCACGCCCGCTCGGCGATCACCCGCGTAGCGAGGTCCTCGGCCACCGCGAGGACCGTGTAGTAGGGGCCGCACCGCGGCAGCGAGGGCAGCGCCGACGCATCGGCGACCCGCAGTCCCGGCACCCCCAGGACACGTCCGGAGTCGTCGAGCACCTCCCCGATCCGCGCGGTGCCGGACAGGTGCTGCGAGGTCGAGACCGTGACGTCCCCGTCCAGGCCCATCCGCTCCGCCACCCTCGCGGCGGCCTCGGCGAGGACGGCCGCGTCGTGCGGATCGTCGGCCAGGTGCACGGTCCCGTCGTCACCGATCCGGCCACGACCGACCGGGGTCATCAGGGCGACCCCGATCCGGCGCGGCGCCGGCACCAGGCCGGGGATGACGTGGTGCAGGGGGACGGCATAGGGACGGATCTCGACCTCGGCCGCCGCGGACAGCTGCAGCCGGACGACATGGGAGAGCAGGGGTGGCAGCCCCCCGGGCGCGTCCGGGCCGGGACGCGGGTACGGGTCCCGGCCCGACAGGACGTCCGCGGGAAGGTCCAACAGCAGCTCCGGATGCTCCTGCACCCCGTGGCCCACCGGGTGTCCAGTGGACGGTCCGATCCCGGACCCCATCAGCAGGGCGGCCGTCCCGATCGCCCCCGCACACAGCACCACCTGTCCGGCACCGATCTCCTCGTCGTCGTCGAGCACCACGCCGTCACACCGTCCGGCGACGCGCCCGCCCTCCCACCGGAGCGACCGGACCTGCGCCCCGGTGCGCACCCGGGCCCCCGCGCCGGACGGGTCCCAGGCGTCGAACGCGGTGACGCGCCGCGGGCCCCGGCGCGCCTGACCGATCGCGGACACGCGGCCGGGGAACGCGGCGGCCACCTGCGCGGCGACCGGCCCCATCGGCGCCAGGCCGGGTCGGAGGCGCTCGGCGGCCCGGGCCAGTCCCACCGCGTACCGCCGCGGCCAGTCCGGACCCCACTCCGCGAGGTCCGCCGGCCGGGCCGGGGTGCAGTACCCGCCGTTGACCGCTCCGGACCCGCCGAGGGTGCGGCCGCGGGGCAGGTCGAGTCTCGCCTCGCCGAGTGTGGCGCGATGACGGGCGACGACCTGCGACCCCGGACCCACGTCGAGCAGGCCCGCGCGCGGCGAGGCGCTCGCGGTGCCGGACTCCACCAGGAGGACGTCGGCACCGGCCTCGGCGAGGCGGCGGCCCATCACGCAGCCGGCCGGGCCCGCGCCGACCACCACCACGTCGGCCCTCGCGGCACGGGATCCCTCTCCGCCGCTCACCGCGTGACGTCCGGTCGCAGTGCGTCGAGCGAGCGCGCGGCCCACGCCGAGCGCCACACACCGACCCCGTAGGCCAGGTCGTCGAGACGGTGGAGAAGGACGTGCCCGAGGGGTTCGTCGATCGGCAGCCGTCCGGGTTCCCGGGCGGTCCACCAGTGCCACAGACCCTCGGCCACCGCCGCGGCGAGGAGACGCTGGCGCAGGCCGCGAGCCGCGTGGGAACGGGACCGGGCGGTGGCGGCGAGCGCGGCCGCCGTGACCGGCCAATACGGGCGTAGTAGTGCCTGCGGTAGCTGACGGACCGACGCCCCGGCTCCCCGGGTAACCAACCCGGCGGCCGCGCGACCGTCCCCGGTGAGGCCGCGGGTCCGCCACCATGCTCTCCCGATCGCACCGGCCGCGACCAGCGAACCCACCGGCGTGGCGCTCCACACCCCGATCGCCACGGCGAGGGACCACGGCGCGGCCACCGCGGGCGCTACGGCGGCCCCGTGGCGGTCGGCGAGCGGTGCCGCTCCACGTCCGTAGAACGCGCGCCGCGCCAACACCGCGCCGAGCGAGGTGCGATGCCGGTGGGCCACGCGGGCGGCCGGCTCGTAGCGGAGATGGATTCCCGCGGCATCGGTGCGCCAGCACAGGTCCACGTCCTCGGCGACGCGCATGCGTTCGTCGAACGGGCCGATTCCCCCGCCCTCGGGAGGGGGCGGCAACCGGTCGGGTCGCACCGCGAGCGCCGCGCTGGGGACGTACGCCACCCGTGTGCGGGGTCGGACCCTCGCCGGCTCGGGCCCCATGTCCAACGCGGAGCGGGCCGTCTCGTACCCGCGTACCCAGAACCGCCCCGGTTCGGCGGCCACGATGCGGGGCGCGACCGCGGCGACCCGGGGGTCGTCGAGGCGGGCGAGCAGGACGTCGAGCCACCCGGGCAGCGGGATCACATCGGCGTCGAGGTAGACCACCACCTGCGCCCCGGCCCCGACGGCCGCGGCGGTGCCCGCGTTGCGGGCGGCGGCGGGTCCCCTCGACTCATCGTGGCGCAGGACCGTGGTGGCGGCCGGGGTGACGGAGGTGGTCAGGGAGGCGGAGGTGGTCAGAGAGTCGGAGGTGGTCAGGGGCGGCGTGGAGCCGTCGTCGACGACGACGAGGTGCAGTCCGCGGGCGAGTTCCGGCTCGAGCGCCTTCGAGAGCGCGGCGACCCCGGCGGCGTCGTCACGGACGGGGACCACCACCGCGACGGCCGCCAGCGGACGGGTGCCCGTCGCGGTGCCGGCGGGGTGGGCCATCCCCCGGTCGGTGAGGGCACGCGCGAGGGCCGCACCCGCGGGAGTGTCGGTGGCGACCGTCTCGCCGCCGTCCAGGAGAGCCGACACGGCCGGCGACGGCGTGATCAGGGTGACCGGGTCGCCACCCAGCACCCGCACGACGTCGCCACGGCGCAACACCCGGGTGCGACGATCGAGCAGAACGTGGGGGACCTCGCTCATCGCAGCATCCCGTCCTCCCCCGGCCGCCAGCGTCCGAGGCGGCCGCGGGCGTCGTCGAGCAGCGCCTCCCACAGGCGCCTTCCCTCGTCGGCGGAGGCGGTGGTGGGGTCGCCCAGCACCCCGTTCGGGCTCACCGCCGCGACGCCACCCTCGCGGAGGGCGGGCAGGATCCGCGGCAACGGTTCGACACAGCCGGGCGCGGCGAGGTCGACCCGGACGAGGTCGGGGTGCAGATGCAGCAGGAGCGAGGTCTCGGCGTGACCGGCGTGGGTGTCCGTGGGGTCCTCGCTGGTGCGGCAGGGCAGCCAGGCGGCGTCGCGGCCCTCGTAGCGGAGTCGGGGTACCGCGCGGCGCAGTGCGTCGATGTTGCCGCCGTGCCCGTTGACCACGACGAGCCGGTCCGCCCAGGCGCTCACCGACCGGCCGAGCTCGATGATCGTCCCGGCGAGGGCCTCGGTGCCGATCGACACGGTCCAGTCGAACGCCTGGTGCTCCCCGCTCGCACCGTAGGCGAGGGCGGGGAGCACACGGACGTCACCGGGGGCGAGGGCGCGGGCGGTCGCGGTGGCCAGGAGGGTGTCCGTCTCCGGCGGCAGGTGCGGGCCGTGCTGCTCGGTCGCCCCGAGAGGCAGCACCGCCAGCACTCCCGCACCGGCCCGGCCGGTCGCGCCGATCGCGCCCGTCACGTCGGGTCAGACCTTGATCGCGCCCATGTCGACGGTGAAGGTCGAGGCGGTGATGGTCCGCGAGGCGTCCGAGGCGAGGAACATCACCGAGTCCGAGATGTCGTCGGTGGTGGCCATGCCCATCCCCAGGATCGGCGTGAAGTGCGGCAGGAACTGCGGCATGGTGTTGAACACCTCGAGCGCGTCGGGATCCTCCGCGCCCATCGGCGTCTGGACACCGTAGGGGTGGATCGTGTTGACCCGGATGCCGTGCTCGCCGAGCTCCTTCGCCGCGGTCTGGGCCAGGCCCACCACCCCGTACTTGGACGCCGAGTAGGGCGACTGCACCGGCATGGCCTTGAGACCGGCCACCGAGCTCACCAGGATGATCGACCCGCCGTTACCGGCGGAGAGCATGTGCGGGATCGCCGCACGCAGCGTCTTCCAGTACCCCGTGAGGTTGATGTCGAGGGTGTCCTGCCACTGCTGCTCGTCGAGCTCCCAGACCTTGCCCCAGTTGCAGATGCCCGCGTTGGCGATCACCACGTCCAGGCGGCCACCGAAGCGCTCCACGCCGCGGGCCACGAGGGCCTGCTGGAACGCCAGGTCGCGGACGTCACCGACCTCGGCGAGGATCTCCCCTCCCTCGGCCTCCACGCGCTCGATGGTGGTGGCCAGGTCGTCCTCGGTGGCGGCCCGGTACTTCACGTACTCGGACGGCGAGTCACACAGGTCCAGGCCGATGATCCTGGCGCCCTCGCGCGCGAAGCGGATCGCGTGCTTGCGGCCCTGGCCGCGGGCCACACCGGTGATGTAGACGACCTTGCCGTCGAAATCTCCCATTACAGGGGGGGTCCTTCTCTTCCGTGGTGGTGGGTCAGACGCCGAGACGGCGCATGAAGTCGTCGGGGATGACGTAGTCGTCGCGGTTCAGCTCGGAGATCGAGGACTTGCTCAGCCCGATGAGGCTCGAGTCGAGTCCGGAACGCATGATGTCGAGGACGTTCTCCACTCCCGCCTGGCCGTTGGCCCCGAGCCCCCACAGGTACGCGCGACCGATCATCACGGCCCGGGCACCGAGCGCGAGTGCCTTGGCCACGTCCGAACCGCGACGGATGCCGCCATCGAGCAGGACCTCCACCTGATCGCCCACCTCGTCGGCGATCGGCGCGAGGCACCGGATGGACGCCGGGGTGGCGTCGAGGTTGTTGCCACCGTGGTTGGAGACGGAGATCGCGGTGACCCCGGCGTCGACGGCCCGCTTGGCGTCGTCGACCCGGGTGATGCCCTTGAGCATGACCGGCCCGTCGTAGTTCTCCACGACCCAGGCGATGTCCTCCCACGTGGCCGGCGGGGTGCCCATCCACTCGCCGTAGGCACCGAAGAACGTCGGGCCCATCTCGCCCTTGCCCACCAGGTTGGGCGTCGTCAGATCGGGGAACCGCTTGTTGACCACCACGTCGCGGGCCCATTCGGCGGCCCAGCGGGGACGCACGGCGATCTGCGGGGCGAGGGTGATCATGGCCCTGGCATCGAGCTTCTCCGGGATGGCCGGGCTGCCCCAGTCACGGCCCATCGAGAACGACCAGTCGGTGGTGAGGATGACCCCCGCCGCCCCGGCGGCCTTGGCGCGCTCCAGCCGCTCCAGCACCTTCTCCTTGCCGCCGAGCCAGTACACCTGGAAGAAGGTCTGCGGGTTGGCCGCGATGACCTCCTCGATCGGCTTGGACGCGAACGAGCTCAGTCCCATCGCCGTGCCGCGGGCGGCCGCGGCGCGGGCCACGTCCACCTCGCCGTCCGGCGTGACGGCCTGGACGCCGGTCGGCGAGATCATCACCGGCAGGCTGATGGGCTGGCCCATCACCGTGGTGGCCATGTCGCGGTCCTGCTTGGCGCCGATCACGTGGGGCTTGGGCTCGAGCTCGGTGAAGGCGTCCATGTTGTCGCGGATGGTCACCCCCGCCTCGCTGCCGCCGACGAGCGCCATGTACACGCTCTTGGGCAGCTTCTTCTTCGCGCGGCGCTGGGCCTCCGCGACAGACTCGAACCACGGGTTCTGGCGCCAGGGGTTGGCCTCGGCGATCTTCGACAGGCGGGACACGGTGGTGGCTGCTCCTTCTAGGGGGTTCGTCCGGTCTTGCGGGGTTCGTGGGGGCTAGCGGGGTTCGTTTGGGCGGGCCGGCTCAGATCGGGGACTCGTCGCACAGGCTGGTGGGCCTGCGCGGCGGTGTCGTGACGAGGGTCAGCGGCACCGGGCCGGTGGGCTGCTTACGCGCCGCGAGCCCCATGGGCCGGGTGTGGTCCTGCGACGGGTCGGGGATGCTGCGCTCAGCCGCGAGCAGTCCCTCGCCGTAGCCCTGGACGCACTCGGGGTCCGGGCCGTCCATCGGCAGCCCGGTGAAGAACTTGGCCGCCATGCAGCCACCCCGGCAACTGTCGTAGAAGTCGCAGGACGCACACGCCCCGGCCGACTGCGGCTCGCGCAGCTCACGGAACAACTCCGAGGTCTGCCACACCGTCTCGAACCCGCCGTCGGCGACGACGTTGCCGGCGAGGAACTCCTCGTGGATGGCGAACGGACAGGCGTAGACGTCGCCGATCGGGTCGATCAGGCACACCACACGGCCGGCACCGCACAGGTTGAGCCCGGGAAGCGAGCCCTGGCCTTCACCGAACGCCGACAGGTGGAAGAAGCTGTCACCCGTGAGCACGTCGGAGCCGTTCGCGACCAGCCAGTCGTACAGGTCCCTCTGCTGCTCGGGCAGCGGGTGCAGGTCGTCCCACACGTCGGCGCCGCGGCCCGACGGGCGCAGGCGGGTGATGCGCAGGGTCGCGTCGTACTTGTCGGCCAGCGCCTTGAACTCGTCCAGCTGGGTGACGTTCTCGCGCGTCACCACCACCGAGATCTTGGCGTCGGTGAAGCCGGCGTCCTTGAGGTTCTGCAGCGCACGGCAGGCCATGTCGAAGGACCCCGGGCCGCGGACCGCGTCGTTGACCTCCGCGGTCGCACCGTCGATGGAGATCTGGACGTCCACGTAGTCGCTCGCGGCCAGGCGCCTGGCGACCTTCTCGTCGATACGGACACCGTTGGTGGAGAACTTCACGCCCACCTGGTGGCTGGTGGCGTAGTCGACCAGCTCCCAGAAATCGGAGCGGACCGTCGGCTCGCCTCCGCCGATGTTGACGTAGAAGACCTGCATCTTCTGCAGCTCGTCGATGATCGACTTGCACTGCTCGGTGCTGAGCTCGCGCGGGTCACGGCGACCGGAGGAGCTCAGGCAGTGCACGCAGGCGAGGTTGCAGGCGTAGGTGAGTTCCCAGGTCAGGCAGATCGGCGCGTCGAGCCCGCGCTCGAACTGGTCGACGAGGCGGCCGACGGGCGCCGGAGCAGTGGTGGTGGTCGCGGTGGACGCCGTTGCGGGACGGTCGAGCATGCTAGTCATGAGGTCTCCTCGATCATGCGCGAGGCGGCGAGCTGGCCGAGCGCGTGCAGGTACAGGCGGGCGGTCCCGGGGTCGTCGATCGGTACACCGGCGGCAGCGCAGGCGGCACGGGCGGTGGGGTGGTCGGCGAGGATGCGGACCACCTCGACGATGGTCGGCGACTTGAGGAAGCTGAGCTTGCGGGTGTGGAAGTGGTAGAGCAGTGCCCCGAACGGCTCGGGCCGGAGCGCCACGCCGGGGTGCAGGCGCCAGCCGGCGTCGAGGTCGAATTCCGCCGGGGCGGCTGACTGCTCGGCGTCGGCCGGCGCTGCTGCGGAGGTCATCTCAGTAGACCCCACACATGCCGTCGATGGAGACCTCCTCGATGAGGGCCTCCTCCAGCACGACCTCGGTGTTCTGCGTGTTCTCCATGACGTGTCCTTTCGTCGGGCACTCCAGCGACATCCCACCGGTTTCCGGTGAGATCTGCATCATATTGGCACTTAGTGCCAGTGGCAAGGGTCACTCATCTAGGCTCTCGTGTCATGGGAATGCCGGAAATGCCCGGAACCGGGACACGGCCCCCGGGACGTCGGCCGTCGACCACGCGCTCCTCCATCGTCGACGTGGCCCTCGACCTGTTCGCCCGGCAGGGCTACGACGCGACCAGCGTCGACCAGATCGCCGAGGCCGCGCACATCTCCCGCCGCACCCTGTTCCGCTACTTCCCCGGCAAGGCCGCCATCGCCTGGGGCGAGTTCGACGAGCAGATCGACCTCATGCTGGAGTACCTCGCCGACGTGCCCGAGCAGACGCCACTGCGCGACGCCCTCGCCGACGCACTGATCGCGTTCAACACGTTCCCGCGCGAGCAGACGGAGGCGCACCGACTACGGATGCGCCTCCTGCTCGGCGTGGACGAACTGCAGGCGCACTCGACCCTCGTGTACGCCGACTGGCGCCGGGCCGTGGCCGGGTTCGTGGCCGCCAGGCTCGGCCAGGCGGTGGACGATCTCGTGCCCGCCGCGACCGCGCACGCGGCGCTGGGGATCGCCCTGGCCGCCTACCGCCTGTGGGTGGCCGAGCCCGGAGCCGACCAGGATCGCCTCCACGAGCTCCTGCGTCACGGGACGCAGATCCTCGCCCGAGCGGACGCGTTCGAGCCCGGTGGGCGACCGCACTGAACTTACCGGCGGGTAACCTCGTCGTCGTGACCGACTCCGACACCTCCCCCACCCACAACGCCGACACCTCCACCTACCGGCTGTGGAAGACCGCCACCCGGCTCCCGTTCGGCTCCCGCCTGTTCAGCGCGGCGGTGAGCCTCAAGGCCCCGTACTTCCGCACGGCGTACCCGCACGTCGTCGAACTCCGACCGGGCCGCTGCGTCGTCCGCGGACCCGGCTGGTGGGGCAACCGCAACCACATCGGCACCTTCCACGTGATCGCGGCGTGCAACCTCGCCGAGATGGCCATGGGCATGCTCGCCGAGGCCACGGTTCCCACCACCCACCGATGGATCCCCGTCGGGATGAACGTGCGCTACCCCGCCAAGTCGACCGGCGGCATGACCGTCACCGCCGAATGGACGGAGCTGCCGGACTTCTCGACTTTCACCATCGGACAGGACGTCGAGGTCCCGCTGACGTTCGTCGACGACGCCGGGGTCGAGCCCATCACCGGCTCGATCACCATCCGCGTCTCGCCCGGGAAGAAGCACTGAGACGGTAGCGGCTCTCCCGTCGGCGGGCTGGCCGGCGGGCTAGTCGCGGGTGCGGGCGTCGAAGGCCTTGATCGCTATCGGGGCGATCACCACCGTCAGGCCGACGATCCACAGCAGTGACGCCAGCACCGGGTGCTGCAGCGGGAGGGCGGCGTCCGGACCGACGGCCGGGGCGTTGCCCCAGAGTTCCCGCATCGCCTGCACCACCGAGGAGAGCGGGTTCCACTCCGCGATCGCCCGCAACCACACGGGCATCGACTCCGGCGGGGCGAAGGTGTTGGCGACGAACGTGATGGGGAACGTCGTGGTGAACATGACGCCGTTCACCGCCTCGATCGTCTTGAGCCTCGAACCCACCACGATGCCGATCCAGATCATGACGAAGCCGAAGCCCAGCAGGATGAGGTACCCCAGCAGCGCGTCGATGATCCCGCTGCGGATCCTCCACCCCACGATCAGGCCCGTCAGCGACATGACCACCACGCCGATCGACGAGTGGATGAGGCTGGACGCGCTGCGCGCGATGAGGATCGACGACCGCCTGATGGGCAGCGTCCGGAAGCGGTCGATGATCCCCTTGTTGAGGTCGTTGCACAGTCCGGAAGCCACGACGAACGACGAGAACGCCATGGTCTGCGCCATGATCCCCGGCAGCAGCCACTCGCGGTAGTTCCCGCTCCCCGCCACGGCGATCGCACCGCCGAAGACGAACGCGAACAGCAGGACGAACATCACCGGCTGGATGGTGACGTCGGCGAGGTTCTCCGGCTGGCGCCGGATGTGGAAGAGGTTGCGGCGCACCAACGCGGAGATCTGCCGGCCGAACGAGGGCCCGTCGGGGCGGACCGGCACGGAGAAGCGTTCCCGCTCCGGGGAGGTGGTGGCGGGGTCGGCGACAGTGCTCATACCCGGGACTCCTGATCGGTCGTGTCGGTCTGCGGGTCCTCCGCCTTGCGGCCCGTGAGGGAGAGGAATACGTCGTCGAGACTCGGCCGTTGCAGGCCGATGTCGTCGAGTTCGATACCCGCCTCGGTGAAGTCCGCCGCGATCGCGGCCAGGGCCGAGACCCCCTCCGACGGCGCTGTGAGACGGCGCGCGTCCCGGTCGACGTGCAGATCCTCGATGCGCCCCGCGAGGACGCGGGCGGCCTCGTCCACGTCGTCCGGTCGGGACACCGTGACCACCAGGCTCGCCGCGCCGGAACGGTCCTTGAGTTGCAGCGGTGTCCCGTCGGCGATGACGCTGCCGTGGTCGATGACGATGACCCGGTCGGCCAGTTGGTCTGCCTCGTCGAGGTACTGGGTGGTCAGCAGCAACGTCGTGCCGTCCCGCACCAGACCCCGCAGGACGTCCCACAGTTCGTTGCGCGACCGCGGGTCGAGCCCCGTGGTCGGCTCGTCCAAAAACAACACGGGCGGCGCGGCGACGAGGCTCGCCGCGAGGTCGAGCCGACGCCGCATTCCGCCGGAGTAGCTCTTCGCGACCCTGGTGGCGGCATCGGTCAGGGAGAACTTCTCGAGCAGTTCGTCCGCGCGCGCCTTGACCGCCCTCTTGGGCAGTCCGTAGAGGTCGCCGATGAGGCGGAGGTTCTCGCGTCCGGTGAGCAACTCGTCCACCGTGGCCGACTGCGCCGTCAGGCCCATGGCCTTGCGGACCTGCGCCGGCTCACGCAGCACATCGTGCCCGGCGACCCGGGCGGTTCCCGAGGTCGGCGGGCTCAGCGTGGTCATCATCCGGATGGTGGTCGTCTTGCCGGAGCCGTTGGGGCCGAGCAGCCCGAGGACGGTTCCGGTGGGGACCGCGAACGAGATGTCGTCCACGGCGGTGAAATCACCGAAGCGCTTCACGAGGTGCTCTGCTTCTATCGCCGGCGCGGAGGAGGATCGGGTGCTCACCTAGAAAGGGTGTCCCCCGCCCGCGTCCCAGTCAACACTCACCGCTCGCTTTGCGGACAGTTCCTGTCAGCAATGGGCTCCGGCGGCCCCGGAGCGGATGCCGACGGACGCCCACCGACCTACCGTGGGGAGTATGCCGCGCATCACAGTGACCTCCGTCCACGTCGACGACCAGACCCGCGCACTGGCCTTCTACACCGAGGTCCTGGGATTCGTGATCAAGCACGATCTCCCGGCCGGGGACTTCCGCTGGCTCACGGTGGTGGACCCGGGCGACCCGGGTGGCACGCAGCTGCTGCTCGAGCCCGACCAGCACCCCGCGGCACGCGCGTACGCCACCGCCCTGCACGCCGACGGCATCCCGGCCGCGCAGTTCGAGGTGGACGACATCCACCGGGTGCACGACGAACTGAAGGAGCGGGGCGCCCGGATCGTGCAGCCCCCGACCGAGATGGGCCCGGTGTGGGCACTGGTCCTCGACGACACCTGCGGCAACCTGATCCAGCTGGTCACCGCCCCCGAGATGTGAGAGTCGTTCCCGTATGGGCCCGCCGGGGGTGCCCGGCGTATCGTGGGGAGGTTGCCAGCGCGATCGTCGCCGCCTCACGACCAAAGGATGACCGGTACCCATGAGCCCCATGTCGACCATCCCACCGACCATCGCCCGTTCGTGGCTGCTGCTGCCCGCGGACAAGTCCGAGCGCTTCGACGCCGCCGTCAACTCGGAGATGGACGTGGTGGTCCTCGACGTGGAGGACGGGTGTCGGCAGTCCGAGAAGGAACGGGCCCGTCGCGAGGTCCGTCAGTGGCTCGAGGCCGGGAACCACGCGTGGATCCGCATCAACGACGTCCGGTCCCCCGAGTGGGAGAAGGACCTCATGGCGCTCGGGCACTGCCCCGGACTGGACGGCGTGATGCTGGCCAAGACCGAGAACGCCGAGCACGTCTCCCTCACGGCCGCTCGTCTGGCCGAGAACACCCCGATCGTCGCGCTGGTGGAGTCGGCCGACGGCCTCGCCCAGGCCGCCGAGATCGCCAAGTCCGAGCAGGTGGTGCGGCTGGCCTTCGGCGTCGGCGACTTCCGTCGCGACACGGGCATCGGGTCGTCGCAGATCGCCCTGGCGTACACGCGCTCACAGTTCGTGGTGGCCAGCCGGATCGCGCGCGTGGCCCCGCCCATCGACGGGCCGACCATCTCCAACGACACGCAGGTCCTCAAGGACGCCGCCGAGCACGCCGTCGAGATGGGCATGACCGGCAAGCTGTGCCTGCGCGTCGATCAGGCGCCCTACATCAACGAGGTCCTCTCCCCCTCCGCAGCCGACGTCTCGTGGGCCGAGTCCGTGATCGACGAGCTCGGTCCCGGCGGCGAGCGCGCCCGGGACGGCGCCGATCTGCCGCGGCTGGCCCGGGCCCAGAAGATCGCGCGCCTCGCGCAGGCGTACGCCGGGGCTCGCTGACGCGACCTCGCGCGCGAACAGGGCCCCGGCTGCGTTGTGCAGCCGGGGCCCTGTCGTCCGCGAGCGCGGGTTGTCGTTCGCGGGTCCTCGTGCCCGGGGTGTGTGGCCGGGTCAGTGGACCCGCTGGAGCCGGACGTTGGCGAACTCGGTCAGTCCCCAGCGGCCGAGCTCGCGGCCGTAGCCCGAACGCTTGACGCCGCCGAACGGCAGTCCGGGCATGGTCGTGCCGTGTTCGTTGACGTAGGCCATCCCCACCTCGAGCCGCTCGGCCACCTCGGAGGCGCGGTCGACGTCAGTCCCCCACACGGAGCCGGACAGGCCGAACGGGGTGTCGTTGGCGATCCGCACGGCCTCGTCGACGGAGTCGTAGCCGTAGACCATGGCGACGGGACCGAAGATCTCCTCCCGGTAGGCGTCCATCTCTGGGGTGATGTCGGTGAGGACGGCGGGCTGCATGAAGGCGCCGGGCCGGTCGATCGCCGCGCCGCCCGTGACGAGCGTCGCGCCCTGCTCAGCGGCGCGCTGGACCTGCTCGACCACGCCGTCGCGCGCGTCCTCGGAGGACAGCGGGCCTAGCTCGGTGCCCTCGTCGGCGGCGGGCCCGACGGCCAGTTCCTCGTAGAGGTTCTTCAGCCGCCCGACGAAGTCGTCCTTCATCTGCGCGGGCACGAAGATCCGCTTGGGCGAGTTGCAGGCCTGCCCGCAGTTCGACAGCCGCGCCCGGCCCACGGTCTCGACCAGTTCGTCGAGGTCGTCGGCGTCCAGGACGACGAGCGGGTCCGAGCCGCCGAGCTCCAGGACGCTGGGCTTGAGGTTCTTCGCGGCGACGGTGGCCACCGCGGCGCCGGCGCCCTCGCTGCCGGTGAGGGAGACGCCCTTGATCCTGGGGTCGGCGATCATCTCGGCCACCGTGTCACTGGAGGCGTACACGTTGACATAGGCGTCCTCGGGGAGGCCGGCTCCGCGCTGGACCTTCTCGATCGCCGCCGACGAGCGGGCGCAGATGCTCGCGTGCTTGAGCACGATGGTGTTGCCCAGCAGCAGGTTGGGCGCCGCGAACCGGGCCACCTGGTAGTAGGGGTAGTTCCACGGCATGATGCCGACCAGCGGGCCGACCGGCTCGTAGGTCACCCGGTTGAGGCGGGCGTCCGGCACATCGAGGGTGTCGGACTCGAGCAGCGCGGGACCGTGCTCGCCGTACCAGCGGTAGATCGACGCCGCGAGGGCCACCTCGCCGCGGGCCTGCGCGGGGAGCTTGCCCATCTCGGTGGTGATCGCCTTGCCGAGCTCCTCTTGGTGCTCCTCGAAGGCGTCGGCGATCGCCAACAGGATCCGTGCCCGCTCGGACACCTCCGTGGCGCGCCAGGCGGTGAACCCCTCGGTGACGGTGCTGAGGATGGCGTCGACGTCCTCGGTCTGCTCGTACTCGCGGTCGGTCCGGCCGGTCGACGGATCGTGCGTGACGTACATGCGGTCCCCCTTCGTGTGGCGTTCTCCACGTGGCGTTCACCGGGATCGTTCCCGGGTCGTGCCGCGACGGTAGGACGCCCGCGGGCCGTACGCATCCGGTCGACACGTCACGACCCCGCCGTCGTCGCGGGACGTCGGCGGGGTCGGGGTGCCCGTCGAGCCGGTTCAGCCCCAGCCCTGGGCAGCGCGACGATCGGCGTCGGCCATGCCCTGGTTGCCCTGGCTCGCGGCGCGGGAGATCTCGGCGAGCATCGCCTGGAGCGCGGCCGCGGCCTGATCCCAGTCGTTCTGGTGCGCCTGGTAGGCGACGGCGGCGTCGCCCTCCCACTCGGCGACCAGCGGCGCGAGGTACGCCCTGAGATCGTCGAGAGTGGTGCGCAGGTTGACCGAGGCCTGCGTGACCTGGCCGACGAGTGCCTCGATCGGGCCGTGGTTGTAGGTGATCTGTCCTGAGGTCATCGGAGTTCCCTTCCGGTGGTGGCGGTGGCAGTGGTCAGAGGTTGAGAGGCCCGGCGGCGCCGGCGCGGTTGATGAGCGCGGCCGAATCCTGGTCCGCTGCGTCGAACGATGTGCTGTTGGTCCGCATCGTCTCCGAGATCCCCGCCAGCGCGGTGTTGAGCTTGGTGCTCTGCTGCTGCCATTCGGCCATGATCTGGGTGAAGCGTGCCTGCGCTGCGCCCCTCCACACCGAGCCGCCGAGTTGGGACACCGAGTCCCGCACGGTGCCGAGCAGGCGGTCGATCTCCAGGTTCACGTCATCGACCCTCCTGGCCGCGGTGTCCATGGTCCCGATGTGGGTGTTGAACCCGGTCATCTCGTCCTCCACTGTGGTCGGTGCGGAATCCCCTTCTGGGTCCGTCACAGTGTTCGACGCGCCCGCGGGGCGGTTCGGTTCCGCAGGATCGGGAAAATCTCGTCCGCCTCGCTCGTGTCCGGGCCGCCCGCGCGGACCGATCACGCGGTCCGATCACGCGACCCGGTCACGCGGTCGCGTACAGGCGCCACGCCGCCTCGACCGGTGAGATCGCGGGGACCACGAAGGACAGCAGTCGGGCCCGGTCGCAGGCGTCCACGACGCGCTCGGCGAGGCGACCGCGCACCAGCACCTCGGTCGACCCGGTGCCCGCCTCACGCCGGCGACGGCGCACCTCGGCGACGGCGTCGAGGACCCGCGGCACCTCATCGTCGACCGCGGTGTCGCGACAGGGGTCCCGCCGGTGCACCACGGCCCGGTCGACGAGTACGAGGCCGCCACGGGTCCGCTCGACGAGTCCCACGGTGGTCCGCGTGTGGCAGGACTCCACACAGAGCGCCCACCGTGCGGAGGACGACGGCAGGGCCTCGGCGGTGACCAGCGCGGACCTGACCACGTGGGCGGTGACCCCCGCGCCGTGGGCGGCGCCGACGAGCCGCGTGGTGCGGCTGGTCCCCCAGTCGGTGGGTACGACCAGCACCACGGCGTCGCCCTCGCGGGCCCCTCCCCACCGCAGTGCCCGGGTCACGGGGGCACCGAGGAGTTCTGAGACCGGGACCGACAGGCCCGCGACCTCGACGCGGTCACGGTGGGCGTGCGCGACCGGATCGGCCAGGCAGCGGTCCGGGAAGCGGCCGGCGGCGACCTCCACGCGGGCGGAGCACTCGAGGCGATCGCCCCCCGGCGGGAGCGCCGAGCCGTCCAACCCGGCGAGCACCGATGCCGGAGCGACCACCGGGGACAGCACCGCGGAGGCGGACGCCGCCGCCACCGTCAGCCCCGAGCAGGACAGGTCGACGGCCAGGGTCGCCGCCCGCGTGTCGGTCACACCTCGCCGCCCTGTCCCGGCTCGGACAGGGCGGTCTGCACCAGCCGGACGCCGCCGTCGCGGGTGATGAGTCGGCCCCGGCCCGCCGGCAGCGGCCCCGGCCGGATACCGCCGAGCAGTGGGCCCTCCTCCCGACTGCCGGACATGAGGAACCCGGCCCCGCCGAGATCCCGGATGCGGGCGACGAACGGGTCGAACATCGCCCGCGACGCCCCGGCGCTGCGCCGTGCCAGGACCACCGTCAGACCGATGTCGCGGGCGTGGGGCAGGAACCGGGTGAGCGGTTGCAGCGGGTTGCCCCCGCCGGTGATGACCAGATCGAGGTCGTCGACGAGCAGGTGGATCCGCGGGCCGCTCCACCACGACCGCGCCCGCAGTTCCTCCGGGGTGACGTCGGCGCCCGGCATGCGCTCGTCGAGGACGCGGACGAGGTGCTCGACCATCGGGGCCAGGGCGGTCTCGGTGGGCGCGTACCCCGCGAGGTGGTCTCCCTTGATCTCGCCGAGCATGGTGCGTCGGTAGTCGACCACGATGAGTCTGGCGTGCTCGGGGCCGTTTCCGGCTACCAGTCCGCGAGCCAGCGAGCGCAGCAGCGAGGTCTTGCCGCATTCGGAGTCACCGAGTACCAGCATCAGCGGGTCGCCCTCGAGGTCGGCGTAGACCGCCGTGAGGTCGGCCTCGTCCACCCCGAGCGGGACCCGGGTGCGGCGTCCGTCCGGGCCGGGGCGCGACAGACTCGCCAGCTGCGAGTACGGGAGCACCTCCGGCAGCATCCGGACCGGCGCCGCGGCGACGTCGCCCACCCGCGCCCGCCACCTGCGCGCGAGATGGCGGGACGCCTCGGCGGTCGCGTCGGCCATGCCGTCCGCGTCGACCCGCCCGTCGAGGCGGGGCTGGTGGACGAGCATGTGGTGACGGTCCGGCGTGAGCCCGCGGCCCGGGGCGGCGGGCACGGTCATCGCGGCCCGCCGATCGATCATCGAGTCGGTGGGATCCCCCAGTCGCAGTTCGACCCGGGTGCCGAGGGCGTCACGCAACGCCGGTCGGAGGTCCGCCCACCTGGACGCGGACAGCACCACGTGGATCCCGTAGGACAGCCCGTCCGCGGCCAGCCCCAGCACGGTCTGCTCGAGATCCTCGAACTCGGTGCGCAGGGCCTGCCAGCCGTCGATCACCAGGAGCACGTCGGGGTACTCCGCCACAGGGCGGCCGTCCCGGTCGACCACCCGGCGCCGCGCCTGGTCGACGGAGGCCACGCCGTCCTCGCGGAACGCGGTCTCGCGGCGACGGCGCTCGGCGTCCACCTCGGCGATCGTGCGGCGGATCTTCTCGTCCTCACCACGACGGGCGACCCCGCCGACGTGGGGCAGGTCCGCGACCGACTGCAGCGCCCCGCCACCCAGGTCCACGACGTACACCGACAGGCGGCCGGGATCGTTCGTGGCCGCCGCGGACAGCACGAGCGTGCACAGCGTGGTCGACTTGCCGGAGCGGGTCCCGCCCACCACGGCGACGTTGCCGTCCGCCCCGGACAGGTCCGCGTGCCAGATGGCGCGGCGCTGTTCGAACGGCAGGTCCACCTCCGCCAGCGGGAACCTCAGGCGGGCCGGCCGACCGGCCGTCGGGGTCTCGCCGGCGCCCTCGGTTCCGGCCCCGGAGCGCTCGTCCGTCGGTTCGGTCCCCACCGCGGCGTCGAGCGGCGCCCCCTCCCCGAGCGGCGCCAGCCACACCTCGTGCGCGGGCCTGCCGTGCCCGGCGAGTCGCCCCACCAGGACCTCGAGCAGGCTCGCGGACTCGTCGGCGGGCCCCTCGTCCGCGGCGCCGGAGGACGGGCGCACCTCGTCGTCGTCGACCCCGGACGTCACCGGAGGCGGGGCGGGCACGGGCATGTACCAGGACGTGAACGGGCGGACCGCCGCGCGGGCGACCGGTGCGGCCACCGACGACCCGTCGAGCCGGCGGTCCTGCCGGTACGGCCCGGAGACGTAGGCGGCGTCGAAGCGCACCGGGTCGCCGGCATCCACCTTGAGATACCCGGCGCCCGGGGTGGCGGGCAGGTGGTAGGCATCGGTGACCCCGAGAACCGTGCGCGACTCGGTGGCGGAGAACGTCTTGAGTGCGATCCGGTAGGACAGGTGGCTGTCCAGCCCGCGCAGCCGCCCCTCCTCGAGCCGCTGCGACGCGAGCAGCAGGTGGATGTGCAGGCTGCGGCCCAGGCGACCGATGGTGAGGAACAACTCCGCGAACTCGGGCTTGGACGACAGGAGTTCCGAGAACTCATCGACCACGATCACCAACGCCGGGAGCGGTTCGAGCGGGGCTCCCTTGGCACGGGCGGCCTCGTACTGGCCGACACCTCCGTAGTTGCCCGCGGCACGCAGCACCTCCTGGCGGCGGGTGAGCTCGCCCTCGAGCGCGTCGCGCATCCGGTCGACCATGGTGATCTCGGCCTGGAGGTTGGTGATGACGGCGGCGACGTGCGCCAGCGACTCCAGCCCGAGGAACGTGGCACCGCCCTTGAAGTCCACCAGGACGAGGTTGAGCGAGTCCGGGTCGTGGGTGGCGACCAGGCCCAGCACGAGGGTGCGCAGGAACTCGGACTTCCCCGAACCCGTCGCGCCGATGCACAGACCGTGCGGTCCCATGCCGCCGTGCGCGGCCTCCTTGAGGTCCAACTCGACGGGGGCACCGTCCGGGCTGACCCCCACCGGCACGCGCAGCCGGTCGCGCTCGCCGCGCCGCCGCCACGCCACCGCGGGATCGACCTGGGTGGCCACGCCGATGCCCAGCAGGTCCGGAAGCCCGGGCGCGCGGCGGGTCGTGGTGGAGCCGTCGGCGTGGGTCACCGTGTCGGCGGGTCGGTACCGGGATAGGGCCATGGCCAACCGCTCGGCCTCCGGCGGGCTCATCGCGTCGACCCGGGCGATGTCCTCGTCCCCGGCCTCGGTGCGCACGCGGGCCACTCGGTCGTCGTCGACCCGGACGCACAGGCCGCGGCGCAGCGCGAGGTCGCGCAGTTGCCCCGCGCGGCTGCCGGAGACCTCCAGCACCGTGACCCCGTCCAGGCCGTCCTCCGCCAGGAGACGTTCCGCGCCGGTGACGCCCACACCGTCGACGACGACGACGAGGTGCGCCCGTCCCGGCACGACCGGGGCAGTCGGTGAGAACGCCGAACGGTCGGAGATGCCCGTTCCCAGCATCGACTCCACCCCGGCGAGAGAGAACTCGGTGAGCCGGACTCGACCGCCGCCATCGGTGTAGTCGGGGTGTTCGTGGTGCGGGAGCCATTTGAGCCACTCCCAGGCCTGACGGGCGTCGCCCTCGCTCGCGGCCACCGCGACCCGGACCCTGTCGGGCCCGTGGGCAACGACGAGCCCGGCGATCATCGCGCGTACCGCGGAACGCACCACCTCCACCTCACCGTCGAGCGACAGCGCGGCGAACGCGCGCAGCTCCAGCGCCACGGGCAGGTCGTCGACCACCGAGTGCACGCGGACGAAGCGGCGCATGCTCACCACCGAGACCGGCTCCAGGTCGTCGACCGGTCCGGTGTCGGGTGCGTCCAGCCGGGTCGCCAGTGCCTGACGGCCCGGGCCCACCCGGATGGTGAGGTCCTCGGGATCCGACTCGTCGCGTTCCCACATCCGGGGCGTGCCCACCAACGCGGGCAGCTCCACCGGATCCGGGTGACGCCACAGGGCGGCGGCGCGCTGGGCGGACGCGGTCGCGCGCACGGTGTCGCGGGTCTGGCCGAGATAGCGCAGGTAGTCCTTGCGCAGTTCGTCGGTCTCGGCGGTCTTGTTACCGCCGCTCAGCGTCCCCGCGAGCATGCCGACGGCGGAGACCGCCATCATCACCGGGAAGAGCATGAACATGGGATTGCGCATCATGCCGGTGCGCATCATCACCACGACCATGCCTCCCACGGCCACCACCAGCACGATCGGCAGGATGATCTGGACGAGGGGCCGGGGCGTGGGCCGGGGCAGCGCGGGCGGCGCCTGGAGCGACAGCTCCCCGCCGGGCATCGGCGGAGCGTCGAGCTTCTCCGCGCGGGCGAACACGACATCACCCATGAACGTCACCCGTGCACGTCACCAGTGATCGATCCCTTCGCTCCCGCCGGGTGTGACCCCGCCGCCGGGAGATGACGTCCCCACGAGCGCCCGTCCGACCCGACAATACCGGCGTATCGGATGGCGATGTTAGGGCAGTACACGTCCTGACGGGGGCACCATCCGGGCGGGATCGGGAGGATCTGGAGTGTCGCAACGCAGTGGGATCCGGGAGGTCGCGGCGGGCGTCGAACCCCTGGACCAGCGTCGGGTGTCGATCGTGTGCCGTTCCACCCGGGTGGACCTGAGTCTGCCCGCCCACCTCGAGTTGGTCGCGGTGATCCCGGAGGTCGTGGACCTGATCCGGGAGCACATCCGCGCGATCGCCGGTCCGGCCTCCGGCGTCGATGTCGACGCCCGGATGGGCGGCGACACCGGCGGGTCCTGGCAGCTCTCCCGACTCGCCGGCGGGCCCCTCGCGGTCTCGGAGACGCTCGCGCAGCAGCGGGTGCACGACGGGGAGATCCTCGTCCTCGACCACCGCCCCGTCCCGACGCCGGCGCCGCTCTTCGACGACGTCCTGCAGGGTCTCACCGAACCGGACGTGGCTCGCTCCCCCACCTGGGACCGGCGCGACGCGGTCACCACCGCGACCGCGGCGGCGGCGGTGGCGGCCGCTGCGGCCACGGTGGCGCTGGTGCGCCAATGGGCGACCGGAGGCGGGCCCGCGGTCCCCCTCGTCGCGCTCATCCTCGCCCTGATCGGCCTGGCGGCCGTTCTGGCTCTGCGCCGCACCCCGGCGCCCGGCGCGGCCCACGCCGTCGCCGGCGCGTGCGCGGTCGGGTTCACCGTGCTGGCCGGCGCCACCGTGGGCGGGCCGCCCGTCGGCGCCGGCCACCTCGTGGGCGGACTGACCGCCGGGGCGGTGCTCGCGGGCGTCCTCCGGTGGACTGTGTACCGGCCGGGGCCGCACGCGTACGCCTCGGCCGCCGGCTACCTGGCCGCGGCCCTCTCGCTGGCTGCCGGGGCGGTCGGCTCGACGGTGGTGGCCACGACCCGCGTCCCGGCCTCGGCGGCCGGAGCCGGGGCCGTCCTCCTCGCGCTCGTCCTGCTCACCGCCGCGCCGCGGGTCGCGGTCTGGGCCGCCCGTATCCCCATCCCGCCCGTGCCCGCCCCGGGCGAGGACGTGGAGGCCGGGGACCTCGAGGAGATCGACCACGACGTCCGCGGCCGGGCCGGTGGGCCCCTGCCGACCCCGGACGTGCTGCGGCACCGGTTCCACACCTCGCGCTCGTGGCTCACCGGTCTGCTGGCGGCGGCGGGGGCGGTCAGCACCATCGGGTCGCTCACGTCCCTGACCGGGGACGCCGGCGCGACCCGTTGGGCGGCACCGCTCGCGTTGGTCCTCATCGTCGTCCTGGTGCTGCGCGGCCTCGGCTACGCGGACCGCGTACACACCGCCGTGCTGCTCGCCTCCGCGCTCGTCCTCACCGCCGGGGTACTGGTGGGCGCCGGGATCACCGTCGCGTCCCCGGTGGGCGTGGTGGTGCCGGCGGCCGTCGCGGTGGCGGCGGCCGCCGTGGTGGCCGCCTCGGTGGTGCCCCACGTCGACCTCTCGCCCGCCGCCCTGCGGGCCGTGGGCGTGATCGAGGCGATCGGGATCTGCGTGGTCGTCCCCCTCGCCGTGGGCGCGATGGAGGTCTACTCGCTCGTCCGGCAGCGATGAGGATCCGACGCACCTCCGACACGAGCGGGGGCGGGCCCGGGTCCCGCGCCGCGCACAGTGCAGCCGCGCCCGGGGCCGCCGCCGTACTGCTGGTCGCCGTCCTCTCCGGGCAGCTCTCCGGGGCGCCCGTCGCGGCCGCACTGGAGCGCCCGGCGATCGATGGGCCGGTCCCGGCGGCCACCGGGCTCGACGCCGGCCCCCTGCGCCTGGACGGCCCCTGCCGGACCACCGCGGCCGTCCTCGATCCCGGGTTCTCGCCCCCGTCCGCCACGGCGGCCGAGCTGGGCGGGGCCTGGATCCACGGCCGCGGCGAGGGGCAGGTCGTGGCCGTGATCGACACCGGCGTCAACCCCGGTCCACGCCTGCCCCGGGTGCGGGGCGCCGGCGACGTGGTCCCCGGTCGCGACGGCACCGAGGACTGCGACGCACACGGCACCCTGGTGGCGGGAGTGCTCGCCGCCACCGAGGACGAGACCGGACACTCCGGGGTCGCGCCCGGGGTCGAGATCGTCTCCATCCGCCAGTCCAGCAGCGTTCTGCGCCCCGAGGCCCGTGACCGGAGCCGCGGACCGGACGGCCCGACCGTCGGTGCCGGGGTCGGCACGTTGTCCTCCCTGGCACGCGCGATCCGGGCCGCCGTCGATGCGGGCGCGGACGTCATCAACATCTCCGAGGTGGCGTGCGTACCGGCCGGCACCGTTCTCGCCGACGCGACCCTCGGCGGCGCGATCCGCTATGCCGCCGTGGACCACGACGTGGTGCTGGTCGCCGCCGCCGGCAACGTCGGCGACGCGTGCGGGGACCAGAACCCCGGTGCCGCCGACCCCTCGGTTCCGGGCGACGACGGCTGGGACGACGTGGTCACCGTCGCCTCCCCCGCCTGGTACGACGAGCACGTCCTCACCGTCGCCGGCGTCGACGCCGACGGCGCCCCCGCCGACTTCTCCCTGCGCGGCCCGTGGGTGGACGTCGCCGCGCCGGCAGTGGGCCTGCGGTCCGTCGGTGCGGACGGGGCCGGGGTGTCCGACTTCGTGGTGGCCGGGGACGGTTCGCGCACGCCCGTCACCGGGACCAGCTTCGCTGCGCCGTTCGTCGCCGGCACCGCCGCGTTGGTCCGGCAGGCCCACCCCGGGCTCACGGCACGCCAGGTGATCGCGCGGATCGAGCACACCGCGATCCCCGCCGCCGGCGGGCACGACTTCGCGGTGGGGCACGGAGTGGTCGACCCCGTGGCGGCGGTGACGGGGGTCCGCAGGATCGGACGCCCCGCGCCCGCGACCACCGCGATCGCCGCACCCCCGGCCGAGCCGGGCCCACCGGGTGCCGGCGTCGGCGCGGCCGTGGCGGCGGGTTCTCTCGCTCTGGGAACGATCGCCCTCGTCGTCGTCCTCCTCCTCCGGCCCCGCGACGACCGGGACACCCGGGCCTGACCCCCGCGGGTCACCCGGCCGCGGTGGCCTGTCCCACGACCTCCGCGTCGGCACCGTCGCGGGCGACCAGCGCCGACCCGCGGTCCAGGCGCGGCCCGGCCGGGAGCCGGTCGAGGACACCCCCGTCCACCGGTACCGGTGTCCCGCCCAGTCCCAGCATCGCGGCGGTCGGGGCGTCGGGCACGTCGAACCTCACGCCGGTATCGGAGACGATGGTCGTCACGGCACTGCGCGTGGTCGTGCCGCGACCCGTCGCCGCCACCAGCAGCCCACCCCCCGGGATTCCCACCGCGTCCACTGCGGGCCCGCCCCCGTCGGCCCCGGCCACCTCCCGCACCTCGCCCGGGCCCGGGGCGGGCGCCCCCACCACGAGCGTGACGAGACGCGTGGCCGAGTCCCTCCTGCCCGCATCGCGGACGCACAGCACCGGCGAGCCGGCGGTGTCCAGCACCGACGGTCGCCGGCCCGGGAACGCCTCGGTGTCCAGTGCGACCGACCTCGGCACGCCCATCCGGTCCGGCGGCACCCGGACGACCGACCCGACCGTCGACGTCGACCGGATGACGTCCGCCAGCACGGGCCCCACCTCCTGCACCCCGTCCGCCAGTGCCACGTGGGTGCGCGTGCCAGTGGCCGTGTCGACGGTGAACACCTGCCCGATCCGGAGCCCGTCCAGCCCGTAGTCCACCGGCTCACCGGCCATGTCGATCACCGGTCGGCGCACCGGGTCGACCTCGGGTAGTGGATCCACCAGCGCCGCCGTGACCGGGCGCGGGTCGACCCCGGCCAGGCCGAGGATCGACAGCAGGTCGCCGTCCTCCAGATCGATCCGCGCGCGGGTGCCGTCGCGCAACAGCCACCCCGTCCCGTCCTGCTCGGCCAACACGACCTCGTCGGCGCCCGTGTCCCGGCCCGGCCCAGCCTCCTCGCGGGCGACGATGCTCGTGGCCGTGACGCGCGGGCGTCCGCGCTCGGCGTCGGCCACCTCGTCACACACCGTCCACGACACGGCGGCCGCGGCACCGGCGTCGCGGTGGGCCGGCAACGCGGACGGTGCCCCGGGGATGCCGAGCAGCCCGCCCCGCGGCGTGCCCGCGACGTCGACGTCGCGCACGGTGCGGGGCTCCGCGGGCTCACCCAGAACGAGCCGCGCCGACGCGAGGTTGTGGACGGGGTGGACGATCTCGCCGGCGCGGACGTACATCTGCCCGGAGTCCCGCCCCACCATGATCGTCGTGGCGTCGACGTCCGGGGCGGGGTCGAGCAGCGCCAGCACCGCGGCCCCGGCGACCCCGACCAGAGCGCCGACCACACCCACCGTCAGTCCGGTGGTCTGGCGTTTGAGGGGGTCGTGCAGCATCCGGACATCGCGGGCGACCACGGCGTGCCGGGCCCGGCGGGTGAGGAAACGGTGTCCGTCCACCTGCGCCCTGGTCGTCGGCTTGAGCGGCACGGCCCCGGCTCCCTCCCCCGATGTGACACCACCGCGACCGGGGGCACCGGGGGTAGGGTACGCCACGATCCGGCCCCCGTGGCCGGTCTTCCGAGGCCGCCGACCGGGCGCGGCCGGGGTGTCGCGGGCGTCGCGGAGGGGTGGGGATATGACGGCGGTTCCGACCCTCGCGGGACTGTCGGCCGTCCTCCTCGCGACACTCGTGCTCACCGCGGTGTGTCCGCCGTCCTGGCAACCATGGGTGCAGTTCCTCGTGGCCGCGCTGGTGGCCGCCGTGATCACCACGCGGCGGGGCGGGCGACCACTGGTGGCACGGGACCGGGCCCCGCGGCGGCGGTCCGTGGACGTGGTGGACCTCGTCGCCCCCGACCGATCGACCGTCGGGTGCGTCGAGGGTGACCGGGTCGTCACCACGGCCGTCGAGATCTCGGCCGGCGAGCTCGTGGCCACCGAGGTGGGGCGCGACGACCCGGCCGACCACCGCGGCGTCCGACTGCCCCTGGCAGTCGTGGCGCGACAACTCGACCAGGGTGGGGTGGTCCTGGAGGGGATCGACGTGGTGGTCGACGGTCGGCGTGCGGCGGACGGCGACGACGGCGAGGTCTACGACTCCCTGGTCGGGCCGCTGGCTCTGATGTCGCACCGGCGCGTGCACCTCCTGGTGCGGTTCGACCTGTCCCGGCTGGCGACGGGGGCGGGCTCTGCCCCGTCGGCCGCGGGGGCGGGCGGCTCGCTGGAGCAGGTTGTCGCGGCGGCCACGGAGCGGCTGCGGCGCGCACTGGTCCACCACGGCGTGCCGTGCCGCGTCCTCGACGCCGCCGAGCTCGCCGAGGTCTACCTCGACGCCGAGGCCGACCCGGGGCCCGGGACGGGGCTGGTGGTCCGGCCGTCGGCGGACCCGCGGGCCGTGATCGACGCGCTCACCGCCGTCCGGGCGGCCCGCCTCACCGAGGTCATCCGGTTGCGACGGGTGGAGGGGCGCGACGACGTGGTGGACATCGTCACCACGGTGGGCCTGGCCGGGGTGTCGGAGCGGGAGGTGGCGGGTGCGATCCCGCCGACCGCCACCGCCGCCTGCCACCCGCTCCCGTCGGGGCGGGTGTCGCCCGTACCCGGCGAGACCCTGCCCGATGCGATCGCCGGATCTCTCGCCCGGCGGGCGGTCGACGATCTCGCCGACCTCGCCCCGCCCGCCCACGGCTGCGGCCAGATCCTCGGCGCGACCCGCACCGGCGCCGCGGCCGCCCTCCAGCTCGCCGGCCCCCACCTGCGGTCGGTGCTGCTCGCCGCCCGGCCCGCCGTCTGCCGGCAGGTCGCGTTCCGCGCGGTCGCGGCCGGGTACCGGGTGGCCGTGGTGACCGATGTCCCCGACCGGTGGCGTCCGCTGACCGCGATCGGAGACGAGACCCGCTACCGGATCGTCGACCCCGATTCCTCCGACGTGGGTGCCCCTGTCGACGCCGTGATGTGGGACGTCGACGGCCCGCTGACGGAGGGCAGGATCGACGCGCTCGCCGGGCCGGGCGGCCCGGATGTCACCCCGCCCACCGTCATCCGGGTGGACGCCGACTGGGAGCTGCGCGGCACCAGCCGCCTGTCCTCGATCGCCGCGCCACCCGACCTCGTCCTGGACGGCCGGATCGACGGGTGGATCTCCGTGGAACCACGGGCCGGCGAACCCCGCCGCGTCTCGGTCGTGGCTGGGCCGGGCGAGGACCCGTTCGTCGGGCCGCTCGCGTCACCGGACGGTCTCGCGACGGACGGTCTCACACCCTCAGGTGCTGCACCTTCCGCCACCCCGGGTCATCGGTGACGGTGACCGTCACCTCGCCCTGATCCCACCCGGACGCGGCCACCCGAAGCTGCTCGTGCGCGGGGGTCGTGGAGTCCACGTAGAAGTGCAGGAGGCGACGCCCGTCGCAGCTCTCCGCCCCCACGCATTCCCCGTTGCCCTCGAGGCGCTCCACCAGGTGGTCCTCCAGGTCCCGTAGGCCCGGCAGGGACAGGGACCCGGGCAACCCGCCGTCCTCTACATCCGTATACGGGACGTGGACGGCGACGTGGCGGTCGAACTCCGGTGCTGACAGCGCGACCAGCGGGACCCGGACCACGGCCACGAGCGGCCCGCGGCCCGTCTCCCCGTGGAGGATCTGCCACGCCGGGTCGCCCAGCTCATCGGTGTTGTCCGCCGCGAGCTCGCAGAGGATCTCCGGGAGTTCCCAGAGCGGGACCGCCTCGATGCCGGGCGCGGTGGCGTTGGCCCGGATCAGTCCGACCCAGGTCTCCACCTGCTCCTCCCCGCACAGCGCGTCCAGCAGCAGGTATGCGGCGATCCCCAGGTCCGCGCCGGACAGCCCGGTGAACGCCGGGTGGTGCACGGTGACGTCGGCGCGGGACAGGCCCAGGTCCACCACCACCTCCGCCTGGTCGAAATCCAGCCGGTGGTCCCGGAAGTACATCGCGCAGCCCCGCACGGGCTCGCGCAGGTCGGCGAACGACCACGTCTCATCAGCCTCGGGCGCCGCCGCCAGCCACCGGCGCGCGGCACCACGCAGCTCGGGGACCCCGGCCGCGGTGACGGTGAGGCGGTGCGGTCCGCCCTCACGAGCCGGGACGAACTCCCACGACAGTCGCGGGTCGATGGCCTCGATGAGCGAGGTGATCTCCGGAACCACCCGGCGGGCGTCACCCGAGTCGAGCGCTGCCGTCGCGCGGCGCCTGCCGCCCTCGGCCCACCATCGCCAGAAGGTGGTCACGGCCCGGTCCGACCGCAGCCGGGCCGTCTCGACACGGACGCCGGAGAAGTCCAGCGACCGCGAGAGCTGCCGGGGTCGCGCCGCTCGAATCGCCATCTGTTCTCCTCCCGTCACCGCGGTCCTCGTGAACATGTCTCCACCCCAGTATCCGGATAACCCGACGATCGTGCCCGCGCCGACACACCCGCCGGGTGCCGAGCGGGCACTCCCGGGGCCTGAAGCGGGTGCGCCTGCGCGCCCACGCTGGCAGTGTCGTGGGTATGACCACCCCACATGATCTGGCCCGGCTCTCCTCCGGTACGCCCGAGGGCACGGAGCCGACGCGGCGGCCCGGCCCGCAGCCCCGCCCCGGCCACGACGGCCGGAGCGGCCCGCGGGTGCTCGTGATCGGCGCGACCGGCTACATCGGGTCGCGTCTCGTCCCCCGGCTGCTGGCCGACGGCGCCGAGGTGTCGGTGCTGGCCCGGACGCCGAAGCGCCTCGACGACGTGCCGTGGCGCGACGAGGTGACCATCCACTCCGGCGGCCTCGGGGACGCCGACGCGCTGCGCTCCGCCCTGCGCGACGTCGACGTCGCCTGTCACCTCGTGCACTCGATGGGTGACTCCAAGGACTTCGAGCGGGAGGAGCGCGAGACCACCGAGGCGTTCGTCCGGGCCGCCGAGGAGGCGGGCATCGAGCGCATCGTCCACCTGTCCGGCCTCCACCCGGAGGACGAGACGGACCTCTCCCCGCACCTGCGCTCCCGAGCCGACGTCGCCCGGATCATGCTGGAGTCCACCGTTCCCGCGCTCGTGATCCAGGCCGGTGTCGTGATCGGGTCGGGCTCCGCCTCGTTCGAGATGATCCGCCACCTCACCACCCGCCTGCCGGGGATGGTCACGCCCAAGTGGGTCAGCAACCGGATCCAACCCATCGCCGTGCGCGACGTGGTGCACTACCTCGCCGCGGCCACCACGGTGCCCCTGGAGGGCGACCTCGCCCGCGGACGGGCCATCGACGTGGGCGGCCCGGACGTGCTGACGTACGGCCAGATGATGCAGATCTACGCCGAGGAGGCCGGCCTGCGCCGCCGCCTCATGGTCCCGGTCCCCGTCCTCACGCCCAAGCTGTCCTCCCTGTGGATGGGACTGGTCACCCCGCTCGAGCCCGGCCTGGCCAAGCCCCTGGTGGAATCGCTGCGCTGCGAGGCCGTGGTGCTGGTGGACGACGCCGACGAGGTGCTCGGACCCCCGCCCGGCGGACGGACCAGCTACCGGGATGCGCTGCGCGAGGCCCTGCGGGTCCCCCACGGCCCGGCTCGCCCGCCACTGTGGGACGGGGCCGACCCGCTGGACGATCCCGCGCGCCTGCTGCCCTCGGACGCCGACTGGGCCGGGGTCCGCCCGCCCACCATCGGGCGTGTGCGCGGCGGGCGATGAGCGACCAGCGAGAGGCGCCCGCCTCGCCCACCCACCGGTACCTGCGGGCGCTGCGATCGGGCGAGATGGACACCGCGCCCTCGCGGCCGGGCCGGAGGCGTGTCCTCGTCGTCGTCGTCACCCTCGTCGTCGGCGCGGCGGTGAACGCGTGGGCGCTACGGATACCCGCCGGCGACGCCATGTTCTACCCCGCCACCGCACTGCTGGCCGCGGTGTGGCTCGGCGGGGCGTTCGCCTCCGGGCCGATCCGGGTGGGCTGCGAACCGTACCGGCCCCGCCGGCCCGTCCTGTCGTCGGTGCTCACCGCCGCCGCGCTCGCCGTGGTGTTCTGCCTCGGCGGGCTCGTGGTGGCGAGGATCGAGCCGCTGCGCGACCCCGTCGACGCCCTTCTCGACCACGCCACGGTGGGCAACCTCGTCCTGGTGGCACTCCTCACCGCGGTCAACGGCGTCGCCGAGGAGTGCTTCCACCGCGGTGCGGTCTACTCGGCCGTCGCCAACCTGCGGCCGATCCTCACGACTACGGTGATCTACGCGACCGTCACGGCCACCGCCGGGATCCCACTCCTCGTGCTCGCGGCCGTCATCCTGGGCCTGGTCACCGCCGTCCAGCGGCGGGCCACCGGCGGAGTGCTGGGCCCGGCGATCACCCACGTGGCGTGGTCGATGGTCATGCTGTTCGCCCTGGGCCCGATCCTCGACGCGGCGCCGGTCTAATCCCCACAGCAGCCCGCGCCGGACCCCGTCCCGGACGCCGCGCCCGGCCCGCCTCCGTCATCGGTGCCCGCCGCCCCGCCCGGCCCCGGCCGCACCTCGCGGGTGACGAGGTTGCGCGCCGCCAGGTCGGAGTCGGCCGGGTAGTCCACCCCCACCAGGGCCAGTCCGCACGCCGGCGCGACCGGAACCGCGGACGACCGCTCGGTCTCGGTGAGCAGCCCGCTGATCCAGTCGGGGCTGCGCCGGCCCTCCCCCACCGCCATCACGGCGCCCACGAGGCTGCGCACCATCGACCAGCAGAACGCGTCCGCGCTCACCGACGCCGTCCACACCTCGGCGGCCCCCGGCGCGTGCTCGCCGCGCGGGTCCGGCTCGGCACGCCAGTCGAAGCGTTGCAGCTCACGGATGGTGGTGGCGCCCTCCCGGCGACGGCAGAACGCGGCGAAGTCGTGTAGCCCCAGCAGCCGTTCGGACGCGTCGCGGACCGCGTCGAGGTCGGCACCGCGCTGCCAGGCGGCGGTGTCGCGGGCGCGGGTCGGCTCGGGCCCCCACGGCGCCGTGGTGAGGCGGTACTCGTAGTGCCGGCGCAGCGCGGAGAACCGGGCGTCGAACTCCTCCGGGGTCCACCGGGCGTCCATCACCGCGATGTCCGCCGGTAGCAGCCGCGCGAGTCGACGCACGAGCGCCTCCGGGCGTCCCTCCAGCGAGCGCTGGTCCAACCACTGCGGGTCCACGTCGAGATGGCACACCTGCGCGCGCGCATGCACCCCGGCGTCGGTGCGACCGGCGACCGTGAGGACGACGGGATTGCGCAGGATCTTCGCGAGTTCGGCTTCGAGCACCCCGCACACGGTCCTCAGTCCGGGCTGGCGCGCCCAGCCGGAGAAGTCGGTGCCGTCGTAGGCGACGTCCAGGCGGATCCGGCGGGTGCTCACGGCCTACAGACGCTAGACCACGCCCGTGCGCGCCCGCCACACCGCCCGCCGCGGGCCGTTCCGGCACGATGGGGACCATGTCCATGTCCTCGTCCCCCCACCGCGCCGCGCTTCTCGCCGTCGGTGCGGCCGTCGCCCTCGCCCTCGCCTCGTGTGCGCCCGGCGACGACGACGAGGCCCCGCCCGCCGCGGCCGGTGCCGCCGCCACCGGCACCACCGACACCACCAGAACCGACACCACCAATACCGACACCACCAGCGAGGCCGGGCCGGCGATCGGGCGATACGTGGCGCTGGGCGACTCGTTCGCCGCCCTGGGCCCGACCAACGCCCCCACGAGCGGGCCGGCGGGGTGCCTGCGATCGTCGCTCAACTACCCGTCGGTGCTCGCCGGGCAGCTGGACGCCGACGAGTTCGTGGACGTCACGTGTGGCGGCGCGAGGACCGTGGACATGACGGCGCCCCAGATCGCGCAGACACCACCGCAGTTCGACGCCCTCACCGCCGACACCGACCTCGTGACGCTCTCCATCGGCGGCAACGACATCGGGTTCGGCGCGATCGCCGGGTGCGTGGTGCAGACGCCCAGGGCTACAGACGAGGCCCCCTGCCGCGAACGGTTGTCCGCGGGGGTCTCGTCGTCACTCGAGGGGCTCGGGGCCCGTCTCGACGCGGTCCACGCCGGGATCCGGGAGCGGTCCCCCGCGGCCCGCGTCGTGGTGACCGCGTACATGCCACTCGTGCCGCCGGACGGCGGCTGCGACTTCACCGAACGCGTCAGCCCCGGCGACGTCACCTGGACGCGGGACGTCACCGACCGGGTCAACAGCGCGGTGACCGACGCGGCCGTCCGGGCCGGCGCCGAGATCGTCGTCCCCGACGACGCCGGGGAACGCCACGCCTGCGCCCCGGCGGACGAGCGGTACACCGACTTCACCGGTGCGGAGACCGGCTCGCATCCGATGCACCCCACCGCCGAGGGTCAGCGGGCGATGGCGGGCGCGGTCGCCGAGGTCCTCTGACCACCGGGCGCGCACGGCCGGGGCCCGCCCGCGCGGCTGTCGTCGTCCCGGTCGACGACGACAAGGGCCCCGCCACCGCGTGATGCGGTGGCGGGGCCCTGACGGCGTGATCCGATGCTGGCGATCAGGCCTTGTCGGCGTCCTCGCCCTCGGCGTGCGTGGTGTCCTCGGACACGGCCTCGGCGGTCTCTTCCGCGGCGTCGACCTGTGCGTCGTCGGCGGCCTCGACCTGATCGGCGATCGGGCTGTTGGCCTCGGCCTCGGCCGTGACGTCGTCGGTGGACTCCGCGGGGGCCGCGGCCGGCGCGGTGGCCGCCTTGGACGCCGCGGCGCGGGTGGCGCGCGAGGCCTCGGCGGAGGCGAGCTCCTCGGTGACGAGCGCGATCATCGCCATGGGCGCGTTGTCGCCCTTGCGGTTCTCGAGCTTGACGATCCGGGTGTAGCCACCGTCGCGGTTCGCGACCCGGGGGCCGATCTCGGCGAACAGCTTGTGCAGGACGTCCTTGTCGCGGATGACCTTGGCGGCCTCACGACGGTCGGCCAGCGTGCCACGACGCGCCTTGGTGATGAGCTTCTCCGCGTAGGGGCGCAGCAGCTTCGCCTTGGTCTCCGTGGTGCGGATCGCGTCGTGCTCGAACAGCTGGGTGGCCAGGTTCGAGAGGATGAGCCGCTGGTGGGCGGCGGATCCGCCGAGGCGGGCGCCCTTCTTGGGCTTGGGCATCAGATTCTCCTAGGAATGGTGTTCCGGGCGCTCGTCAGAGCTGCTCGGTCTCGGCGTAATCCTCGCCGCCCTCGTCGGTCCACGTGCCGGTCTCGGCGTCGTAGCCGGCGACCGAGGCGGGATCGAATCCGGGGGGCGCGTCCTTGAGGGACAGGCCGAGCTCCACGAGCTTGACCTTGACCTCGTCGATCGACTTCTGTCCGAAGTTCCGGATGTCGAGCAGGTCCGACTCACTGCGGGCCACGAGCTCGCCCACGGTGTGGACGCCCTCGCGCTTGAGGCAGTTGTAGGACCGGACCGACAGGTCCAGGTCGTCGATCGGCATACCGTAGGCGGCGATGTGGTCGGCCTCGGCCGGGCTCGGCCCGATCTCGATGCCCTCCGCCTCGTCGTTGAGCTCACGGGCGAGGCCGAAGAGCTCGACGAGGGTCTTGCCGGCGGACGCCAGGGCGTCCCGGGCGGTCATCGAGTTCTTGGTCTCGACGTCCAGGACCAGACGGTCGAAGTCGGTGCGCTGGTGCACACGGGTGGCCTCGACCTTGTAGGTCACCTTGAGCACGGGCGAGTAGATCGAGTCGACCGGGATCCGGCCGATCTCGTGGCCCGCGTCCTTGTTGAGCCCGGCGGGAACGTAGCCGCGGCCACGCTCGACGACCAGCTCGATCTCCAGCCGACCCTTCTCGTTGAGGGTGGCGATGTGCAGGTCCGGGTTGTGCACCTCGACGCCGGACGGCGGGACGATGTCACCGGCGGTGACGGCTCCCGGACCCTGCTTCTTGAGGTACATGGTGACCGGCTCGTCCTCGACGGACGAGACGACCAGGCCCTTGAGGTTGAGGATGATGTCGGTGACATCCTCCTTCACGCCCGGCACGGTGGTGAACTCGTGCAGGACGCCCTCGATGCGGATGCTGGTCACGGCCGCGCCCGGGATGGACGACAGCAGCGTGCGCCGCAGCGAGTTGCCGATGGTGTAGCCGAAACCGGGCTCGAGGGGCTCGAGCACGAACCGCGAGCGGTTCTCGGAGACGACCTCCTCGGTGAGGGTGGGCCGCTGGGAGATGAGCATGTGCTACCTCTTTCGATTCTCGACGCCCGCTATTTGACGCCGTGGGAACCCACCGTCGCCGGGCGGGCCGCGGTGTGCGGCCCGCCCGGCGACGAGGGGGGACAGATCACTTCGAGTAGAGCTCGACGATCAACTGCTCCTGCAGCGGCACATCGATCTGCGCGCGCTCGGGGAGCTGGTGGACGAGGACCCGCAGGGTCGTCGGGACGACCTGCAGCCACGCCGGGACGGGACGCTCGCCGAGGGTCTCCTGGGCGATCTCGAACCAGTCCATCTTGGTGGACTTGGGACGGACGTCGACGATGTCGTACTGCGAGACCCGGTAGCTCGGGATGGTGACCTTCTGGTCGTTGACCAGGAAGTGACCGTGGGCCACGAGCTGACGGGCCTGGCGACGCGTCCGCGCGAGACCCGCGCGGTACACGACGTTGTCCAGTCGCGACTCGAGGATCTGCAGGAGGTTCTCACCGGTCTTGCCGGCGCGGCGGTTCGCCTCCTCGTAGTAACGACGGAACTGCTTCTCCATCACGCCGTAGGTGAAGCGGGCCTTCTGCTTCTCCTGCAGCTGGGTGCGGTACTCGGACTCCTTGATCCGCGCGCGGCCGTGGTGACCGGGCGGGAAGGGCCGACGCTCGAATGCGGTGTCTCCACCCACGAGGTCCACGCCCAGACGGCGGGACTTGCGGGTGACGGGGCCGGTGTAACGTGCCATGATTTAGTGCGTTCCTTCCGGCTCAGACTCGACGCCGCTTGGGCGGACGACAGCCGTTGTGGGGCTGGGGGGTGACATCGGAGATCGTGCCCACCTCGAGGCCGGCGGCCTGGAGCGAGCGGATCGCGGTCTCACGTCCCGAGCCGGGGCCCTTGACGAACACGTCGACCTTCTTGACGCCGTGCTCCTGCGCCTTGCGGGCCGCGTTCTCGGCGGCGAGCTGGGCGGCGAAGGGCGTCGACTTGCGCGAGCCCTTGAAGCCGACGTGGCCGGAGGACGCCCATGCGAGGACGCCACCGGACGGGTCGGTGATCGAGACGATCGTGTTGTTGAACGTGCTCTTGATGTGGGCCTGGCCCAGGGGCACGTTCTTCTTTTCCTTGCGACGGCCCGTCTTCTTGGGGCCCGCAGCGCGTGACTTGGGGGGCATTACTTCTTCTTTCCGGCGACGGTCTTCTTCGGACCCTTACGGGTACGGGCGTTGGTCTTGGTGCGCTGTCCACGGACCGGCAGGCCACGGCGGTGGCGCAGGCCCTGGTAGCTACCGATCTCGATCTTCCGGCGGATGTCGCCCTGGACCTCGCGGCGGAGGTCACCCTCTACCTTGTAGTTGCCCTCGATGTCGTCACGAAGGACGGTCAACTGCTCGTCGGTGAGGTCCTTGGTGCGCAGATCCGGGCTGATGCCCGTACGCCCCAGGATCTCCAGCGACCGGGTGCGACCGATGCCGAAAATGTAGGTGAGCGCGATCTCCATGCGCTTGTCGCGCGGGAGATCAACGCCGGCTAGACGTGCCATGTGGCGTTTCTCTTTCGTCGTGCGGTAGGTCTGCTCCCCGACCGTCCCCGTTGTCGGATGGTCATCTCACGATGAGCAACCGTCCGGGGCCCCGGCCTCCGCTTCCGAGGGTGTGATCCCGCCGGCCCCTGTGGGGCTCGGCGGCTGGTGCGGGGAGTTGAGCGTCTTACTTGTACCGGTAGACGATCCGGCCGCGGGTCAGGTCGTAGGGCGAGAGCTCCACGACCACGCGGTCCTCGGGGAGGATGCGGATGTAGTGCTGCCGCATCTTCCCACTGATGTGTGCGAGGACCTTGTGCCCGTTCTCGAGTTCGATGCGGAACATTGCGTTCGGCAACGGCTCAACGACACGGCCCTCGACCTCGATGGCTCCGTCTTTCTTTGCCATGCTGGTTACGGTCCTCCACGATTCCCCGGGTGACGTCTACCGGATTGTCGGTGCACTGGTGGGCACACCGACGTATAAGCCTACGTCAGGTGATGGATCTGCGCCAATCGGGCACCGACAGGGCCCTCGCCGCCCGCTCGGCGTCCCCTCGGCGGTCCCGGTGACCGACGGTCAGACGTAGCAGGCCCGCCCCGCGGGCACCCCGTCGAAGCGCTGCTGGAGCCAGTTCATCGCCGCGGGCAGTTTCTCCACCGCGCCCATGAGGTGCTCCGGCGCGAGTCCCGGCTCCCACGTCAGCGGCGCGCCCTCTCGGCAGTACCGCTTGGCGGTCTCCTCCGCGTCCCAGAACGGCACGAGCGGGTCGGTCCCGGAATGCCACATGAACACCGGGACCCGGGGCACGTCCGGGCTCTGACGGATGCTGTTCTCCGCGAACGCCCGCATCAGCCCCTCCTCTGCCAGGAGGTCGCCTCCCCGGAGGACCATCGGGACGGACCGGAACGCCCCGACCGTCAACAGGGTCGCGGTGCAGCGCCCCTTCAGCTGGCTGTAGAGCGCCCACCCGTCCGGCGTGAGCTTCTCCTCGAGCCGGATCGCCTCCGGGTACTCCCGCGCCATGCCGACAGCCGCGGCGAACGCCAGGCCGAACGCCGGGTGCGGCCAGTTGCCGACCATCCGCGCCATCGTGGTCATGTCGGTCGGGACACCGCCCTGCGCCACCCCGACCAGATTCACGTCCGGGGCGTAGTCGTCGTGCAGGAGCGACACCCACGCGCTCGCGATGCCGCCCCCGGAGTAGCCGAGGGCGCCGAACCGGCTGTGCCTGGAATCGAAGCGGGGGTCGTCCCGCACCGCACGCATCCCGTCCAACACGATCCGGCCCGACAACTGACCGCCGGGATAGGCGACCTTCGGACCGAGGTGGTCCGGGATGATGATCGTCCATCCCTGGTCCAGACGCGTCCGCAGGAAGACCATCGCGTTGTCCTGCACGGTCTCCAGCGTCGGGTGGACGAGGGTCTCGGTGGGCGCGCATCGCTGTCCGAGCGCATTGAGGTAGTGCTGGTAGCTCAACACCGGACCGTCGGGGCGGGCGTGGTGCGGCCGGACGACCGTCGCGGTGGCCAGTAGCGGCCGATCGCGGGAGTCGGTCGACCGGTAGGCGATCTCGGTGACCCGGTATCCGAGGAACGCCGGCATGGTCACGTCCCGGGAGTTGATCACCTCACCGAGAGGGGCGTCCGCGAGGTGTTGCGGATCCGCGTGGTAGAACGGTCCCGGCTGGGGATCCGCCTCGATCGACCCCGCGCCCCCCTCCATCACCGACTGGGCGGTGGAGGGGGCGACGCCCGGGCCCGAGATGTGGACGAGGGCGACAGCGAGCGTCACGACCAGCGCGACGGCTCCCCGTACGACTGATCGACGCGCGACGGACTCCTGCTCAGCGAGCATGCCGGGACCTTTCGAAGCATATGTTCACTACCGGCACACACTGTAACCCGGTGTGGGCGACCGTCAGCGGTCGACCCGCTCCGATCCCCCGGAGTGGCGACCCCGGTCGCGGTGCGTCCTCAGCTGCGCGGGCGGGGTGTGAGGATCCGGGGGCCGTCCGCCGTCACGGCGACCGTGTGTTCCCAGTGCGCCGCCGGCGACCCGTCGACGGTGACGACCGTCCAGTCATCGGACAGGGTCCGGGTGTCGGTCTCACCGCCCAGCACGAGCATCGGCTCGACCGCCAGGACCGAACCCTCCTGCAGCCGGGGGCCGCGTCCGGGCTTGCCCTCGTTGGCGAGGAATGGCCATTCGTGCATCTCGCGGCCGATCCCGTGGCCCCCGAAACCGTCGACGATGCCCAGGCTGACGCCGTGACGCTCCTCCGCCCTCCGCGTCGCCACCTCGAGAGCGTGCGAGACGTCGGTGAGCTTGTTCCCGGGCAGCATCGCCAGGATGCCCTCCTCGAGGACCTCCCGCGTGGCGTCGTTGAGGGTCGCGACCTCCGGGGCGAGAGTCCCCACCCCGAATGACCACGCGGAGTCCCCGTGCCACCCGTCGAGGATGGCGCCGCAGTCGATGGAGACGAGGTCCCCGTCCCCCAGGACGGTGTCGGGCCCGGGGATCCCGTGCACCACGACGTCGTTGACCGAGGAGCAGATCGATCCCGGGAACCCCTCGTACCCCTTGAAGGAGGGCACGGCCCCGGCGTCCCGGATCAGTTGCTCGACGACCTCGTCGAGGTCACCGGTGGTGGCACCCGGGACAGCGGCCTCGCGGGCGGCGATCAACGCCCGTCCGACGATACGACCGGCCGCCTCCATGGCGTCCAACTCACCCGGGGTACGCGCGGTGACCACGCCCTTGCGGGACCGTCCGAACACGGCGGGCGTCAGCGTCCCAGCGCGGCGAGCGCGCGTGCGTTGATCTCGTCGACCTCACCGACGGCGTCGATGCTCTTGACCTCGCCGGCGTAGTACTCGAGCAGCGGGGCCGTCTCCGACCGGTAGACCGCCATGCGGTTCCTGATGACGTCCTCGGTGTCGTCTTCCCGGCCCCGGGCGAGCATGCGCGCGACCACGGTGTCGTCGTCGACCTTGAACTCGAGGACCGCGTCGAGGGAGTGGCCGGCCTCGCCGAGCATCTCCTTGAGCGCGTCCGCCTGCGCTGCACTGCGGGGGTAGCCGTCCAGGAGGAAGCCCTCGGTGGCGTCGGGCTCGGCGATGCGCGCGGCGACCATGCGGTTCGTCACCTCGGCGGGGACGAGGTTGCCGGCGTCGATGTAGCTCTTGGCCTCCTTCCCGAGGTCGGTGCCCTGGGAGATGTTGGCGCGGAACAGATCACCGGTCGAGATGTGCGGGACGCCGAGCTTCTCCGAGAGCAGAGCCGCCTGGGTACCCTTGCCGGCTCCGGGAGGGCCGAGGAGGACGAGACGCATGGTGGGGACCAGCCTTTCTACAGTTGGTGTGCTCGGACGAGGCCGCGCCTACTTGAGGAAGCCCTCGTAGTTGCGCTGCATCAGCTGCGCCTCGATCTGCTTCACGGTGTCGAGGCCCACGGAGACCATGATGAGCACAGCGGTGCCGCCGAACGGCATGTTCTGCAGATCTCCACCCCCGCTGCCCATGTCGAGGAAGACGTTGGGGAGTACCGCGATAAGGCCGAGATACAGGGAACCGAACAGCAGGATCCGGTTGAGGACGTAGCCCAGGTACTCAGCCGTCGGGCGGCCCGGGCGGATACCCGGGATGAACCCGCCGTACTTCTTCATGTTCTCGGCCTGCTCCATCGGGTCGAACTGGATGGCCACGTAGAAGTACGCGAAGAAGATGATGAGGGCGAAGTACAGGAGGATGTAGCCCCAGCTGGAGGGGTTCTGCAGGTACTGCATGACGTACCGCTGCCAGAACCCGTCGCTCGACGGCTCGGGCCCCTGGATCAGCTGGGTGATGAGGATGGGCACATACATCAGCGACGACGCGAAGATCACCGGGATGACACCGGCCTGGTTGACCTTGAGCGGCAGGTACGTGGAGGTGCCGCCGTACTGGCGGCGACCGACCATGCGCTTGGCGTACTGGACGGGGATCCGGCGCTGACCCTGCTCGACGAAGACGACGGCGACGACGATGAGGACGACCGCCAACATGACGGCGGCGAACTTCATGGTCGACGAGTTCTGGTAGATGTTCACGCCCTCGGCCGGGATGCGGGACGCGATGCCGGCGAAGATCAGCAGCGACATCCCGTTGCCGACGCCACGGTCGGTGATGAGTTCACCGAACCACATGACGAGTGCGGCGCCCGCGGTCATGACGATGACGATGGTGAGCAGGGTGAGGATGTTGTCGTCCATCAGGACGGACTGGCCGTTGCCGAGGAGCTGCCCCCGGTCGGCCAGCGCGACAATGCCGGCGGACTGCAGGACGGCGAGTGCGATGGTGAGATAACGCGTGTACTGCGTCATCTTCGCCTGGCCGGACTGCCCCTCCTTCTTCAACTGCTCGAAGTACGGGATCACCACGGTGAGCAGCTGGACGATGATGCTCGCGGTGATGAAGGGCATGATGCCGATCGCGAAGACCGACAACTGCAGGAGAGCGCCACCGGAGAAGAGGTTCACCAGGGAGAACAACTGTGCGTTGTCCCCGGTCATCGCCGTGTCGAGCAGACCCCGGAGCTTGGGGTAGTCGACGCCGGGCGACGGGATCTGCGCGCCGATCCGGTAGAGGATGATGATCCCCAGGGTGAAGAAGATCTTCTTCCTCAGGTCCCGGTCCTTGATCGCGGACGCGAGTGCGGAGAGCACATGTCCTCCTGGTCGTGGTCGGCCGTTGGCCGCCGGTCGTCGAAAGCAGATGCGCCGGGGGAAGTCGGGCCGACCTTCCGGCCGGCGCCAACCCCGAAACGCACAACGGGAAAACTCTATCAAGACGAGCGCAGGGGCCGGATCCGAGACTCTCGGACCCGACCCCTGCACCCGTCATCGACCCGTGAACGGGCCGGGCGGGGTATCAGGCCCCGGCCTCCGACACGCTTCCGCCGGCGGCCTCGATCTTGCTCTTGGCCGAGGCGGAGACCTTGTCGGCGGTCACGGTGACGGCCACGGAGATGTCCCCGTCGCCCAGCACCTTGACCGGCTGGTTCTTACGGACCGCGCCCGCGGCCACGAGCTCGGACACGCCGACCTCGCCGCCCTGGGGGAACAGCCGCTGGATGTCGGACACGTTGACGACCTGGAAGACGACCTTGTTGCGGTTCTTGAAGCCCTTGAGCTTCGGGAGCCGCATGTGGATCGGCATCTGGCCGCCCTCGAACGCCGCGGGGACGTTCTTACGCGCCTTGGTGCCCTTGGTGCCGCGACCGGCGGTCTTGCCGCGCTTGCCGCCCTCACCGCGACCCACACGGATCTTCTCGGCGTGCGACCCGGGTGCCGGGCGCAGGTGGTGCAACTTGATAGTCATTCTCACTCCGTCTCTTCGACCACGACGAGGTGGTTCACGACGTTGATGAGACCCCGGGTCTGCGCGTTGTCCTCACGCACGACCGTCTTCCGGATGCCCTTGAGGCCGAGCGTACGCAGGGAGTCCCGCTGGTTCTTCTTGGTCCCCACGGTCCCGCGGACCTGGGTGATCTTGAGGCTAGCCATGATCAGGCCCCCTGTCCGGCACGCGCACGGAGCATGCCCGCGGGAGCGACGTCCTCGATCGGCAGGCCGCGACGAGCCGCGACCTCCTCGGGACGATGCAGACCCTTGAGCGCCGCCACGGTCGCGTGGACCACGTTGATGGCGTTGTCCGACCCCAGAGACTTGCACAGGATGTCGTTGACGCCGGCACACTCGAGCACCGCGCGAGCGGCACCACCGGCGATGACACCGGTACCCGGCGAGGCGGGACGGAGCATGACGACACCGGCAGCGGCCTCACCCTGGATCGGGTGGGGGATGGTGGAGGCGATGAGCGGAACGCGGAAGAAGTTCTTCCGAGCCTCCTCCGATCCCTTCTGGATCGCCGCCGGCACCTCCTTGGCCTTGCCGTAGCCGACGCCGACCATGCCGTTGCCGTCACCGAGGATCACGAGGGCGGTGAAGCTGAAGCGCCGACCGCCCTTGACGACCTTGGAGACACGGTTGATGGTGACGACGCGCTCGATGTACTGCGACTTCTCCTCGTCGCGGCCGCGACGATCGTCGCGACCCCGACCACGACCGCGGTCTCCGCCGCGGCCCTGGGCGTTGTCGGTGGTGGTCTTGTTGTCTGCGGCGGGGCCGTTGCTTCCGCCGTCACGACGCTGACGTCCCGGCATCAGACGGTCCTTCCGTTAGCGAACAGTGCAGTGGTGTTGGTCATCAGAACTCCAGCCCACCCTCGCGGGCGGCGTCGGCGAGCGACGCGATCCGGCCGTGGTACTTGTTGCCACCACGGTCGAACACGACGGAGTCGATGCCGGCAGCCTTGGCACGCTCGGCCAGGAGCTGACCGACCTTCGCGCTGCGGGCCTTCTTGTCGCCCTCGAGAGAGCGCACATCCGCCTCGATGGTGGAGGCTGCGGCCAGGGTGCGGCCGGCCAGATCGTCGACGATCTGGGCGTGGATGTGGCGTGAGGACCGGTTGACGACCAACCGCGGGCGCTCCGGCGTGCCGGAGACCTTCTTGCGGAGTCGGTAATGGCGCCGGGCGCGACCCTCGCGACGTGCGGTCGAGGCATCGGTTCCCAGCGGGGAACGCTTCTTGGTGCTGCTCATGATCACTTACCCGTCTTTCCGACCTTGCGACGGACCTGCTCGCCGGCGTAGCGGATGCCCTTGCCCTTGTACGGGTCGTGCTTCCGCAGTCGCTTGATGTTGGCGGCGATCTGGCCCACCTGCTGCTTGTCGATTCCGGAGATCGAGAACTTGGTCGCACCGTCGACGGCGAACGTGATGCCGTCGGGAGCGGTGACCGGAACCGGATGCGAGTAGCCCAGGGCGAACTCGAGATCACGGCCCTTGGCCACGACGCGGTAACCGACGCCGAAGATCTCCATGTCCTGCTTGTAGCCCTCGGTGACGCCGACGATCATGTTGTTGACCAGCGAGCGGGAGAGGCCGTGGAGGGAGCGGTTGTCCCGGTGGTCGTCGGGACGGTTCACCGTGAGGGTGCCGTCCTCGATCGAGACCGAGATCGCCCCGGGCAGAACCTGCGTGAGTTCACCCTTGGGACCCTTGACGGTGACGGTCTGGCCGTCGACCTTGATGTCGACACCGGACGGGACGGTGATCGGAGCCTTGCCGATACGTGACATTTCTCGCCCCCCTTACCAGACGTGGGCGAGGACTTCCCCGCCCACCTTCTTGTTGTTCGCCTGGCGGTCCGTGAGCAGACCCTGGGACGTCGAGATGATCGCGACGCCCAGGCCACCGAGGACCTTGGGCAGTTCGGTGGACTTGGCGTACACGCGCAGACCCGGCTTCGAGATGCGCTTGATGCCCTGGATGCTGCGCTGGCGCGAGGGGCCGTACTTGAGGTCGATGGTGAGCTTCTTGCCCACCTCTGCGTCCTCGACGTTGTAGCCCGCGATGTAACCCTCCTGCTGGAGGATGGCAGCGATGTTGCCCTTGAGCTTCGAATGCGGCATCGACACGGTGTCGTGGTACGCCGAATTGGCGTTACGCACACGCGTCAGCATGTCCGCGATGGGATCGGTCATCGACATGGATGGACCATGTTCCTTTCTCGTAACGGTTCCCATGCAACACGTCCCGTACGGCGACCTGTGGGCCGCCCACGTGACGTCGTGGGCCTATCACGAAGAGTGCGAATGTTCTCTTGTATGGGATCCGGCGCCCCTCGGGGCATCCCGGTGTTCCCGCCGCGGCCGGTGCTCTTCTCACCGGGGCGCGACCAGACGACTGGGCCGTCTGCCCGCCGCCGGGGAACCGCGATGCGGTGCCCCGGCGGGGACGGCCGGTCCGGCCGGTGGAGGAGGTCAGTCCTCCTTGAAGGGGAATCCGAGCTGCTTGAGCAGTGCCCGGCCCTCTTCGTCGTTCGTTGCGGTCGTGACGACCGTGATGTCCATGCCCCGGGGGCGGTCGACCTTGTCGACATCGATCTCGTAGAACATCGTCTGCTCGTTGAGGCCGAACGTGTAGTTGCCGTGGCCGTCGAACTGCTTGCCCGAGAGTCCCCGGAAGTCACGGATACGCGGGAGCGCGACGGTCGTCAGGCGATCGAGGAACTCCCACATGCGGTCGCCGCGCAGGGTGACGCGCGCGCCGATCGGCATGCCCTCGCGCAGCTTGAACTGTGCGATGGACTTGCGGGCCCGACGGACCTCCGGCTTCTGGCCGGTGATCAGCGTGAGGTCGTTGATGGCGCCGTTGATGAGCTTGGCGTCGCGGGCGGCGTCACCGACACCCATGTTGACGACGACCTTCGCGACGCCCGGGATCTGCATGACGTTGGCGTACTCGAACGTCTCGTTGAGTGCCGGCCGGATCTCGCTGCGGTACTTGTCCTTGAGGCGAGGGGTGTACCCGGAGGGAAGAGCGGTCTCAGTCATGGTCACAGGTCCTTCCCGGTCTTGCGCGAGACACGGACGCGCTTGCCGTTCTCGTCCGTGCGGATTCCGACCCGGGTCGGGGTGCCGTCGGCGTCCACGACCATCACGTTGGACACGTGGATCGGGGCCTCCTGGGTGACGATGCCGCCCGAGGAGGCGCCGCGCTCGGCAGCCGAGTTGGAGGTGTGCTTCTTGATGCGGTTGACGCCCTCGACGAGGACCTTCTCCTGAGCCGGGAAAGCCTGGATGACCTTGCCCTTGGCGCCCTTGTCCTTACCGGAGATGACCAGCACCGTGTCGCCCTTGTGAACCTTCATGTCAGAGCACCTCCGGAGCCAGCGAGACGATCCGCATGAACTTCTTGTCGCGCAGTTCGCGGCCGACGGGCCCGAAGATGCGCGTTCCGCGCGGATCGTTGTCGTTCTTGATGATGACGGCGGCGTTCTCGTCGAACTTGATGTACGAGCCGTCCGGGCGACGGCGCTCCTTGGCGGTGCGCACGATGACGGCCTTGACGACCTCACCCTTCTTGACGTTGCCACCGGGGATGGCGTCCTTGACGGTGGCGACGATGATGTCGCCCACGCCTGCGTAGCGGCGCTTGGAACCGCCGAGAACGCGGATGCAGAGAATCTCCTTGGCACCCGTGTTGTCGGCGACCTTCAGCCGCGACTCCTGCTGGATCATGGTTCTCCTGACCAGGTCTATTCAATGTGTGCCGGATACCGACCCGACACACGCGGTCATGCCACCCGTCGACACGTCGAGACGTGCCAGGTCGGGCAACTGGTCCAGTGTAGGGTGCGCATGCACCGGGACCCAAATCCCGGTCAGCTACCGCTCGAACCGGCCGATCCGGATCCACGCAGGGAACCCGTCGAACCGCTCGATCCCGATGAGCCGGCAGCGCTAGCCCCGGAGTCCGCCACTCCCCCCGTCGTCCTCCGCCCGTTGGGCGCGGCGTCGGGCAGTCCGGAGAGGACGTGATCCATCCCCGGCCGCATCTCGGTGACGAAGACCGGCCAGTTGTGGATCCCGGAGGGCATGTAGTTCATCCTCAGGTCGACCCCGGGAACCGAGGCGAGCGCGGCCTCGAGTGCACGGGTGCTCTCGTAGGAGCCCTTCTCGAGGACATGTCCGTCGATGAGCACGAGTTCGTTGCTGCCGAAGCGGCCGAGCTCGCTTGAACCCACCAGCCCGGTCGCGGCGCTGAGGTAGACCGCCTTGCCCTCGAGCCCGGAGGGGTCCGCCACGGTGTCGTGCTCCACCCACTCCCGGGACCCGCGCGGCCCCCACATGTTGGTGACGTCCCCGTGGCGAGCGGCCACGGTGAGTCGCGCGTACTGGTAGCCGAGCTCGTCGGTGGTCGAATAGGCGCCGCTGATACCGGCGGCGCCTCCGAACATCTCGTTCCTGTTGGCCAGATGAAGCGCCGCGGACGCCCCCATCGACACGCCCATGACCCCCCAGCTCCCGTTGTGGGCGAGCGGCCCCGCGGCCCCGGGTAAACCGGCCTCGAGCAGCGGCGGCAACTCCTCGGTGAGGAACGTCTCCCAGTTGTTGGGGCCCAGGACGGGATCGTCCGCCTGCCAGTCGGACCACATCGACGCCGGGCCGCCCGTCGGAACGATCACGTTCACCGCGCGGTCGCGCAGCGCGGGATCGCCCCAGCCCATACCCGTGCTCCACCCGGACGGGACCTCGGAACCGACGCCGTCGAGGAAGTACACGTTGGGCGCGTCGACGCCCGCCGGGGCGCGGTAGACCTCGACGCGGACCGTCCGTTGCATGGATTCAGACGTCACGGCCCACACCTCGGCGCGACGATCGACCGCCTCCGTCGACGCCGGGAAGAGAGGCTCGATCCGCTGCACGGTGGAGGACACGATGGACCCGTCCCGTGTCGCGCGGGGCCCGGCCGGGGGTTGGGAGCTTCCCGGACGGGGGAAATCGCTGGAACCGATGGCGCCGACGGATCCGAGGACGGACGTGACCGGGATCGGGGCACCGAGCTGGGTCGACGCGGCGATACTGAGCGATGGTGCGCCCAACAGGCTCCCGGGCGCCACGCTGGGAACGAGGGATCCCGGATCGACTGACCCCGGGCCCGTGCTCTGGGCGCCGGCGACGGGAAGCCCCGTGGCCGTCGTCGTGATCACGACCGCGCCGATCGCGAGCGCACTCAGACCACGACGGCGATCGCCCCGCCCACTCCCCCGTCGGCCGAAATGTGGTTCGTTCCCCATATGACGATCCTGTCCTCTCGGCCAGCGTCGGACGCTGACACACTACTCAAAATTCGTTACACCACGGTGATCCGTTACATTCGGCCGTCCCGTGCGCCCCCGCAACGCGAAACGGCCCGGCCCCGGAGTCCCGGGGCCGGGCCGTTCGCATATGTCGAGTGGGGGCTTACTTGGCCCGCTCGAGCACCTCGACGAGGCGATACCGCTTGGAGGCGGACAGCGGGCGGGTCTCCATGATCCGCACGCGGTCGCCGACTCCGGCGGTGTTGGTCTCGTCGTGGGCCTTGACCCGCTCGGTACGGCGCATGATCTTGCCGTACAGCGGGTGCTTCACGCGGTCCTCGAGCTCGACGATGATGGTCTTCTCCATCTTGTCGGACACGACGTACCCGATGCGCACCTTGCGGCTGTTGCGCTCGGTGTTCTCGTTGGACTCAGTCACAACTGCTTCCTTGTCACTCACTTGGCATCACCCGGCGCCGCCGACAGACCGAGCTCGCGCTCGCGAATGACGGTGTAGATGCGAGCGATGTCGTGGCGGACGACACGCAGGCGACGGTTGTTGGTCAGCTGACCGGTGGCCATCTGGAAGCGCAGGTTGAACAGCTCTTCCTTGGCCTCACGCAGACGCGCGGTCAGCGCATCCGCATCGAGCTCACGCAGCTCGGGGGCGGTGGTTCCACTAGCCATCAGAACTGCTCCTCCCGGGTCACGATGCGGGTCTTGCACGGGAGCTTGTGCTGCGCGCGGCGAAGGGCCTCGCGAGCGGTCTCCTCGTTCGGGTACGACATCTCGAACAGGATGCGGCCCGGCTTGACATTGGCCACCCACCACTCGACCGAGCCCTTACCGGAACCCATCCGCACCTCGGCGGGCTTCTTGGTCAGGGGACGATCCGGATAGATGTTGATCCACACCTTGCCACCACGCTTGATGTGGCGGTTGATGGCGATACGTGCGGACTCGATCTGACGGTTGGTGACGTAGGCCGGCTCGAGAGCCTGGATGCCGTAGTCACCGAAGGTCACCTTGGTGCCACCCTTTGCCCCGCCCTTACGGCCGGGGTGGTGCTGCTTGCGGTGCTTGACGCGCTTGGGGATAAGCACTGTCACGCCTCCCTGGTCTGGTTCTGCGGTGCCTCGGCAGGAGCCTCGGCGGCCGAGCCGGAACCGGCGCGGCCGGTCTCGGTGCTGGTCGCAGTGGTGCCCTGGGCCCCGGAGCGACGCGGACGACCGGCGCCACGCTCGCGGCGGGGACCGCGGTCGGCACCGCCACGGTTGCTGGACTGGGCGTACTGGTCGGACTCGCGACGGCCGCCGACCACGTCACCCTTGTAGATCCACACCTTGACACCGATACGACCGAAGGTCGTCTTGGCCTCGTAGGTGCCGTAGTCGATCTCGGCACGCAGGGTGTGCAGGGGGACGCGCCCCTCGTGGTAGCGCTCCGAACGGGACATCTCGGCACCGCCGAGACGACCCGAACAGACCACCTTGATGCCCTTGACCTGGGGCTGACGCATGGCCGACTGGATGCCCTTGCGCATCGCGCGACGGAACGCCACACGATTCGAGAGCTGCTCGGCGATCCCCTGGGCGACGAGCTGGGCGTCGGCCTCGGTGTTCTTGATCTCGAGGATGTTGAGGTGGACCTGCTTGGCGGTGAGCTTCTCGAGCTCCCCGCGAAGACGGTCCGCCTCGGCGCCCCGACGGCCGATCACGATGCCCGGGCGGGCCGTGTGAATGTCCACGTGGACCCGGTCCCGGGTCCGCGAGATGTCGACCCCGGAGATACCGGCCCGCTCCATGCCCTTGGACAGGAGCTGACGGATCTTGATGTCCTCGGCGACGTAGTCGGCGTACTGCTTGTCGGCGAACCACTTGGACGTCCAGTCCGAGGTGATGCCGAGACGGAAGCCGTGCGGCTGGATCTTCTGTCCCATTTAGCGGGCACCTCCCTGGTTGCGACGTGCCCGACCGGAGCCGGTCTTCTCGGGCACGCTGGTCACCTCGATGGTGATGTGGCTCGTACGCTTACGCACGCGGAACGCACGACCCTGGGCACGCGGGCGGAAACGCTTGAGGGTCGGCCCCTCGTCGGCGTAGGCCGCCGTGACCACGAGGGTCCGGGGGTCCAGGTCGAGGTTGTTCTCGGCGTTGGCCATCGCGGAGGCGAGGACCTTGGCGACCGGCTCGCTGGCGGCCTGCGGGGCGAACCGCAGCGTGTTCAGCGCGTCGGCGGCGTCCTTGCCGCGGATGAGGTCGATCACACGACGCGCCTTCATGGGCGTGACGCGGACGAACTTGGCGGTGGCACGCGCGGAGAGCTTCTGCTCGGCCGTCGCCGTGCCGTCGTCGGTCTTCTTCGTATCAGTGCTCATCGACGCTTACTCTTCCGATCGTCCTTGATGTGCCCCTTGAACGTGCGCGTCGGCGCGAACTCGCCGAGCTTGTGACCCACCATCGAGTCGGACACGAACACGGGCACATGCTTGCGGCCGTCATGGACGGCGAACGTGTGGCCGATGAAATCGGGCAGGATCGTCGAGCGCCGCGACCAGGTCTTGATGACCTGATGCGTGCCCTTGTCGTTCTGCACGTCCACCTTCGCGAGGAGGTGTTCGTCGACGAACGGACCCTTCTTGAGACTACGAGGCATCCTAGTTTCCCTCCTTAACGCTTCTTACCGGTGCGACGGCGACGGACGATCATGCTGTCACTCGCCTTGTTGGGCTTGCGGGTCCGGCCCTCGGGCTGGCCCCACGGGCTGACGGGGTGACGTCCACCGGACGTCTTACCCTCGCCACCACCATGCGGGTGGTCGACGGGGTTCATGACCACGCCACGGACGGTCGGGCGAACGCCCTTCCACCGCATGCGGCCGGCCTTACCCCAGTTGATGTTGGCCTGCTCGGCGTTGCCGACCTCGCCGATCGTGGCGCGGCACCGCACGTCGACCCGGCGGATCTCACCGGAGGGCATGCGGAGGGAGGCGTAGGTCCCCTCCTTACCGAGCAGCTGGATGCCGGCGCCGGCGGCGCGGGCCATCTTGGCGCCGCCGCCCGGACGGAGCTCCACCGCGTGCACCACGGTGCCTGCGGGGATGTTCCGGAGCGGGAGGTTGTTGCCGGTCTTGATGTCGGCGCCTGCACCCGACTCGACCTTCATGCCCTGCTTCAGGTTGCGCGGGGCGAGGATGTACCGCTTCTCGCCGTCCGCGTAGTGCAGGAGGGCGATGTTGGCGGTGCGGTTCGGGTCGTACTCGATGTGCGCGACGGTGGCGAGCACGCCGTCCTTGTCATTACGACGGAAGTCGATGACGCGGTACTGGCGCTTGTGGCCACCGCCCTTGTGGCGGCTGGTGATACGGCCGTGACCGTTGCGGCCGCCGGTCTTGCTCAGCGGGCGCAGCAGCGACTTCTCGGGCGTCGAGCGGGTGATCTCGGCGAAGTCCGAGACGCTCGAGCCGCGACGACCGGGGGTCGTGGGCTTGTACTTGCGGATAGCCATGAGGTTCTCTCGTCCTTAACTCTTCCCGCCGTCAGGCGGTCAGACCCGGGATCTCGATGGGCTTGCTGTCGGCCGCGAGGGTCACGATGGCGCGCTTGGTGCTCTTGCGCTGTCCGTACCCGGTGCGGGTGCGCTTGCGCTTGCCCTGACGGTTGGCGGTGTTGACGGACTCAACGGTGACGCCGAAGATCTCCTGGATGGCGATCTTGATCTGCGTCTTGTTGGCGCCCGGGGCGACCTGGAACGTGTACACGCCCTGCTCGAGCAGGCCGTAGGCCTTCTCGGAGACGACCGGGGCGAGGATCACGTCCCGGGGATCGGCGACGGTGCTCACTTGTCGGCCTCCTTCGCTGCCTTGCCGGCGAACGCACGGCTCGCCTGCGTGACGAACGCGTCCAGAGCCTCGACCGAGAACACGACGTCGTCAGCGTGGAGCACGTCGTAGGTGTTGAGCTGATCCGGAGCGATCGGATGGACGTGATCGAGGTTGGCCACGGAACGCCATGCAGCGACGTCCTCACGACCGACGACGATCAGGATCTTCTTGCGGTCGGACAGGGTGCCCAGGAAGTCGCGGACACCGGCCGTCGACGGCTTCTGTCCCTCGACGAACTCGGTCACCACGTGGAGGCGATCGGCCGAGACCCGGTCGGAGAGGGCACCGCGGAGCGCGGCGGCCTTCATCTTCTTGGGGGTGCGCTGCGAGTAGTCACGCGGCTTCGGGCCGTGGACGGTGCCGCCGCCGGTGTAGGCGGGGGCGCGGGTCGAACCCTGACGGGCGCGGCCGGTGCCCTTCTGGCGGAACGGCTTGCGGCCGCCGCCGCGGACCTCGCCACGGGTCTTGGTCGAGTGCGTGCCCTGACGCGCCGCGGCGAGCTGAGCCACCACGACCTGGTGCATCAGGGGCAGGTTGGGCTCGACGCCGAAGATCTCGGCGGGGAGCTCGACCGAACCGTCGGTCTTGCCCGCCGGGGTACGGACGTCCAGCTTGAGGTTCACGGTGTTCTCCGTGGTGGTCATGCGCGCGCACCGCCCTTCACTGCGGAACGGACCATCACGAGGCCGCCGTTACGACCCGGGATGGCTCCCTTGATGAGGAGGACGCCGGCCTCGGCGTCCACCTTGTGGACCTTGAGGTTCATGGTGGTCACGCGATCGTTGCCCATGCGGCCGGCCATCGACTTGCCCTTGAAGACGCGGCCCGGGGTCGATGCCCCGCCGATGGAACCCGGCTTGCGGTGTACGGCCTGCGTACCGTGCGAGGCACCCTGGCCGGCGAAGCCGTGGCGCTTCATGGTACCGGCGAAGCCCTTGCCCTTGGAGGTGCCGGTGACGTCGACGAACGCGCCGTCCTCGAACACGTCGGCGCCGATCTCCTGGCCGATCTCGAACCCGGCGGCCTGCTCGGCGTTGTCGAGTCGGATCTCGGCGAGGTGACGACGGGGGGTGACCCCGGCCTTGTCGAACTGGCCGGCCACCGGCTTGGTGACCTTGCGGGGGTCGATCGCGCCGAACGCGATCTGGACGGCGTCGTAGCCGTCGGTCTCTTGGGTACGGATCCCGGTCACGACGCACGGCCCGGCCTTGACGACGGTAACCGGAACCACCCGGTTGTTCTCGTCGAAGACCTGGGTCATGCCGAGCTTGGCGCCCAGGATTCCCTTGATCTCGGTGTTAGTCATCTGTTCACTGTCTCCGCTGCACGTTGCTTGCTGACCGCTACGCGGTCGGAGGTCACTGGATGTTGACGTCGACGCTGGCAGGCAGGTCGATACGCATGAGAGCGTCCACGGTCTTCGGCGTGGGGTCGAGAATGTCGATCAACCGCTTGTGGGTACGCATCTCGAAGTGCTCACGCGAATCCTTGTACTTGTGCGGCGAGCGGATGACGCAGTAGACGTTCTTCTCGGTGGGCAGCGGCACGGGACCGACGACACGAGCACCCGTACGGGTCACCGTCTCGACGATCTTGCGGGCCGAGGCGTCGATAGCTTCATGGTCGTAGGCCTTGAGCCGGATGCGGATCTTTTGTCCCGCCACTTCGTCCTCTTCTCCTCCCGCCCGTGAGGGCGGCTGTCGTAAGCGCCCTCGCTGCGCGGGGACACTGTGTGTTCGCTTGTCATGTGTGACACCGTCAGACCGTCTACCACCCGGTCCCGTGCATCGGTGCTCCATCGTGGAGGACCCCGCCGCGCGCCCACGGGCATGACACGACTACGAGACCTCCAGAGGACGGAGTGCCACATCGCTCGCGCGAGGCGAGGATGACGGCGGACCGATCCGCTGCCGCTGTTGACGTGTCACGACGCGTCCACGCGGTCGGGCGTGTCGCCCTCCCGCTTTTCCGGCGGGTGATCACTCACCCGCCCCGGTCGTGCTCGCCCGACCAACCCGACTCTCCCCGGGGCCCATCGGGCCCATACGGGATCGCCGCCTTGTCCGGGCAACTTGACCAGTATGCAGTACATCGGCCGGAAGGGCAAAATCCCGGACGTCCCGGCGTCCTCGGGTGCGTCACGGACCCCGGCACGACGACCGGGTACTTCGGTAGCGTCGGGAAGACCAGAGTCCACACTCGGAGGAGACCACATCGTGAACAGCAGACGCGAGCCGCGGGACCCCGCCGCCTACAAACGGGACAGGCGGCAGGCGGTCCTGCGCCACCATCCGGACGCGGGCGGCGATCCCGATGAACTCTTCCGGGCACTCGCGGAAGTCGACCGCCGGCACGGGGTATCCGGTCCCGGGTACGACGCGCACGGCGCGAGTGCCGAACAGGTCGCCGCCGTCGCCGCGGCTGCGCTCGCCGGGGTCGCCGCGGTGGGGTTGTCGATCGCGATGACCATCCTCGGTCGTCGCAGGTAGTTCGGTCGCCGCAGGTAGCTCGCTCGTCGCACGAAACTCGGTCGCCTCAGATAAACCGGTCGTCCACTCCCCCGGGCACGCGTGAACCACCGCGAAATGCGGGAAGGGCGCCCCACCTGACGGTGGGGCGCCCTTCCTCGATCGACCCGGGGATTCACCCGGACCGAGCGGTCAGTGGATCACTTGATGATCTTGGTGACCTGTCCGGCGCCGACGGTGCGGCCACCCTCGCGGATCGCGAAGCGCAGGCCCTCATCCATGGCGACCGGCTGGATGAGCTCGACGCTCATCTCGGTGTTGTCGCCCGGCATGACCATCTCGGTGCCCTCGGGGAGGGTCACGACGCCGGTCACGTCCGTGGTACGGAAGTAGAACTGCGGGCGGTAGTTGTTGAAGAACGGCGTGTGACGGCCGCCCTCGTCCTTGGACAGGATGTACGCCTGGCCCTCGAACGTGGTGTGCGGGGTGTAGGCGCCCGGCTTGATGACGACCTGGCCACGCTCGACGTCCTCGCGCTTGAGACCACGGACGAGCAGACCGACGTTGTCGCCGGCCTCGCCGTAGTCGAGCAGCTTACGGAACATCTCGATGCCCGTGATGGTGGTCTTGGTGGCCTTCTCCTTGATGCCGATGAGCTCGACATCCTCGTTCACGTTGATCTGGCCACGCTCGATACGACCGGTGACGACGGTGCCACGACCGGTGATCGTGAAGACATCCTCGACGGGCATGAGGAACGGCTTGTCGGTCTCACGCTCGGGATCCGGGACGGAGTCGTCGCAGGCCTGCATGAGGTCGACGATGGCCTGGACCCACTTCGGGTCACCCTCGAGCGCCTTGAGCGCCGAGATGTGGACGACCGGAGCGTCCTCGTCGAAGTCCTGCGACGCCAGCAGCTCGCGGACCTCCATCTCGACGAGCTCGAGGATCTCCTCGTCGTCGACCATGTCGCACTTGTTCAGGGCGACGAGGATGTAGGGCACACCGACCTGACGGGCGAGCAGCACGTGCTCACGGGTCTGCGGCATGGGGCCGTCGGTGGCCGCCACGACGAGGATCGCGCCGTCCATCTGGGCGGCACCGGTGATCATGTTCTTGATGTAGTCGGCGTGACCGGGGGCGTCGACGTGCGCGTAGTGGCGCTTCTCGGTCTGGTACTCGACGTGGGAGATGTTGATCGTGATACCACGAGCCTTCTCCTCCGGCGCCTTGTCGATCTCGTCGAACGCGAACGCGTCGTTGAGGTCGGGGTAGGTGTCCGCCAGAACCTTGGTGATGGCCGCGGTGGTGGTGGTCTTGCCGTGGTCGACGTGACCGATGGTGCCGATGTTTACGTGCGGTTTGGTCCGCTCGAACTTCGCCTTCGCCACTTGGTGTCCTCCTGGACTGGTCTGTCCCCACCTGGAGGTGGGCACTGCTTTGTGTGGGATCTGATCTTACTCATCGTGCCGTGTTGAGCACGAACCGGCGGCCACCCGGAGGTTCGACCGTGCGCCGCCGGCATCGGCCCCACCCCGCCTGACGGCGGGGCGGGACCAGTACCGGTTACTCGCCGGTCGCCTTGGCGATGATCTCCTTGGCCACGCCCGCCGGAACCTCGGCGTAGTGGGAGAAGACCATCGAGTAGTTGGCCCGGCCCTGCGTCTTCGACCGGAGGTCGCCGACGTAGCCGAACATCTCGGACAGCGGCACGTGGGCCTTGACGACGCGGGCGCCGGAGCGCTCCTCCATCGCCTGGATCTGGCCGCGGCGGGAGTTGATGTCGCCGATGACGTCACCCATGTAGTCCTCGGGCGTGACGACCTCCACGGCCATCAGCGGCTCCAGGATCACGGGCTGGCACTTACGGGCGGCCTCCTTGAAGGCCATGGAGCCCGCGACCTTGAACGCCATCTCGGACGAGTCGACCTCGTGGTACGCGCCGTCGACGAGCGTCGCCTTGACGTTGACCATCGGGTAGCCGGCGAGGATGCCGTACTGCATGGCGTCCTTGATGCCGGCGTCCACGGAGGGGATGTACTCCTTGGGCACGCGGCCACCGGTGACCTTGTCGCTGAACTCGTAGGTCTCGCCGGCTTCGACGGCCTCCTGGTCCAGCGGGCCGAGCGCGATCTGCACCTTCGCGAACTGACCGGAACCACCGGTCTGCTTCTTGTGGGTGTAGTCGAACTTGTCGATCGAGCCCTTGATGGTCTCGCGGTACGCGACCTGCGGCTTGCCGACGTTGGCCTCGACCTTGAACTCGCGCTTCATCCGGTCGACGAGCACGTCCAGGTGGAGCTCGCCCATTCCGCCGATGACGGTCTGTCCGGTCTCCTCGTCCAGCCGCACGGAGAACGTCGGATCCTCACGGGCCAGCTTCTGGATGGCCGTGCCGAGCTTCTCCTGGTCGGCCTTGGTCTTGGGCTCGATGGAGACGTCGATGACCGGGTCCGGGAAGGTCATGGACTCGAGGATGACCTGGTTGTTCAGGTCACACAGTGTGTCACCCGTCGTGGTGTCCTTCAGCCCGATGAACGCGTAGATGTGGCCGGCGACGGCCTCCTCCACGGGCATCTCCTTGTTGGCGTGCATCTGGAAGAGCTTGCCGACGCGCTCCTTCTTCCCCTTGGTCGCGTTCTGCACCTGGGTGCTCGGGTCGATGCGGCCCGAGTAGACACGGACGAAGGTCAGCTCACCGAAGAACGGGTGCACGGCGATCTTGAACGCGAGCGCCGCGAACGGCTCGTCCTTGGACGGCTTGCGGAGGATCTCCGTCTCCTCGTCCCCGACCTTGTGGCCGTGGACCTCGCCGACGTCCAGCGGGTTGGGGAGGTAGGCGATGACGGCGTCGAGCAGCGGCTGGATGCCCTTGTTCTTGTACGCCGAACCACACAGCACCGGGTAGATCTCGGCGTTGACGACCATCTTGCGGATCGCCGCCTGGATCTCGTCCTTCGTCAGCTCCTCGCCACCGAAGTACTTCTCCATCAGCGCCTCGTCGCTCTCGGCGACGGTCTCGAGGAGCTTCTCGCGGTACTCCTCGGCCTTCTCCTGCAGGTCGGCCGGGATGTCCTGCACCTGCGCCTCGGTGCCGATGTCGGTCTTGCCTGGCCAGACGAGCGCCTTCATCTCGACGAGGTCGACGACACCGTCGAACTCGTCCTCGGCGCCGATCGGGAGCTGCAGGACCAGCGGCTTCGCGCCGAGACGGTCGACGATGGTCTGGACCGTGTAGAAGAAGTCCGCGCCCATCTTGTCCATCTTGTTGACGAAGCAGATGCGGGGCACGTCGTACTTCTCGGCCTGACGCCAGACCTGCTCCGACTGGGGCTCGACGCCCTCCTTGCCGTCGAAGACGGCGACGGCGCCGTCGAGGACGCGCAGGGACCGCTCCACCTCGACGGTGAAGTCGACGTGGCCCGGGGTGTCGATGATGTTGATCTGGTTGTTGGACCAGAAACAGGTGACGGCGGCGGACGTGATCGTGATGCCGCGCTCTTTCTCCTGCTCCATCCAGTCGGTGGTCGACGCACCGTCGTGCGTCTCGCCTGCCTTGCGGTTGACACCCGTGTAGAACAGGATGCGCTCGGTGACGGTGGTCTTACCGGCGTCGATGTGCGCCATGATGCCGATGTTGCGGACCTTGTTGAGGTCGGTCAGCACGTCCTGTGCCACGGATTCTCCCGAATGTGAGTCGTCGGTGGCCCGTGCGGTCGCTGTCGACCGTCCGAACCGGGTCGGTAGTGCTGCCGGTACCTGCACGCGGGGCGTGAGGTACGGGCCTTGTTCAATGATGCCACCCGGCGGGTGACAACGGGACCCTGGCCGGGGGGACGTGGATACCCACGCCCCGGCCCGGGTCCCGACGCGTCACCAGCGGTAGTGAGCGAACGCCCGGTTTGCCTCGGCCATCTTGTGGGTGTCCTCGCGGCGCTTGACCGCGGCACCCAGACCGTTGGAGGCGTCCAGGATCTCGTTGGCCAGACGCTCGACCATCGTGTTCTCACGACGCTGCCGGGAGAACGTCACCAGCCAGCGCATCGCCAGGGTCGTCGAACGACCGGGGCGGACCTCGACGGGCACCTGGTAGGTGGCGCCGCCGACACGACGGGAGCGGACCTCGAGGGCCGGCTTGACGTTGTCAAGCGCCTTCTTGAGGGTGATGACCGGATCGGTTCCGGTCTTCTCGCGACAGATCTCCAGCGCGGAGTAGACGATGCGCTCGGCGGTCGTCTTCTTGCCGTCGAGGAGGATCTTGTTCACGAGCTGGGTGACCAGCGGCGACCCGTAGACCGGGTCGTTGATCAGCTGGCGCTTGGGGGCGGGACCCTTACGAGGCATTACTTCTCCTTCTTGGCGCCGTAGCGGGAGCGGGCCTGCTTGCGGTCCTTCACACCCTGGGTGTCGAGCGAGCCGCGGATGATCTTGTAGCGCACACCCGGGAGGTCCTTCACACGACCGCCACGCACGAGCACCATGGAGTGCTCCTGCAGGTTGTGGCCCTCACCGGGGATGTAGGCGGAGACCTCGATACCGGTGGTCAGGCGCACACGGGCGACCTTACGGAGCGCGGAGTTCGGCTTCTTGGGGGTCGTGGTGTACACGCGGGTGCACACGCCGCGACGCTGAGGCGAACCCTTGAGGGCAGCCGTCGACGTCGCCGACTTCTTGTCCTGGCGGCCCTTGCGGACCAGCTGGTTGATGGTTGGCATGAACCGACTTTCTCTAGCTGGCGGCCTCCACTGGGGGCGACCACCGGTCACTGGGACGTTGCTCGTATCCGGACTCTCGCGCGCCTGTCGCCGCGCACAGCCGACCACGTCAGCCGCTCTCGCTGGCCTACCGGGCACGATCCTCCAGCTCGCGTACTGCGAGCACGATGGTCAAGCCTAACCGCCGGGGGATGCAGCGGTCAAAATGGGCCGTTCGCGGCGTCGCGCGCGGGCGGGGCGCCGGCCTCCGCGAGGACCATGTCGAGGGTGTGGGCCCAGAATCTCACGATCTTGTCCCGTCGCGCCGAGTCGTCGGACAGGACGTCCGCGAGCCCCAGCCCCCGGGCGAGGTCCAGGGTGGTCTGGAGTGCGCGCCGGATCCGGACGTCACCCGGGTCGCGCCCCAGGGCGGCGGCGGCGATGGACAGGACCTCACGCGACATGTGGTTCTCGAGCGGGAGCACGCGGTCCCTGAGGGCGGGATCGGAGGCCGCCGCGGTCCAGACGTGGAGCGCGGCCTTGAACAGGTCGGACGTGTAGTGCCCGACTATGAGCCGGACCACGGCGACCGTCCGCTCGGGTCCGGGCTCGGGCAGGTCGAGGCCCACGCTCCTCACGTCCTCGAGCCGCTGTTCGATCATGTGCCCGAGCGCCGCGGTGATGAGATCCTCGCGCGTCGGGAAGTGGTGCTGGGCGGCGCCCCGTGAGACGCCGGCGGCGGCGGCCACCGCACCCACGGTGGTCGCCGCCCAGCCCTGCGTCGCGAGGAGGTCGATCGAGGCACCGAGCAGACGCTCCCGTGTGATACGGCTTCTGTCCTGCTTGGGGGCGCGCTGCTCGGGTGCCGTCATGTGTCCTCCTGTTACCAGTCCTGCTCGTCGTAGATGATCACTCCGCGGATGTTGTTGCCGTCGCGCATGTCCTGGTACCCCTGGTTGATCTCCTCCAGGCGGTAGGTCTTGGTGACGAGCTCGTCGAGCTTGAGGTTCCCGGCGCGGTACTGGTGGAGCAGGTGCGGGATCTGCTTGCGCGGGCCGGTGCCCCCGAAGATGGCGCCCTGGAGGGTCTTCTGCTGCATCGCCAGGTCGAGGATGGAGATCTGGGCGTCGACGGCCATCATGTCCCCGAGCCCCACGACCACACACCGTCGCCCCTTGCCCGTCAAGGTGAGACCGGGCAGGAGATCGTTGCCGTTGACGACGCCCATGGTGAGGATGACCAGATCCGCCATCCGGCCCCAGCTGATCTCCCCGACCAGCGCCATCGCTTCGTCCATGGAGTTACACGTGTGGGTGGCCCCGAACTCCATGGCCTTCTCGCGCTTGAACTCGACCGGGTCGACGGCGACGATCGCGCGCGCTCCTGCGGCTGCGGCGCCCTGGACCGAGTTGATACCGATTCCGCCGATGCCCACGACGACGACGACGTCGCCCTCCTTGGCGCCGCCGATCTCGGTCGCCGATCCCCAGCCCGTGGCGACGCCGCAGCCCAGCAGGGCCGCCTTGTCGAGCGGGATGTCCTTCTCGATCTTGACTACGGAGGACTGGTGGACGGTCACGTACGGCGAGAACGTCCCGAGTACACACATCGAGGCGACCGGCTCACCCGCCGCGGTGTGGACCCGGTAGGTGTCGTCGCTGATCGCGCGGCCGGTCAGCAGGCCGGCACCGTTGTCGCAGAGGTTCTGGAGCCCCTCCGCGCAGGGCGGGCAGGTGCCACAGGCGGGGATGAACGCCAGGACGACGTGGTCGCCCTCCTCGATCCCGGTGACGCCCTCCCCGACCTTGGTGACGACACCGGCACCCTCGTGCCCGCCGATGATGGGGTAGGTCTCGAACTGCAGGTCGCCGGTGAGCAGGTGCTCGTCCGAGTGGCAGAGGCCGGACGCGGCCAGCTTGACCTGGACCTCACCGACCCGGGGATCGCCCAGATCGACCTCGACGACCTCCCAGCCGTCCTGCTTGGGCTCCCTGATGATGGCGGCCTTGGTACGCATGCATGTACTCCTAGTGTGAAGGGGTGATGTGGCGCTGGTGATGTGGCGCTGGTCACGTGACCAGCGCCACATCCCACGCTACTCCGTGTCGGTCGCCCAGGAGGGCTGTCTGCGTTCCAGGAACGCGGTCATTCCCTCGGCGACCTCGGGGGTCGTGAACAGACGGGCGGTGACTCCCGCCAGCTCCTCCCCACGCGCTTCGAGCTCGGCGAGCACGGGCGCCGCGAGCAGGGCCTTGTTCTCCTCGAGCCCCTGGGGTGAGCAGGGCCGGAAGGCGGCCACAAGCTCGCCGACCGCACCCTGGACATCTTCGACCGAATCGGAGAGCAACCCGATCCGCAGCGCGTGCCCGGAGTCGAACTTCTCCCCCGTCAGCAGGGCTCGAGCGAGGTCCCTCGAGTTCACGCGTGCGGCCAGGGGCACGGAGATCATCGCGGCCGCCAGTCCGAGGCGGACCTCGGTGAGCGCGAAGGACGAGGACGGACCGGCGATCGCGAAATCGCAGGCCGACACCAGACCCATTCCGCCCGCGCGTACGTGGCCGTCGACCGCGGCGATCACCGGCTTCGGGTGGGAGAGGATCGCGGACAGCACGCCCAGGAAGATCCGGGTCCGCTCGGCGGCCTGCTCTTCGGGGCTCCCCTGGTTCGCGGACGCCTCGGACAGATCCGCACCGGCGCAGAACGTCCCGCCGGCGTGCCCGAGGACGACGACGCGGGCGGTGTCGTCCCCGGCGGCCCGGTCGAGCGCCGCGTGGAGTTGCTCGATCAGGGGGGTCGAGAGGGCGTTGCGGTTGTGTTGCGAGTCCAGGGTGAGGCGGGCTGCGCCCCCATGGACCTCGTAGTGCACCAGCGTCTGGTCTTCCACCGCGCTCACCTCAGTAGCTCTTCGGCAGCCCGAGCGAGTGCTGGGCCACGTAGTTGAGGATCATCTCCCGACTGACCGGGGCGATACGGGGCAGACGCGACGCGGCGAGCATGCCGGCCAGTCCGTACTCGACCGACAGACCGTTGCCACCGAGGGTCTGGATGGCCTGGTCCACGGTGCGGGCCGAGACCTCACCGGAGGCGTACTTCGCCATGTTGGCGGCCTCGCCGGCCAGGTCGTCCCTGCCGGCGTCCACCAGGGCCGCGGCCTTGCGCATCATCAACCGCGCCAGCTCGAGTTCGATCTTGCATTGCGCCAGCGGGTGTGAAACGCCCTGGTGGGCGCCGATCGGGGTCTTCCACACCTGCCGCTCGTTGGCGTACTTGGTCGCCCGGTCCATGGCGAAACGGGCGATGCCCACAGCCATGCCCGAGGCCATGATGCGCTCCGGGTTGAGACCGGCGAAGAGCATGAGCAGCGCCGTGTCGCCGTCGCCGATGAGCGCCTCGGCCGGCAGCCGGACATCGTCGAAGTACAGCTGGAACTGCCGCTCGGGGGTCCGCACCTCGGTGGGGATGTGCGTCTTGGCGAGGCCCGGGGCGTCCGTGGGCACCATCAACAAGGCCGGCTGGAGCTTGCCGCTGGTCGCGCCCTCGAGGCGGGCGACGACGAGGATGGCGTCGGCCTGGTCGACACCGGAGATGTAGGTCTTCTGCCCGCTGAGCAGGAAATCGGAGCCGTCGCGGCGGGCCGTGGTGGTGATCGCGTGCGAGTTGGATCCGGCGTCGGGCTCGGTGATCGCGAAGGAGGTGATGGTCTCACCGGAGGCGATGCCCGGCAGCCACCTCTTCTTCTGCTCCTCGGTGCCGAAGCGCGAGATGATCGTGCCGTTGATGGCCGGCGAGACGACCATCATGAGCAGGCCGGCGCCCGCCGCGGAGAGCTCCTCCTCCACGATGGCGAGCTCGGTCATCCCGGCTCCGCCGCCACCGTACTCCGCCGGCAGGTTCACGCCGAGCAGGCCGAGCTTGCCGGCCTCGGTCCACAACTCGTTGGTGGTCTCGCCGGTGTCGGACTTCTCCCGCATGTACTCGATGCCGTAGCGCGAGCCCAGCTCGAAGGCCACCTGGCGGAGCTGCGTCTGCTCCTCCGTGTCGATGACGGGGTTGGGGATCTGTGAGATGTCGGTCATCGTGGTCACTCCTGGACGCTGGTGGTGTCGGTGCTGTCGGTGTCGGTGTCGGGATCGGAGAGGACGGCGAGGATCGTCCCCGACTCGACCTGTGTGCCGACCTCCACGGGGAGCTCGGTGACGATGCCGTCGACGGCGGCGGCGATGGTGTGTTCCATCTTCATGGCCTCCATCCACAGCAGCGGCTGTCCGGCGGTGACGGTGTCGCCGACGGCGACCGCGACGCGGATGACCGCACCGGGCATGGGCGCGAGCAGCGATCCGGCGGCGACCTCGGCGGCGGGGTCGGTATAGCGCGGCGGCTCGACGAGTGAGACGGGACCGAGCGGGGAGTCGACCTCGACGACGGTGTCCGCACCCGGGGTCTCGTAGCGGGCCAGGGTGAAGACGCGGCGCACTCCCCTGACCTCGAAGACGGCGGAGTCGGGGGCCACCGCCTCGACGGTGACGACGTCGGCCAGGTCTCCGTCCGGGCGGGCGCCGGAACGCTCGCGGATGTAGGCCACCTCGAACTCGTCCTCACCGTGGCGGAACGTCCGCTTCTGCAGCGTGCGCCCGACGTTGCGGAACCCGGCCTGGGCCAGCGCCACCGGTCCGGCGAGGTGGTCGGCGGTTCCGGAGACCACCGCCGCGGCCAGCGCGGAGATCGCGACGGCCTCGGGGCCGGCGAGCGGCGCGGCGAGCGACTCGGCGCCGTGGTCGTCGAGGAACGTCGTCGACAGGTTGCCGGCGATGAACTCCGGGTGCCGGAGCACGCGGACGAGTTGGGCCCGGTTGGTGACCAGACCGTGGACCCGCGCACGAGCCAGGGCACCGGCGAGGGAGGCACAGGCCTCCGCGCGGGTGCGGCCGTATGAGATGACCTTGGCGAGCATCGGGTCGTAGTGGACGCCGATGAGGGCGCCGTCGGGGCCCGGCTCGACACCGCTGTCCACCCGGATGCCCGGGCGGTGGGGCCCTTCGAAGCTCGAGGAGACCCCGGGGACGTCGAGCGCCCAGAGGGTTCCCGACCCCGGCGCGTAGTCGTTCGCCGGGTCCTCGGCGTACAGGCGGGCCTCCAGCGACCAACCGTGGGCGGCCGGCGGCTCGGCGGACGGCAGCGGCAGTCCGGCGGCCACGTCGAGTTGCAGGGCGACCAGGTCGAGACCGGTGGTGGCCTCGGTGACCGGGTGCTCCACCTGGAGGCGGGTGTTCATCTCGAGGAAGAAGAACTCGCCGTCGTCGGTGGCGAGGAACTCGACCGTTCCGGCGCCGGTGTACCCGATCGCGGAGGCGGCGTCGCGGGCCGCCTCGTAGAGCGCCTCCCGCATCCCCGGGGTCCGCTCGACGAGGGGACTGGGGGCCTCCTCGATGACCTTCTGGTGGCGGCGCTGGATGGAGCACTCGCGCTCCCCCACCGCCCAGACGGTGCCGTGCGAGTCGGCCATGATCTGGACCTCGATGTGGCGGCCACGCTCGAGGAAGCGCTCGCAGAAGACGGCGTCGTCGCCGAAGGCGGACTGTGCCTCGCGCTGCGCATGGGCGATCTCGTCGTGCAGCGAGTCGAGGGTGCGGACGATCCGCATGCCGCGTCCGCCGCCACCGGCGGAGGCCTTGACCAGCACCGGGAGCATGTCCTCGGTGACGTCGGCGGGCTCGAGATCGCTGAGCATCGGCACGCCGGCCTCGCCCATCATCTTCTTCGCCTCGATCTTGGAGCCCATGGCCTCGATGGCGGCGACCGGCGGGCCGACCCAGGTCAGGCCCGCGTCGATCACGTCGCGGGCGAACCCGGCGTTCTCAGACAGGAACCCGTATCCGGGGTGGATGGCGTCGGCGCCGGCCGCCTTGGCCGCGGCGATGACGAGGTCACCGCGCAGGTAGGTCTCGGCCGGCGTGTTGCCGGGGAGGCGGACGGCGGCGTCGGCCTCGCGGGTGTGGGGCGCCTCGGCATCGGCGTCGGAGAACACGGCGACAGTGGTCATGCCGAGTAACCGCGCGGTGTGGTGGACGCGTCGGGCGATCTCGCCGCGGTTGGCCACCAGGACTGAAGTGATCGGAGTCGGGATTGATGAATTCTGCATGGTTTCGTTCCTCACATCCGGAAGACGCCGAAGCGGTCGGTTCCGGCGACTTCTCCGGAGTGGATCGCGGACAGGCTGAGGCCCAGCACCGTCCGGGTGTCGCGGGGGTCGATGACGCCGTCGTCGTAGAGCATCCCCGACAGGAAGGCGGGCAGGGACTCCTTCTCGATCTGGTCGGCGATCGCGGTCTTGAGTCCGTCGATGGTCTCCTGGTCCATCTCCTGACCGCGGGCGGCGCTGGCGGCCGCGGCGACGGAGGTGACCACGTCGGCGAGCTGCTGCCCACCCATGACGGCGGACTTGGCGCTGGGCCAGGTGTAGAGGAACCGCGGGTCGAACGCGCGGCCGCACATGCCGTAGTGGCCGGCACCGTAGGAGGCGGCCGTGATGAGCGACAGGTGCGGGACCTCGGAGTTGGAGACCGCGTTGATCATCATCGCGCCGTGCTTGATGATGCCGCCGCGCTCGTACTCCGACCCGACCATGTAGCCGGTGGTGTTGTGCATGAACAGCAGGGGTGTGTCGTATCGATTGGCCAGCTCGATGAACTGGGTTGCCTTCTGGGCCTCCTCGCTGAACAGCACGCCGCGCGCGTTGGCGATGATCCCGACCGGGTAACCGTGGAGCTCGGCCCAACCGGTGACGAGACTCGCGCCGTACAGCGGCTTGAACTCGTCGAAGACCGAGCCGTCGACGATCCGGGCGATGATCTCGCGCGGGTCGAACGGGATCCTGAGGTCCTCCGGGACGATCCCGAGCAGCTCGTCGGTGCCGTACAGCGGCTCCGCGACCTGGGCACGCGGGGCGCGCCCGGCCTTGGTCCAGTTGAGACGGCGGACGATACCCCGGGTCAAGCGGGCAGCGTCGGCCTCGTCCACCGCCAGGTGGTCGGCCAGGCCGGAGACTCGGGCGTGCATGTCGGCGCCACCGAGGGTCTCCTCGTCGGCGATCTCACCGGTGGCGGCCTTGACCAGCGGCGGGCCGGCGAGGAAGACCTTGGAACGTTCCTCGATCATGACGACGTGATCGCTCATGCCGGGCACGTACGCGCCACCGGCGGTGGAGTTTCCGTAGACCACGGCGATGGTGGGGATGCCGGCCTTGGACAGGCGGGTCAGGTCGCGGAAGAGCGCGCCGCCGGGGACGAACACCTCCTTCTGCGTGGGCAGGTCGGCGCCACCGGACTCCACGAGGCTGATGACCGGGATCCGGTTCTTCATGGCCACGTCGTTGAGACGGAGGACCTTGCGCAGCGTCCACGGGTTGGAGGTGCCGCCCTTGACCGTCGGATCGTTGGCGATGAGCAGGCACTCGACGCCCTCGACCACACCGATCCCGGCCACCACGGAGGCACCGGTCTGGAAGTCGGAGCCCCACGCGGCGAGCGCGCACAACTCCAGGAACGGGGACTCCGGGTCGAGGATCATGTCGATCCGCTCGCGGGCGGTGAACTTGCCGCGCTCGCGGTGGCGGGCGACCTTGCGCTCGCCACCGCCGGACAGTGCCGGCTCGAGATCCGTGGCGAGCTGGTCGAGCTTGCCCTCCATGGCCTGCCTCGCGGCACCGAACTCGGCGCTGGTGGTGTCCAGTGTGGAACGGAGGATTGTCATGCCGTGAACCCCAAACGTCGTCCGGCGAGGGTGGTCAGGATCTCGGTCGTGCCGCCCCCGATGCCCAGGAGCCGGACATCGCGGTACTGGCGGCTGACCTCGGACTCCGACATGAAGCCGAGTCCTCCGAACAGCTGCACCGCCTGGTTGGCGACCCATTCGGCGCACTCGACGGCGGTGTTCTTGGCGAAGCAGACCTCGGCGATGGCGTCCTGCCCCGACACCGCCAGGTTCACACAGTGGTGCGTGTAGGTGCGGGCGAGATCGATCCGACGGGCCATCTCGGTGACCGTGTTCTGCACGCCCTGCCGGGACAGCAGCGGGCGTCCGAAGGTCTCCCGCTCGCGGACCCAGTCCAGCGTGAGATCGAGGCAGCGCTGTGCCTGGGAGTATCCCTGGGCGGCCAGCGCGGCGCGCTCGCCGACGAAGCCGATCCCGATCTGCGCGAAGCCGTCGTTCTCCGCGCCGACGAGGTTCTCCACCGGCACCCGACAGTCGGTGAACGTCAGCTCGGCGGTGTCGGAGGCGCGCCAGCCGAGCTTGTCGAGCGGCGCCGAGATGTGGAAGCCCGGGGTGTCCGTGGGGATGACGAGCAGGCTCACACCGGCGGCGCCCTTGAGCTCCTCGCCGCCGGTACGGACGGCGGCGACGACGAAGTCGGCGCGCGTCGCGGAGGTGATGTACGTCTTGGCACCGTTGACGACGTAGTGATCGCCGTCCCGCCGGGCCGTGGTGGTGAGGTGGCCGACGTCCGATCCGCCACCGGGTTCGGTGATGGCCAGGGAGCCGATCATCTCGCCGGCGAGGGTGGGCTTGACCCAGCGCTCGATCTGTTCCGGGGTGCCGGACTGGGCCAGGTGCGGGATCGCGATGCCGCAGGTGAAGAGTGACGCGAACACGCCGCCGGACACTCCGGCCTCGTGCAGCGCCTCGCACACGATCATCGAATCGATCGCGTCGCCGCCACCGCCGCCGACCTCCTCGGGGAACGAGACCCCGAGCAGTCCCAGCTCGCCTGCCTTGCGGTGGAGCTCGCGCGGGATCGAGCCCGCGGCCTCCCACTCGTCGAGGTGGGGCAGGATCTCCCGCTCGGCGAAGCGGGTCGTGGCCTCGCGCAGCGCGAGACGCTCCTCGGAGTACCAGGGGTCGCCTGGCACATGGGGTGGGACGGCGGGGACGGTACGGCGTGGGATGGTCACTCGTTCTCCTTCGCTTGGGCCGGTGCGGCGGTCACGGGGGCGTTGATGTGGTCGGGGATGTCGACGACCCGGGAGCGGAGCCACTCCGCCAGGCCCTTGGCCTGCGGGTCCCAGCGGTAACCGTGCGCCACGCCCTTGCCGAGCAGTCCGTCGATGACGAAGTTGACCGCGCCCAGCTTCGGCAGCTCATAGCGCTCGATCGGCAACTCCGCGGCCTCGGGCAGGAGGCGTCTCAGCTCGTCGACGGTGAGGGTGTCTCGCATCCAGGCGTAGGCCTCGGCGTCACCGGCCCACAGTCCGATGTTGGCGGTGCCGCCCTTGTCGCCGGAGCGGGCCCCGAGGACGTCGCCCAGCGGGCGCCGGCGGGTCGACCCCGTCACCGGCACTGCGGAAACGAGCGGGTTGCCGTCGGCGTCCAGTCCGTCGGAGGCGTGGCCGTCGCCCATCTCCTCCGTCCTGGCGGGGGGGTCGATGTCGACCCGGGTCCCGTCGGGCAGGACCGCGATGTGCGGCACCTCGTTTTGGTCCAGGTAGGCGGGGATGTACACGCCGTACGGTCCCCCGCGGCCGGGCGGCGCGCTGGGGGTGGCGCCCGGATAGCTGGACAAGGTCATGGCGACCGCGGCATCGGAGAACGCTCGACCGACCACGTCGGAGTCCGGGTCCCAGGCGACGATGGTCATCAGCGCGGTCGCGGCGGCCTGGGTGTCGGCGTCGGGGTGGTCGGTGCGGTGCAGGCGGAAGTCCAGCTGCGCCGGCTCGCGCTCGAGCCCGGCCCGGAACTGACGCTCGACCAGAGCGGCCTTGTCCTCGATGTCCAAGCCCGTGAGCAGGAACGTGATCTCGTTGCGGAAACCACCGAGGCAGGTGACAGACACCTTTGTGGTGAGCGGGGCCGTCTCGCCCACGACGCCGGAGATCCGGACGCGGTCGGCACCCTCCTGCTCGAGCACGGCGGTGTCGAGTCGGGTGACGACGTCGGGTCCGCCGTAGCGCGCACCGGTCACCTCGTACAGCAGCTGCGAGGTCACGGTGCCGACGGTGACCGCGCCCCCGGTTCCCGCATGCTTGGTGATGACGGAGGTGCCGTCGGCCGCGATCTCGGCGATCGGGAAGCCGGGCTTCACCGGATCGACGATCTCGCCGCGGTTGAAGAAGGCGTAGTTTCCGCCGGTGGCCTGCGTGCCGCACTCGATGACGTGCCCCGCCGCGGTGGCGCCGGCCAGCGCGTCGAGATCGTCGCGGCCCCAGCCGAAGTGGCTGATGGCCGGCCCGACGATCACCGAGGCGTCCGTGACGCGGCCGGTGACCACGACGTCGGCCCCCGCGTCGAGGCACCGTGCGATGCCGAAGGCACCCAGGTAGGCGTTGGCCGTGACCGGGAACCCGGCGTCCTCTGGGACGTCGAGCTCCCCGATCCGGGCGATGAGGTCGTCGCCCTCGACGTGGGCGACCTTCGCCGGCAGCCCCTGCCGGTCCGCGATCTCGCGGATGGCGTCCGCCAGCGCGGCCGGGTTGACGCCGCCCGCGTTGGCGACGATCTTGACCTTCTTCTCCAGGGCCAGCGCGAGGCAGTCCTCGAGCTGGCGCAGGAAGGTCTTGGCGTAACCGAGCTCGGCGCTCTTCATCCGGTCGCGGCCGAGGATGAGCATGGTCAGCTCGGCCAGGTAGTCACCGGTGAGGACGTCGAGTTCGCCGCCGGAGAGCATCTCGCGCATCGCGGAGATGCGGTCGCCGTAGAACCCGGACATGTTTCCGACCCGCAGTGGGGTGCTGTACACGGTCATGCTCGTGCTCCCTTCTCACGGCCGCCGCCGGGGAGTCCGGCGAACGCCTGGGCGATACGCATCCAGCCCAGCGCGTCCTCGCCGACCGCCTCGAGAGCGGTGTCGTCGAGGTGCACACGCTGGGTGACCAGCAGACAGAAGTCGAGGATCGGGCCCGTGACGCGCTGCTCGGCGTCGGCGGGCCCGAACTCCAGGACGGTGCCATCGGCCTGCGTGAGGGCGACGTGGACCTCGGAGGTGGGGGCCTCGAGCCCGTTCATCATGTAGGCGAAGGCGCGGGTCTTCCAGCCCAGGCGGGCGACGTGCGGGAGGGCGCCGAGGAAGGCCGGGTCGGTGTCGACGGCCACTCCGAGCGCGTCCGCGACGTCCACGCCGTGTGCCCAGGTCTCCATGATGCGGGCGGTGGTCATGGACTTGGACCGCATGGGCGGGCCGAACCACGGGATCTTCTCCCCCGGGTCCGCGGCCTTGAGGGCGTCGGCGAGCTCCCCCCGGGCGAGGCGCCAGCGCGCGAGGACCTCGTCGCGGCCGGTGGCGGCGATCTCGGCCGCGCCGGCGTCGACGAAGCCGGTGGGGTCGGTCATGGCCTTGTCCACCACGGCCTGGAAGGCCTCCGCGTCGCGGATGGCGGTGACGGAGACCTCGTCGGTCCAGGCCAGGTGGGCGATCTGCATGGCGACGTCCCAGCCCTCGGCCGGGGTGTCGGTGTTCCAGCGATCGGCCCCGGCGGTCTCGACGAGCTCGTCCACCCGGGCGCTGAGTGCGGCGAGGGCCGCGTGCGGATCCTCCGTCTCGGAGGGCTGGGGGTTGGTCATGGCGAGAACGATCCCACCTCCCCCGGAATAAAGCAAGCGCGCTTGCTTGCTTTTGGGCGCACGCTTTGGGAGTCTGGGAACCGTGATCCCCGTCACTCCCGATGCGGGACGCCCCGACCCCCTTACGGAGACACCGTGCGCCTAGATCTCACCGGGATCGACCCCCTCGACCACGCTATGGCCCGCCGCTGCTCGGTGGGTGACCTCCCCACCCGCGCGGCGGCCACGTTCGCGGGCCGGACCGCGCTCACGGACGATGCCGGGTCGTGGACGTATCTCGAACTCGAGGCGATCTCCAACCGGTTCGCCCACGGGGTGACCGCGCACGGGATCGAGGCGGAGGAGCCGGTCGCGATCCTGTCGACGAACTGCCGCGAGTTCGTCGCCACCTACTTCGGGACGGCCAAGGCGGGGATGGTCTCGCTGCCCATCAACCTCCTGTCCGGGCTCGAGAACATCGCGCACGCCCTGACCGACTCGGGCACCCGCATCCTCGTCGTCCACGGCTCACTCGCGGAATTGGTGATGGGAGCGGTCGCCGCCATTCCCGCGATCCGCACCGTCGTCGTCGTCGGAGGCGTCCCGGCCGGCCTGGAGGCCCCTGCCGACGGTCCCGCACTGATCGGGTGGGACGACCTCCTGGCCGACGACGACACCAGTCCCGACACGGTGATCGGCGACCGTCAGGTCGTGCAGTGCCTCTACTCCTCCGGTACCACCTCACGCCCCAAGGGCGTCCTCACCTCGCACCTCGCCGTGACCATGGCCGCGCTCGGCAACGGGGCGATCTTCGGCCTCAACTGGGGAGCCGAGGCCTCGGTCACGGTCTGCCCGCTCCCCCTCTTCCACACCGCCGGCCTCAACGGGGTCCTGCTGTCCGCCGTCACCATGGGCGCGACCGTCCACCTCCTGCCGGGCTTCGACCCGGTCCAGTACGCCGACACCGTCGCCCGGGTGCACGCCACCCACCTCGTGGGCCTGCCCCTCATGCTCGAGGCCCTCGCCGACGGCACCGACCGCGGCCTCGACCTCTCCTCGATCCGGTTCCTGCTCTACGCCATGGCCCCGATGTCGGAGGAGATGCGCAGGCGCCTGGAGTCCGCGCTCCCGGACGCAAGGATGGCGCTGGCCTCGGGGATGAGCGAGTGCACCCCGGCCACCGTCATGCAGTGGCCCGAGCTGGGCCCCGACAAGTCCGACTCCTGGGGCTACCCCACCCCGGTCGCGGAGAACCGGATCAGCGAACCGGGCGGTGCCGAGCTCATGCCCGCCGGCGAGGACGGCGAGATCGTCTACCGCGGACCGACGGTGATGGAGGGCTACTGGAATAACCCCGAGGCCAACGCCGCGGCGTTCGTGGGCGGCCGCCTGCACTCGGGCGACCTGGGCCGGATCGACGACGAGGGGGTCGTGTGGTTCGCCGACCGCGTCAAGGACATCGTCAAGTCCGGCGGCGAGAACGTCTCCTCGCTGCACGTGGAGCGGGTCCTCATGGACCACCCGCACGTCGCGGAGGTCGCCTGCGTCGGCCGCCCGGACCCGAAGTGGGGCGAGCTCGTGATCGCGGTCGTGGTGCCCGCCGAGGGCGCGCCGGCCGAGGCCGATCTCAAGGACTCGGTCATGGAGTTCGGCGCGGAGCGGCTCTCCCCCTCGCACCGGCCGCGCGACGTCGTGGTGGTCGACTCCATCCCCCGCACGGCGACCGGGAAGATCCGAAAGGCCGAGCTGCGGGCGGCGCAATGACAGGGCGGGGTCAGGGGCCGACCTCGAGGAGCTCGCCGGGGATCTCCAGGCGGGCCGCCGTGAGGTCGGCTCCGAGCCCGGGCCGCAGCACCTCGCCCCGTGGCGGGCGGGCCACGAGATTGACCGCCCGGAGATTGGGCAGCAGGTAGCGCCGGATGTCCATACCGTCGAGACCCGGGATGAGTTCACGGATCCGCTCGACGGTGAGTTCCCCGGCCAGCCAGGCGAACGCCGAGTCGTCCCATGTCCACACCGCGATGTTGACCCCGCGGCCGACCACGCCGCGGCGCACACTCGCGACCGAGCCCAGGACGGCGACGACCGGCTCCCCGCCCGGGACGGCGCCCGGGGACCACGGCGTCGGTAGCTCGCCCGGCCCGATGGGCGCGGTCTCGACCGGCACCGGGACCGTGACGCGGGCGCCGTCGGGCATGACCACGGAGTGCCCCGTCTCCCCCTGCGCCAGGGGGCGGGCGACCCGCACGGGACGCCGGTCGCCACCGGTACCCCGGGTCATGGCGACCACCGCCACGACCGGCGGGGCCGGCTCGCCCCGCGCCCCGTTGATCCGGACCCGATCCGTGCCCTCCTGCGCCAGGCGGAGCGAGTCGAGCCGCAGCACCACGTCGGGCGCCGCGTACCGCGCCCCGGCGACGCCGTCGAGGAGCTGATCGGTGACGGTCCCGACGGTGACCGACCCGAAGGCCGAGGGATGGCGCGTGACGACCGCGCACCCGTCGTCGGCGATCTCCGCGATGGGGTAACCCCCGGTGACCGGATCGGTGGTGCGGGTGACATCGGTCGTGGAGTCGACGACCCCCGTCGCGCCGGGGCCACCGGAGAGCACGTGCCCCACCGCGACCGATCCGGCGAGGGAGTCCAGGGCGGACGGCGTCCAGCCGTGGTGGGCCGCCGCGGCGCCGGCGACGAGGGCCTCGCGACTGACGCGCCCGGTGACGACGACGACGGCACCGGCAGCCAACGCTCGCGAGATGCCGAACGCGCCGTGACGCACCGTCGCGACGTCGACCTGACCGAGACCCAGATCGACCGCCCTGTCCGTCACGTCCCCGGAGTCGACGCTGGCCACCGCGAGCTCGACCCCCGACTCGCGGGCCAGCTCACGCAGTGCGGATGCGAGCCCCTCCGGGTCCAGAGCGCCGGCGTTGGTGACGATCCGCACTCCCCCGGCTCCGAGCCGCTCGAGACACTCGCCGATCTGGACCAGCGCCGCCGCCTCGTAACCCGGGCCGCCCGTCGCGCGCTGCCCGGCGAGTTCGAGCATCGCCTCGTCCGAGAGCATGTCGAGCGCGAGGACGTCCAGGGTCGCGGCCGTGAGGAACTCGGCCGTCGCCGTGGCGCGATCGGCCCGCGACGCCGAGACGTTGCCGATGCGCAGGGGACTTCGGGTACTCGTCATCGATCCTCGGACTCCTTGTCGATCAGCGGTGGGCGCCTACCCCAGCATGCTCCCCGTGGCGGCGAGGCGGGCGTGGAACGAGAAGGCGTCCTCGAGGATATGCGGCGTGTTGCCCGCGTCGGGACGGGCCTCGGCCCGATCGAGGTACTCGTGCAGGAGGGGCCGGAAGGCCGGGTCGGCGCACCGGTCCACGACGAGGCGCGACCGCTTGCGCGGGCTCAGCGCCCGCAGGTCGGCGAGACCGTGCTCGGTGACGATCACCTGGACGTCATGCTCCGTGTGGTCGACGTGCGGGACCATCGGGACGATCGCCGACACGGCCCCGTTCTTGGCCGTGGACGGGCTCAAGAACATCGACACGTACCCGTTGCGGGTGAAGTCGCCGGACCCGCCGATTCCGTTCATGATCCGGGTCCCGCCCACATGGGTGGAGTTGACGTTGCCGTAGACGTCGGCCTCGAGCATGCCGTTCATCCCGACGATCCCCAGTCGCCGGACGATCTCCGGGTGGTTGCTGATCTCCTGCGGACGCAGCGTGATGTGGTCGCGGTACAGCTCGAAGTTGTCCACCAACTCGGTCAGCCCGTCCTCGGACAGGGCCAACGCGGTCGCCGAGGCATGGGCGACCGTGCCCTGCCGGATGAGCTGGAGCATCGAGTCCTGGATGACCTCCGAGTAGCAGGTCAGATCGGAGAACGACCCCGCCGCCAGCCCGGCGAGGACGGCGTTGGCCACGTTGCCGATCCCCGCCTGCAGCGGGAGGAGACTGCCCGCCGGCATCCGGCCGCCGGCGACCTCGTGCTGGAAGAACTCCAGGACGTGGCCGGCGATGGCCTCGCTCACCGCGTCCGGCTTGGTCAGGGCGCTCGCGGAGTCCCGCTGGTCGGTGGGCACCACGGCGACGACCTTGGCCGGGTCCACCTCGAGCAGCGGCTGGCCGATCCGGTCGTCGGCCCGCGACAGCATGATCGGCCTGCGCTGCGGCGGGAGCGCGGTGCCGTAGTAGATGTCGTGCATGCCCTCGACGCCGTCCGGGATCCACGAGTTCACCTCGAGGATCACCTTGTCCGCCACGTCGAGCCAGGTCTTGTTGTTGCCCACCGACATCGCGGGGACGAGCTTGCCGTCCTCGGTGATCGCGGCGACCTCCAGCACCGCGACGTCCATGTCACCGTAGTGGCCCTGCCACACCTGCTGTGCCACGTGCGAGAGATGGACGTCCACGTAGTCCATCTCGCCCGAGTTGATCTTGCCGCGGGCCGTGGGCTCGCTCTGATACGGCATCCGCAGCGCGATCCCGTCGACCTCGGCGAGCATCGCCTCGGCCTCGCTGGCCACCGATGCACCGGTGAGCAGGTTGACGGAGAGCCTGCCACCTGCCGCCCGTACCGAACGGATGCGCTCGGACAGGGCCGGCGCGAAGGCCTTGGGCGTGCCCGCGCTGGCGAACCCGCTGATCGCCACCGTGTCACCATCGGCGATCTGCTCCACAGCGGAGGCCGCGTCGGTGACCAGTCCCCGGAAGTGGGGATGGCGGATGCGTGAGGGGTCGTACGCGGTGCCCCGCTGCTGGACGGAGGTGCTCATACGCGGAGCCTATCGCCGGGTCGTCCGGGACCCCGACTCGCGATCCGGGCCTCACCCCCGGCCGGAGTGGGCGCCCTGCGGGCCACATCGCCGACGGCGGAGACGGGACACATCACGGCCCGCCCCTCACCGCGTCGCCCGCGGCCGCTCAGGCCAGGGTGCCGGACACGACCCGATCGGCGTCCAGCCGGACCGCCTCGAACCCGATCTCCCCTGCCGTGGTGCCCTCCGCGGGCCAGGGCGAGACGCCCCGGTCCCCCCGCTCCACCAGGACCAGGACCTCCCCGCCGTCGGTGCCGGATGCCCACACGAGGAGATGCGTGGGGCGAACGCCGTCGGAGCGGACCACGGCCCTGCCCTCGAGCAGCACCCGGCGCCCGCCCCCGCACCCTCCGGCGACCCGCTCCACAGTGGGCGGGCCGCCCGGGTCGTCGGCCCCGGCCACCGCCAACACCGCTCCCCCGCGGACGTCCGGCACCCGGCCGCCGGCGGCCGCGATCACCTGCGCCGCGCGGTCGTGGACCCGGGGCGCCCCGGCCGTCGTCGCCACCGGCGGGGATTCAGCATCGGAATCGGCCACGGCGCCTGAACCTCCTGGTTGGTGTGGATAGACTGCCCATCATCCCACCGCCGCGTCCGACAGGAGTGAGCCTTGCCCCCCAGGACCGCCCCGATCCCCGATCGCATCGACCAGGCCCGCGCCAACTGGGAGCGAGAGGGCTGGACGGATGCCGCGCAGGGGATGACGGTGGTGACCTCCGTGATGCGTGCGCACCAGATCCTCCTGGCCCGGGTCGAGGACACCCTGCGGCCGTGGAACCTGTCGTTCCCCCGCTACGAACTCCTCCGTCTGCTGGCTTTCTCCCGCTCCGGGGCGCTGCCCATCACCAAGGCCTCGGAGCGCCTCCAGGTGCACGTCACCAGCGTCACCAGCGCCATGAAGCGCCTCCTCGACGCGGGACTCGTGGAGCGACGGCCGCACCCCACGGACGGGCGGACGACCCTGGTGGAGATCACGGACGCGGGCAGGCAGGTGGTGGCCGAGGCGACCGCGGCGCTCAACTCCGGCGTGTTCGCCGACCCGGGGATGGACGAGGGCGAGCAGGTGGCGCTCATCGAGGCCATCGCCGCGCTGCGCCGGTCCGCCGGCGACTTCTGACATACGACACCGCGCCCGGCCCCCTCTCGGGTGGGGCCGGGCGCGGCTGTTCGGGGGAGGGAATCTCCCGGGGCCGTGAGCTCCGGGGTTCCGTCAGGTGTGGATCAGGGCACCTCGGTGGCGAGGGTGCGGTCCTCGGTCATCTCGGCATCCGCGTTCATCACGTTCTTGCTCGACTCCGTCATGGCCACCACGCACAGCATGGACATGGCGGACAGCAACGAGAGCATGATCCCGACACCGAGCGTGTTGCCCGCGGCGACCATCGCGGCGGCGGCCAGCGGCGGCAGTGCGCCACCGAGGATGCCGGCGAGGTTGTAGCCGAGGCCGGCGCCGGTGTAGCGGTACCGGGCCTGGAACAGCTCCGGCAGGAGTGCGCCGGCCGGGCCGTAGGCGATGCCGAAGATGATGAGCGTGACGAAGAGGACGATGGCGAACGCGATCGGCGACCCGGTGTCGAGGATCGGGAAGACGAACAGTGACCAGACCACGGCCAGCGCCACCGAGGTGCCGATGACCTTCTTGCGGCCGATCCGGTCGGAGTACATGGCCGAGATCGCGATCGCGGCGCCGAAGATCAGGGCGGCGATCATGCCCATACCCAGGACGAACGGGCGGGTGTGCTCGAGGTTCTTGGTGGCGTAGTTCGTGAGGAACGAGGTGCCCATGTAGAAGAGGGAGAACAGCGAGGTGAGCGCGCCACCGGCGATGAGGATCTCCTTCCACTGGTAGCGGAGCGCATCAGCGAACGGCAGGGTCTTGGGTGCCGCGTCCTCGGAGGCCAGGGCCCGGTCCTGCTTGAAGACCGGGGTCTCCTCGATGGAGATGCGGATCCACAGGCCGATGAGCACGAGCACGGCGGACAGCAGGAACGGGATACGCCAGCCGTACTGCATGAACGGGCTGTTGACGTCAGAACTGTCGCCGGCGACCAGCGAGAAGATAAGGAACGTGCCCGAGGAGAGGAAGAACGCGAAGGCGACGCCCAGCTGCGGCCACATCCCCATCATCCCGCGCTTACCCTGCGGCGCGTACTCGGCCGTGAGCAGGGTCGCCCCGGCCCACTCGCCGCCGACCGCGAAGCCCTGGAAGAAGCGGCAGACGACGAGGAGCGTCGGGGCCCAGATGCCGATGCCGCCTTCGAACATTCCGAAGGCCCCGGTGCCGTACCCGGGGAGTAGGCCGATGAACACGGTGGCGATGCCCATGATGAACAGGGTCCACACCAGGGTGCGCTTACGACCGATGCGGTCGCCGAAGTGGCCGAAGAGCGCGGCGCCGACCGGGCGCGCGAAGAACGCGACGGCGAAGGTCGCGAACGACGAGAGTGTCGCGGCCGCCGCATCCTGGCCGGGGAAGAACAGAGTGGGGAAGACCAGCGCCGCGGCGGTGCCGTAGATGAAGAAGTCGTACCACTCGATCGTCGTGCCGATCGAGGAGGCCGCCGCCACCTTCGCGAGCGAGGTCTTCCTGGGCTCCGCTGACGGATTCGGCGACTGTGGCGCCGCACCCCCGGCGGGAAGGTTCGTGGTTGTCAAGACAACTCCAAGTCTCGTGGGGCGCCGGGCGGGGCCCTGGCGCGGGACGTGTTCCCCGACGAGTGAACGTCGATTGAGCAAAAGGTATGTGACTGGGGCCACACTGGATACACCCGAAAGTGGATGGTCGGTGATCCGGATCACGTCGCGGCCGGGCGAACCCGGCACCGCCGGACCGGAAGCGCACCGCCGCGGGCGTCCCTAGCGTGACGGGCGAGACGCCGACCACGAGCCCGAAGGAGCGCGCCCGATGCCTCGACCCACCCCACGAGTGATCAGCGACCAGTCCCTCGACTTCCTCCGGTCCGGATACCTCTTCGCCTCGCGGGTGCGGCAACGCGCGGGGGTCTCCCCCGATTCGCAGGCCCCTGTCCGACTGCGGCTCATGGGACGCAGCGCCGTTCTGTTGCGGGGCGTGGAGGGTGTGCGGAACTTCTACGACGCGGACAAGGTGGAGCGCAACGGCGCCATGCCCGGGTTCATCCGGTTTCCACTCTTCGGCCCGGGCGCCGTCCACGGACTCGACGGCCGCGCGCACGAGGTACGCAAGAACGCACTGGCCGACATGGCCTATGACGACGAGCGCGCCGCGCGGTTCTCCGAACTGGTCGCCGATGAACTCGAGGGGATGCTCGGCGACTGGGCGCGCAGCGGTACCGGCACGGTCTACGGCGACACCACCACGGCGTTCGGTCGGGCGGCGTTCCGCTGGGCGGGCCTACCGCTCACCCCGGCGGAGGCCGATCGCCGGGCCCGCCAGATGAGCAGGCTGCTCGACTCGTTCGGCCGCATCGCGACCAATCCGGTCGCCGAGGTCGAACGCGTCCGGCTGGACCGCTGGGCCACCGGCCTGATCCGCGCGGTGCGGGCCGGCGGACTGCGCGCGGAGCCCGACTCGGTCCTGGCGGCCATGGCCGACCTTCGGGACCCCGACGGCGCTGCAGTCGACGACCGGACCGCCGCCGTGGAGCTGCAGAACCTCACCCGCCCGACGGTGGCGGTGGCGCGGTTCGCCGCGTTCGCGGCTGTGGCACTGACGGAGAACCCGGGGTGGGCCGACCGGATCCGCGAGGCCTCGTCGGCCGCGGGTCGCCTCTCCGACATCCCGGAGGCCGTCGCCTTTGCCCATGAGGTCCGGCGGGTCTACCCGTTCGTACCGATGCTGCCGGCGATGGCCACCTCGGACTTCGAAGTGCACGGATGCCCGGTGCACAGAGGCGAACGGGTCCTGTTGGACCTCCTCGGCACCGATACCGACCCCCATCACTGGGACGACCCCACGACGTTCGACCCCGACAGGTTCATGGGGGTCGATGACGTCGAGCAACTCGAGGCGTTCGTTCCGCAGGGCGGGGCGGGGGTACGCACCGGGCACCGGTGCCCTGGTGAGAAGATCGCGGTGGCCGCCCTGTCCGCCGCGGTTGCCGCGCTGTTCCATCCGGAGGTGCGCATCAGCCGGGATCCCGACGACCTCACCTTCCCGTGGACGCAGATGCTCACCCGTCCCGCGACAGGGGTACGGGTGACGTGGCAGGACCCGGAGTCCGCGACAGGGTGACCTACCGGTGTGGACCACCGTTCCGGGCTGCCGGCCCGCCGGGGCGCCTTAGGGCAGAACGCCGAGGAGCCGGGCGCGCGCGACGGACTCCATCCGCGACCGCGTGCCGAGCTTGGTACCGATGTTGCGCAGGTAGGCCTTGATGGTCTCCGGGGAGAGCGACAATCGGGCGCCCACCTCGGCATTCGAGCAGCCGAGCGCCACCTGGGCCAGCACGTCGATCTCGCGAGGCGAGAGCACGGACTTGGCGGGCACCGGGATGTCCCCGGCATCGGGCGTCCGTCCCACGCCCGCGAGGGCGGAGCCGGCTGCCAGGAGCCGGTCGCGCAGTGCGGGGTCGCCCAGCTCCGCGGCGATCGCCCGCAGCTCGCCGTGCAGGATCCGCAGTTGTTCGCGGTCCGTGGTCTCCAGGCCGACAGAGTGCTCGGCGGCGGCGAGATCGGCCATCCGCAGCCGGCGGTCGACCTCGTCCCTGATCTGGAATTCCGAGGCCAGCTCGGAGGCGACCGAGTTGAACGTCCTGGCGACCTGATCGCCGAGTTGCGTGGCCACCCGCGCCGACCCGTACAGGATCGTCCGCGCGACACCGGAGACCATCACCGGCACCGAGATGATGGCCCGCAGGCCCTCCTGCTCCACTGCATCGGCGTAGTCGCGGGTGATGCTGGAGCAGTCCTCGTAGTCGCGGACCGTCGCGGGTCGTCCGGACGCCATGACGTGCCCCCCGAGCCCCCGGCCCTTGGCCACGGCCAGACCCTGCATGGAGTTCGTGCGGACCCCGATGAAGCGGGTGAGCTTCGCGGTCTCGCCGTCGGCCTGCCCGGCGAACACGATCGGCAGACCGGACTCCTGCCGCGCGCGGCGCAGGGCGCCGAGCACGGCGTCCGAATCACTGGGTCGAAGGGTGGTCATGGTCAGCTCCCGAGAGTGGAGGCGGTCAGCGCCGCGCGGAATCGCGGATGCTGGTGATGATGGCACTGAAGTCCTTGCCACCGTTGTCCTGTGCGAACTCGTCGTACAGGGCCGCGGCCGCCGCGCCGAGCGGCGCGACCGTACCGGTGCTCTCCAACGCCGCCAGGGCCAGTCCCAGGTCCTTGTTCATCAGGGCCGTGGCGAAGCCGGGCGCGAAGTCGTTGTTGGCCGGCGACGTGGGCACCGGGCCGGGCACAGGGCAGTTGGTGTGCAGCGCCCAGCTGTTGCCGGTCGCCCCCGTGACGACGTCGTACAGGGCCTGGTGCTCGAGCCCCAACCGCTCGGCGAGCACGAACGCCTCGCCGATCGCGATCTGGTGCACGGCCAGCACCATGTTGTTGCAGACCTTGGCGGCCTGACCGGCCCCCGCCGCGCCGCAGTGGATGACCTTGCCCGCCATGGGCTCGAGCACCGGCTGCGCGGCGGCGAACGCCTCGTCCTCGCCGCCCACCATGAACGCCAGCGTCCCCGCGGTCGCGCCCTTGACACCGCCGGAGACCGGGGCGTCCACCTGGAGCATCCCCGCCTCGACGGCCTTGGCGTGCACCGCCCGGGCGTCGTCGACCGAGATGGTGGACGAGTCGATGAACAGGGTTCCCCGCTCCGCCTCCCCCAGGACGTCCTCGTAGGTGGAGGTGACCAGCGCGCCGTTGGGGAGCATCGTGATGACGACCCCGGCCCCGCGGACCGCCTCGGCCGGCGTCTCGCAGACGGTCACACCGGCCGAACGCGCGGCCTCCTGCGCCGCGGAGACCGGGTCGAAACCGCGGACCTCGTGGCCGGCGCCTGCCAGGTTGGCGGCCATGGGACCGCCCATGTTGCCCAGCCCGAGGAAAGCGACGGTCGGCAGTTCGTTGGTCATTCCTACGCTCCCAGTCCGCGCGCGGCGACGGCCCTGCCGACGACGACGCGCATGATCTCGTTCGTGCCCTCAAGGATGCGGTGCACCCGCAGATCCCGCACGATCTTCTCGATTCCGTATTCGGATAGATACCCGTAGCCGCCGAACAGCTGCAGCGACCGGTCGGCGATGTCGAAGCACCGGTCGGTGACGAACAGCTTCGCCATGGCACACAGCTCGACGTGGTCCGGCTCCTTGGCGTCCAGCGCCGCGGCGGCGCGCCACAGCAGGAGCCGACTGGCCTCCAGTTCGGTGGCCATCTCGGCCAGGGTGAACCGGATGGTCGGCTCGTCGATGAGCGCACCGCCGAACGCCTCGCGGTCCCGCACGTGTGCCACGGCCCGCGAGTACGCCTCCTGGGCCCCACCCAGCGAGCAGGCGGCGATGTTGATGCGCCCGCCGTTGAGTCCACGCATCGCGATGGTGAAGCCGAGCCCCTCCCCGCCGGTGTCCGCGCCGCCGATGAGGTTGGCGGCCGGGACCCGGACGCCCTCCATGATCACCTGCGCCGTCGGCTGGGCGTTCCAGCCCATCTTCCGCTCGTCGGGGCCGAAGCTCAGCCCGTCCGAGTCGGCCGGGACCAGGAACGCGGAGATGCCCTTGGGGCCCGCGTCCCCGGTCCTGGCCATCACCAGGTAGACGTCCGACTGGCCGCCCCCGGAGATGAACTGCTTGGTCCCGGTGAGCACGTAGTGATCACCATCGCGGACCGCCTTGGTGCGCAGCGCCGCCGCGTCCGACCCGGCGCCCGGCTCGGTGAGGCAGTAGCTGGCGAACTTCTCGAGCGAGGCCAGCTCGGGGATCCACTGCCGGCGCTGCTCGTCGGTGCCGAACTCGTCGACCATCCACACGCACATGTTGTGGATGGACAGGTAGGCCGCCACCGCCGGGCATCCCCGGGCGAGCTGCTCGAAGATCCGCACGCCGTCCAGCCGACGCATCCCGCTGCCCCCGACCTCCTCGGAGACATAGATCGCGCCCATGCCCATCCCGGCAGCCTCGCGGAGGACGTCCTTGGGGAAGTGGTGGGTCTCGTCCCATTCCTGCGCCTTGGGACCGATCCGCTTGTCCGAGAAGTCGCGTGCGGCGTCGACGATGACCTTGTCGTCGTCATCAAGGGTGAACATGGGTGTTCCTCTCCTGGGGCGAGCCGGTCAGTCCATCGTGGGGATGTTGAAGTCGGCCCCGTCCTTGATGCCCGACGGCCAGCGCTGCGTGACGGTCTTGACCTTGGAGTAGAACTTGATCGACTCGGGGCCGTGCTGGTTGAGGTCGCCGAATCCGGACTTCTTCCAGCCACCGAAGGTGTGGTACGCGATCGGGACCGGGATCGGCACGTTGACGCCGACCATGCCGACCTGGACGCGGGAGACGAACTCGCGGGCGGCGTCGCCGTCGCGGGTGAAGATGGCCACGCCGTTGCCGTACTCGTGGTCGTTGGGCAGGCTCAGGGCCTCCTCGAAGTCCTTGGCGTGGACCACCACGAGGACGGGGCCGAAGATCTCGTCGGTGTAGACGCTCATGTCCGGGGTGACCTTGTCCATGAGCGTCGGGCCGACGTAGTAGCCCTCGGAGATGTCCTCACCGTTGAACTCGCCGGTGTAGGCACCCACACCGCGGCCGTCGACCAGGAGGTCGGCGCCGGCCTTCTCGCCCTGATCGATGTAGTCGAGGACCCGGGCCTTGGACTCGGGGGTCACCAGCGGGCCGTAGTCGGACTGCGGATCGTGGCTGTGGCCGACCTTGAGGTCCTTGACCTTGGGCAGCAGCTTCTCGAGGAGCGCCTCGGCCGTGCCCTCGCCGACGGGAACGGCCACGGAGATGGCCATGCAGCGCTCGCCGGCCGAACCGAATCCGGCTCCGACCAGGGCGTCCGCGACCTGGTCCATGTCGGCGTCCGGCATGATGATCGCGTGGTTCTTGGCGCCGCCGAAGCACTGGGCGCGCTTGCCGGTGCGGGCGGCGCTGGAGTAGATGTACTGCGCGATCGGGGTGGAGCCGACGAAGCCGACCGCCTGGATCGCGTCGTTGTCGAGGATCGCGTCCACGGCCTCCTTGTCGCCGTGCACGACCTGGAAGATGCCGTCCGGCAGGCCCGCCTCGGTGAACAGCTCGGCCAGGCGCACCGGCACGGAGGGATCCCGCTCGGAGGGCTTGAGGACGAACGCGTTGCCACAGGCGATGGCCGGGCCGGCCTTCCACAGCGGGATCATGGCCGGGAAGTTGAACGGGGTGATGCCGGCGACGACGCCCAGCGGCTGGCGCATGGAGTAGACGTCCACGCCGGTGCCCGCGTTCTCGGTGAACTCGCCCTTGAGCAGGTGCGGGATGCCGATCGCGAACTCAACGACCTCGAGGCCGCGCTGAATGTCGCCCTTGGCGTCCGGCGTGGTCTTGCCGTGCTCGATCGCGAGCAGCTCGGCGAGCTCGTCCATGTTCTGGTTGACCAGGTCCACGAACCGCATGAGCACGCGGGCGCGCTTCTGCGGGTTCTGCGCGGCCCACGCCTTCTGCGCGGCGGCTGCCTTGGCGATGACGTCGTCGACCTCGGCCGTGGTGGCCAGTGGTACGACCGCCTGCGCCTTGCCCGTGCTGGGGTTGAGCACTTCCTGGCTCCGCCCCCCGGTGGCCGCGACCCGCGCGCCGTTGATGTAGTGCTCGACCTGCCTGAGATCCGACATGGACGTCCCTTCCTCAGTGGGGCGGCGCGCATCTGAGCCCGCTCACCCCTGTCCCGTGATGCCCATCACCATATACTTGCAACTCCTAGTAATCCATAGCCGGGCCCCGATCAGCCCCGGACCCTCCCCTTTCGGGTGTACCGCCACCCCCTGGCGCGGACCTACTGTGAGCTGACTCACTCACACGTTCCGTCGACAGGAGCATCCATGCCCCCGCTGCCCACCGAGGCCACCGTCCGGTTCCGCGCCGCCCGCGACTTCCTCCAGGCACACGCGCAGGACTACGACGCCGCGCGGGACGGTTTCGCCTGGCCCGAACTCGACGAGTGGAACTGGGCGCTGAACTGGTTCGACGTGCAGGCCGAGGGGAACGACGACCCGGCACTGTGGATCGTCGAGGAGCACGACGGCGGCGGGGCCCCCACGGAGGCCAAGTACTCGTTCGACGAGATGCGGATCCGGTCCGACCGCACGGCCAACTGGCTACGCGACAGCGGCGTCGGGCCCGGCGACCGCATCCTGCTCATGCTCGCCAACCAGGTCGAGTTGTGGGACGTCATGCTGGCCGTGATCAAGCTCGGCGCCGTGGTCATCCCCGCCACCACCCTGCTCGCCGAGGGCGACCTGCGGGACCGCATCGCGCGCGGCGGGATCAAGCACGTGATCGCGCGCGCCGAGTTGGCCGGGCGCTTCGCCGACATCTCCGGCGACTACCAGCGGATCTCGGTCGGCGGGGAGGAGCGGGGTGGCGCGCCGGAGGGCTGGACCGATCTGGCCGCCGCGATGGACGCCTCGCCCGACTTCGAACCGAGCCACACCACCCACGCCGACGACACGCTGCTGCTGTACTTCACCTCAGGCACCACCAGCAAGCCCAAGCTCGTCGAGCACACGCACGCCTCCTACCCCGCGGGCCACCTGTCGACCATGTACTGGATCGGCCTGCAGCCCGGCGACGTCCACCTCAACGTCTCCTCCCCCGGCTGGGCAAAGCACGCCTGGTCCAACGTTTTCACCCCGTGGATCGCCGGGTCGTGCGTGTTCATCTACAACTATTCGCGGTTCGACGCGACGGCGATGATGCGCGAGATGGACCGCTGCGGGGTGACCAGCCTGTGCTGCCCCCCGACCGTGTGGCGGATGCTCATCCAGGCCGACCTGACCCAGCTGCAGGTCCCGCCCCGCCTGGCGGTGGGCGCCGGCGAGCCGCTCAACCCCGAGGTCATCGGCCGGGTCCGGGACGCGTGGGGGGTGACGATCCGCGACGGGTTCGGCCAGACCGAGACCACCGTGCAGATCGCCAACACCCCGGGCCAGCCCATCAAGGACGGCTCGATGGGCCGCCCGTGCCCCGGCTTCGACGTGGTGCTGGTCGACCCGGCCACCGGCCAGGAGGTCGCCGGCGACGGCGCGGAGGGCGAGATCTGCCTGCGCCTCGATCCCCGCCCGCTGGGTCTGATGGTCGGTTACCACGGTGATGCCGAGCGCACCGACGCCGCCTACGCGGACGGCTTCTACCACACCGGTGACGTGGGGTCCCGGGACGCGGAGGGTTACATCACCTACGTCGGGCGCACCGACGACGTGTTCAAGTCCTCCGACTACCGGATCTCGCCGTTCGAGCTGGAATCGGTGCTGCTCGAGCACCCGGCCGTCGCCGAGGCCGCCGTCGTCCCCTCCCCCGACCCGGTGCGGCTGAGCGTGCCCAAGGCCTTCGTCGTCCTGGCCGGCGGCTGGGAGCCCACCGAGGCCACGGCGCGCGAGATCTTCGAGTACTCGCGCACGCACCTGGCCGGATACAAGCGGGTCCGGCGCCTGCAGTTCACCGACCTACCCAAGACCATCTCGGGCAAGATCAGGCGGGTGGAGCTACGCCGCGGCGAGGTCGACAACGGCCCGTCGGTGGACTTCCCCGGTGAGTTCCGCGAGGACGCACTGCGCTGACGGTGGACGCCGTCCGGGGCGTGCGAGGACGGGCGACGACGACGAGGTGGTCGTCCCCGTCCGGTGCGCGGTCCGCGGGCGGCCGCCGCGCGACGCGGGTCCCGAGGCGGCTCACGTCCGGAGGAGGCCGTCGATCTCCTCGGGCGTCCACGGCGGATGCGAGTGGAAATCGCGGTACGCCAGGATCTGGGCCTCCGGCGTGGGGAATCGTCCGACGAAGCCGCCCGATCCGGCGAAGACGCCCCCGGTGATCCCCGCGGAGAGGTCGGAGACGAGATAGGTGTAGAGGGGTGCGACGTACTCCGGGCCCGCCGGGTCCAGTGCCCCGGCCACACTCAGCTCGTCGAGCATTCCCCGGCGCCCCAGGTCCCGGATCTGCTCCTCGTAGGCCCCCCCACTGGACAGACGGGTGCGCGCGCCGGGGCACACGACGTTCGCCCGGATCCCGTGCTCGGCCAGCTCCCCCGCGATCGCCATGGTGAGTGAGGTGACGGCGCCCTTGCCCGCCGGGTAGCCGGTCCCGCCGTAGTCGCCCTTCCAGGCGAACGACGACGTGGTGACGATCGCACCAGTTCCCGCCTCCACCAGGTGTGGCGCGAAGACGCGACAGGGGGCGAACACCGTGCCCAGGTGGGCGTCGATGAGGTCGGCGAAGTCGGCGTGGGACACCGTGAGGATCGACGACCCCGCCGGTTCGGGCACCCCGGCGCACGTGATGAGGCCGCCCACGACCGAGTCCCCCTCCCTCGCCCGGGCGAGCAGCTCCTCGGCGACGGCGGGCTCGTGCGCCGACCCGGCGACGCCGCGGATCCGGCCGGTCGACCGTGCCGCGAGGTCGTCGACCTGCTCGGCCAGCGCCCGTGGATCCCGGCCGTTGAGCACGACGTCCGCACCCCGGGCCGCCAGGTCCTCGGCCACCGCGGCCCCGATCCCGCGAGAGGATCCGGTGACGGCGTACGCCCGCCCGCCCAGGTGGAGCGCGGTCACTGCCGGCGGTCGTGGTCGGGTCCACGGGCGGCGAGGGTCCGCTTGGCCCACCCGTAGTCCGTCTTGCTGCTGGGGTGCCGCTCCACCTTGTCGACGACCCAGAACGCGACCGGGATCTTGAACCCCGCCAGGGTCGCGCGCAGCGCCTCCTCCAGGGCTGCGAAGTCCCCGGTGTGGCCGTCATCCCACTGGAGCACCGCCCCGACCCGGTGGCCGAACCGCTCGTCGGGCACGCCCAGCGCCACGGCGTCCTGCACGCCCTCGGCGGCCTTGAGCGCCGACTCGACCTCCTCGGCGAAGATCTTCTCGCCACCGGAGTTGATCACCTGGCTGCCCCGGCCGAGCATGATGATCGTGTCCGGGCCGTCGTACCTGCCGCGGTCGCCGGTGAACACCCGCCTGGTCCCTGCGATCTCGCGGAACGTCTCGGCCGACTTGGCGGCGTCCTTGTAGTAGCCACTGGGCTGGTAACCCGCCTTGACGATCCAGCCGATCTCGGTGGAGTCGTCGGGCAGCGGCTCGTCGAAGTCGTCGACCAGTTGCAGGCCGCTACCGCGTGGGATGCGGGGGCCGTGGTCGGTGAACAGCGATCCGTCGTCGACGTTCGCCTTCGTCACGACCCCCAGTCCGCCGAAGCCGCTCTCGGAGGACCCGAACGCGTCCATGATCATGAGATCGGGGCGCAGCTCGAAGAGCTCGGCCTTGACCGCCGGCGAGAACAGAGCGGCGCCGGAGCTGACCATGAACACGCTCGAGGTGTCGGCACCGGTGCCGCGCATCCGTTCGAGCATCGGCCGCACCATGGCGTCGCCGGCGAGGACGACGATCTGGATCTTCTCGCTCTCGATCTCCTCGAGCACGTCGTCCGCCCGGAAGTGCGGCAGGTAGTGGCACGTACCCCCGGAGAACAGCGCGGTGAACGAGGGCATGAGCCCGGAGGTGTGGATGAGCGGGAGCAGCACGAGGTAGCGCGCGGGGTCCGCGCCCAGGCCGGCACGGGACTGGTGGTACTCGTCGGGCACCGGCTTCCCGGTGTAGTAGTCGCTGCCCCCGCCGAGGCTGCGCCACAGGTCCTCCTGGCGCCACATCACGCCCTTCGGCTTGCCGGTGGTCCCGCCCGTGAAGACGAGGAAGAGGTCGTCCGCGCTGCGTTCCACCGGCGCCCGGTCCGGCGAGGCCGCGGCGAGGAGCTCCCGGGCGTCGAGCGTGCCGGCCGGCAGCTCCCCCGCCCCGGATCCGTCCTCGACCACGATGAGGTGACGCAGCCGCTCCGCGTCCCCGACCGCACCCGCCACCGCCGGGGTGAACTCGCGGTGGAAGACCAGGGCGCAGGAGTCGGAGTAGTCGTACAGGTACCCCAGCTCGGATCCCGCGTAGCGGTAGTTGATGCTGACGGGCACGGCGCGGAGTTTGAGGACGCCGAGGAACAGCGCGATGCAGTCCACCCCGTTGCGCAGGTGGATCGCCACGTGATCGCCGAGCCCCACCCCCCGGGAGGCCAGCCCGTCCGCCCACCGGTTGGCCTCGGCCTCCAGGTCCGCGTAGGTGAGCCGGCGGTCGTCCTCCACCACCGCGAGCCGGTCGCGTCCGTACGCGTCGACCGCGTGCTCGAAGAGATCTGCCAGGGTGTGTGCCATTACGGGGTCCTCCGGGGCGGGCTACTCGGGTGGAGCGGACTCGACGGGTGGGGTCGGTTCAGACGGGCGTGATGGGGATCGGGGTGCGGGTGGGTCCGAAGGTGAACGCCGCGCCCGTGCTGATGCGGGTGACGGCGACCTCCTCGCCCTCCGTGGCCGGCTCGTCGCCCAACCGCAGGACCGCCTCCACGTGCGAGCCGTCCGTCGGGACTCGCTCCACGGTCCAGTGCGGGTCGACCGCCTGCGCGGCGGCGGCGAGGGGCCGGAGTCCGTCCCGGGCGAGCAGCGGGAGCCAGGTGTCGTCGGCGAACCCGTCGGCGGCGGTGTCCCAGCGCACCGTCAGCTCGGTACCGTCCGCGGACACCTCCGATGAGTAGCCGGTGTAGGCGGTGGGCCCGGCGAGAGGGTGCAGATCGAGCACCGCGGCGAGGCCGAGCGCGTCGGGGCCCACGCCCAGGACCTCGCGGATCCGTCCCGCCGCGACACCGGCGATGCCGGTGGCCTGGTAGGCGAGGAGCCGGTCCGCCGTCTCGGTGTCCGACCGACGCCGCACCGACTGATGGAAACCGACGGCGAGCAGGTGCATCTGGAGATAGACCTCGCGGGTGATCCGGATGAGTGCGGCGGAGGTGAACTCGGTGAAGACCAGGTCGGTCAGCAGTGGTCCCGCGTAGTCGTCGCGCGGGCCCTCGCCCGTCGTGTCCCGGGGCGCCGGGGGGTCGAACCGGAAGTCGATGATCCGGCTGGACGCGGACTCGAGCGCGGGTCCGGGCACCGGGAACGGCTCGCCGTCCGGGTCGATCCGCACCCGCCAGTGGCAGTGCGGGGTGCGGCCCTCCGGGGCGCGGGGCGGGCGGTGGATGGGTTCGACGACCGCGAGCGGGTTGGTGGCCAGCGCGGTGGCGGGAAAGGTGGGGTCCTCGATGTCGTGGCACATGGTGGTGACCAGCCGGTCCCCCATCGGCTCGACGTCCATGAGGGCTCCACAGTGGTCCAGCCAGAACTCACCGTTGTCGTGGTCGGTCACCGAGTACCGGAAGTCCATGAACTCCGGCGGGGCGCCCACGTCCAGTTGGAAGCCCTTGAAGATCTCGGCGACGCCGTCGCCGGTGATCGACAGCGCGTCCTTCATCCGGCGGGCGTAGTGGGGACTGGCGGCCTGCCATTCCTCGATCGCGACGTCCCTCATGCCGTCGACGCCGAACTCGCCGAGCAGCGCCGGCATGCCGGCCCGGTCGATGAGCTGGCCGATGAGCAGCAGGTCGGGCAGGAGCCGGGCGAGCGTGGCGTGGTCGAGGGCGTCCAGGGGATCGGGCGGCGGGGAGATGCTCACGGGACTCAGACCTCCTCCGGGGAGGAGACCGGCCACAGCGGGGCCGGGCTGTCCTCGATGCGGTACCAGCCCGCCGGCTTGTCGCCGGCCGCCTCGAACCGCTGCTTCATGGAATCGGTGAGTGCGTCGGCCTCGTACATGCGCATGAACAGGTCGACGACGTTGCCGAAGTCGAAGAAGTCGCGGTGCCACGCCCACTGCTGGTTCCCGTTGTAGAGGAACCACGATCCGCCCAGACCGTGGACCTCGTACGGCTCGCCCGTCTTGGGGTCGACCGTGTCGCGCGCGATCTGCTTCCACAGGCACAACACGTCCCCGGTCTCCGGGTCGATGATCGTGCGGATGTACGGGTACTCCCAGCCGTCGAGTCCGGCCATCTCCTGCCCGAGCGCGATGTCTCGGATCTCGTCCCGGCCGACCGCCATGAAGTCGTCCTTGGTGCCGTAGTTCCACCCGTAGGTGGCGTCCTCGGCGTAGAAGTCGGCCAGCGGCGTCCAGTCCTTGTTCCGCTCGCACACCGCGTTGGCCTCGATCCAGCGCTCCACGAACTCGGCGATCTCGGCGCGGTCGTATCGGGTCACGTCACTCACTCCTGGGGCTCTCTTGCGTGGGGTCTGGGGTGTCGACCAGGCGCAGTGCCTGTGTCGGGCAGTACTTGACGGCGGCCTTGACGGCCTCGAGTTGGCTGTCGGGTATCCGGCCCCGCTTGGCCCGTACCTTCGCCTCGGGCCCCTTGGGCACCGTGAACCATTCGGGCGCCTCGGCCTGGCACTCGGCGTGGGCCTGGCACAGGTCGAAGTCGACCTCGACCCGCATCGGCGACTCCCCGCCCATCAGCGCCGCCTCCTCCGGTAGCGGACGGTGCACGGCTGGGCCAGCTGGACGACCATCTTCGAGTGGTCGTTGTGGTAGCTCTCCGCCGGCTGGGCGAGCTCGAACTCGAACTCCCGCAACAGGACCGAGAAGATGGCCTTGATCTGCAGCTGGGCGAACGCCGCCCCCACGCAGCGGTGCCGGCCGGCGCCGAAGGGGATCCACGTCCAGCGGTTGACGATGTCCTCCTGCCGCGGTTCCGCGTACCGGTCCGGGTCGAACGCGTCCGCGTCGGGGAAGTCCTCCGGCAGCCGGTTGGACACCGCCGGCGAGGCGGCGACGGTCTGGCCGGCGTGGACGACGTAGTCCCCGATCCGCACGTCCTCCTGGGCGACGCGCATGAGGATGATGAGCGGCGGGTGCAGCCGCAGCGTCTCCTTGAGGGCGTTCTCCACCTTGGGCATCTGCCGCAGTGCGCCGAAGCTGTACTCGGCCCCGTCCGCGTACACCTCGTCGAGTTCCGCCACGACCTGCGAGAGGTACTCGGGATGCTTGAGCAGTTCGATGAGCATCCAGGCGCTCGTCCCCGAGGTCGTGTGGTGCCCGGCGAACATCATCGAGATGAAGATGCCGGTGACCTCGTCCGGGGTGAACCGGTGCGCGCCGTCGTCGTTCTTCACCGAGACCAGCACGTCGAGCAGGTCCCGGTCCTCCTTGTCGGCGGGCGGGTTGGCGACGCGGTCGTCCATGATCGCGGAGACGAGCTCGACCAGCCCGGCGCGGGCCTCGTCACGCTTGCGGAACGCGGGGATGTCGGCGTAGGCGTCGATGTAGGCGTGGGGGTCGGTCCCCTGTTCCAGGTCGTGGTACAGGTGGGCGAACCGGGAATCGAGCTGCTCGCGGAACTTGGGGCCGATGAGGCACGCCGACGAGGTGTAGATGGTGAGTTCGGAGAACCACTCGAGCAGGTCGATCTCGCCCTCGTCGCCCCACTCGGCCACCATGCGCTGGACCTCGTGCGGGATGGTGACGGCGTGCTGGCGCATGTGGTCACCGCGCAGCGCGGTGTTGTGGAGCATCTCCGAGCGGCGCTCGGGGCTGGCGTCGAAGACGACGCCCTCACCGAACACCGGGGTCATGAAGGGGTAGGCGGCCGCCTGGTCCAGCGCCTCGTCGGGCGCCCGGAAGAACGCCTCGTTCGCGGCGGCACCCGAGGCCAGGCAGATGTCGCGGTCGGCGATCCGGAACACGCCCAGGTCGCCGCACTCCTGTCGGACCCGCCAGAACAGGCTGATCGGGTCGGTGCGTAGCTCGTCCATGTGGCCGAGTTCGCCCTCTCCGCCGGACACGCGCTGCGGCTCGTCCAGGCCCGAGAAGTCGGTGGGCTCGTCTGTGGAACTGTCGATGCTGGTCACGAGTAGTCCTCCTCGATGGGGGCCTCCGGCTGGATCTCCAGCTCGGTGATCTGGGCGCCGCGGGGCATGGACACCATGGCGGTGACCCCGCGCGCGAGGTCGGCGGGTTTGCACATCCGGGGATGACGACCGAATCCGTGCCTCACCCATTCGTTGATGACGGCCTCGGCCGTGTCCTGGTCGAAGTCCGTGCCCATCTCGGTCATCACCGGACCGGGCCGGACCACGCCGAGCCGCACCCCGGTGCCCTCGAGCTCCCGGCGGGCCTGCTTGGCCATGGTCTCCAGTCCGGCCTTGGCCGCCACGTACGCGCCGGAGCGCGGCCGGGCCGTGTAGGCCACGTCGGAGCCGATGAGCACGACGTCCCCGCGGCGGCGGTCGATCATGCCGGGCAGTACCGCGTGCAGCAGGCGGTGGACGGCGAGCAGGTGGATGTCGATTTGGGCGGCGAAGTCGTCCGGGTCCATCTCCCAGACCCGCGCCATCTTCAGGCTCCCCGCGCTGGAGACCAGCACCTCTGCGGGGCCGTACGCATCGGCAGCCGCGGCGACGAACCCGGCGACGGAGTCGGCGTCGGTGACGTCGACCTCCCGGGCCGTGGCCTCGCCCCCGGCCTCGCGGATGGTGCGCACCAGGTCGTCGAGCCGATCCGCGCGGCGCGCGCCCACGACGACCGGGTGCCCGAGTGCCGCGAGGGACTCGGCACTCGCGCGGCCGATGCCCGAGGAGGCGCCGGTGACCAGGGCTGGACGTTCGGAGGCGTCCGGGTGGGACGGGAACCGCAGGCTCATCAGCGCGCCACCTCGACCCGCATGGGCAGATGGGCGAAGCCGCGGACGTTGGAGGAGTGGACGCGCTCGGCCCCGGGGAGCAGTTCGTAGCCGGTGATCGTGCGGGCGATCATGTCCAGCGCGATGCGGCCCTCGAGCCGGGCGAGGTGCGCCCCCAGACAGAAGTGGGGTCCCTGACCGAAACTCAGGCTCGCCGTGGTGTCCCGCGCGAGATCGAAGGCGTCGCCGCGGTCGAAGACCTCCTCGTCGCGGTTCGCGGACCCGATGAGCAACAGGACCTTCTGGTCGGCGGGGATGGTGACACCCCGGACCGTGGCGGGCTCGGTGGTGGTACGCAGGACCATCTGACTCGAGGTGTCGAAGCGCAGCGTCTCCTCAACCCAGGCCGGCGCCAGGGCGGGATCGTCGAGCACGGCCCGCGACTGGCCGGGGTACTCGTGGCCCCAGAACAGGGCGTTGGCCAGAAGCTTGGTCGTGGTCTCGTTACCGGCCACCACCATGAGGAACAGGAAGGACAGGATCTCGTCGTCGTCCAGCTTCTCGCCGTCGATCTCGGCGTCGAGCAGCGCGGAGGTGAGGTCCCCGGTCCGGGCGGTACGACGCTCGGCGACCATCCCCTGGTAGTAGGTGATGAGGTCGAGCGCGGCCACCATCGAGTCCTCCGGCACGTCCTGCACGCCCTCCTCGCGGTGCATGACGAGGTCGGCCAGCCGACGCAGTTCGGCCCGGTCGACCTCCGGTACGCCCATGAGATCCGAGATGACGTCCATGGGCAGCTTGCCCGCGTAGTCGTCGACGAAGTCGATGGTCTCCCCGTCGCGGGACCGGGCCAGGCACTTGTCCCAGTACTGCCGCGAGATCCTCGAGATCCCCTCGGACAGGGCGTCCACGCGCCTGGAGGTGAACCCCTTGCTCACCAGTTTGCGCAGGCGGGCGTGGCGGGGATCGTCCATCGCGAGGAAGGACATCGTCTTGTAGGCGTGCGGCCCGTACGCGGCGGGGTCCAGCGAGACCCCCATGGCGTTGGAGAACACGTCCGGCGCGCGGAACGCCTCGCGGACGTCCGCGTGCCTGCTCAGCGCCCAGAAGTCGAGGTCCGGGTTGTGGTAGACGGGCGCCTCCGCGCGGAGACGGGCGTAGAACGGGTAGGGATCCTCGTGCACCGCGTAGTCGTACGGGCTGAACACGAGCGGAGCGGGCGTCGCGGTGGTCATCTCAGGGGTCACCTCAGGATCAGTCGTGCTGCGGATTCGATCGCGTCTGCCATGTCCGAGTAGGAGCCGTAGCCCATGCCCGCCCGGACGAGTGCCCCGGCGTAGACCATCTCCAGCGCCTGGACCACCTCGTCGTCGTTCCGCTCCCCCAACGCCGCCACGAGGCGACGTCGGATGTCGGCGCCGATCCGGACCCGCAGGTGGGAGACCTCGGGGTCGTCACCCAACAGGGCGGCGGTGACGGCCGACGACAGTTCGGGCTCGTCGGCGAGGAGGAGCGCGACGTCGCGCAACACGGCGACCACCCGGTCGGCGGTGGAGCCACCGTCGGCGGCCTCGGTCACGTGGTCGTCCAGACGCCGCCAGAACACCTCCGCGATGAGGTGGCCCTTGGAGGAGAAGTACGTGTAGGCGGTCGCCGGTGCGACGCCGGCCCTGGCGGCCACGGCACGGACGGCCAGGCCTCCCGGACCCTTCTCCCGCAGCACCTCGACCGCCGCGCTGGTCAGGCGGTCGACGGTCTCGGCCTGCTGGCCGTTGAGCCTGCGCCGCGTCGATTCGAACCGAAGATCACTGGACATGTGTCTGGACAGTACACCACCATCCGGACTATCGTCTAGACAGCTGTCCACCCATTCTGCATCGATCCATCTCTGTATCGGTCCACCCCTGAATCGACCCACCACGACGGAAGGCTCCGAAGTGACGACGAGCATCACCGACACCGCCCCCCTGCTGATCGGCGGTGAGCTGCGACCCGCCACCGGGGGCGCCACGTTCGACGTCCTCAACCCCGCCACCGAGGAGGTCATCGGCCGGGCCGCCGACGCCGGGCGCGAGGACATGGACGCGGCCATCGCCGCCGCGCGCACCGCGTTCGACACCACCGACTGGTCCTGGGACCACTCGTTCCGCGCGCGGTGCCTGCGCCAGCTCCGCGACGCACTGCAGGGACACATCGAGGAGCTGCGGGCACTGACCATCGCCGAGGTCGGCGCGCCCCACATGTTCACGACCGGCCCCCAGCTGGAGGGGCCCGTCGCGGACCTGGGCTGGCTCGCCGACCTGGTGGAGGCCTACGAGTGGGTCACCGAGCTCGGGGTGTCCGAGATCATGGGCGTGCGCTCCAACCGCTCGACCCGGCGCGAGGCGATCGGCGTCGTCGGGGCCATCACCCCGTGGAACTTCCCCAACCAGATCAACTTCGCCAAGATCGGCCCCGCGCTGGCCGCCGGCTGCACAGTGGTGCTCAAGCCCGCCCCCGACACCCCGCTCATCGCCGCGGCCGTGGCCCGGATCGCCGCCGAGGAGACGGACATCCCCGCCGGCGTACTCAACGTGGTGTCGTCGTCCGACCACGGCCTCGGCGAACAGCTGACCACCGATCCTCGCGTCGACCTGGTCTCCTTCACCGGATCCACCGCGACCGGCAAGAAGATCATGGCCGCCGCCGCCGAGACGCTGAAGAAGGTCTTCCTCGAGCTCGGCGGCAAGTCCGCCGCGGTCGTGCTGGACGACGCCGACCTGAACTCGGCGTGCTTCATGACCGCCCTCAACGCGTGTACGCACGCCGGCCAGGGTTGTGCGCTGACCACCCGCCTCGTCGTGCCCCGCGAGAGGTACGACGAGGCGGTCGAGGCGGCCAAGGGCGCCATGGCGGCGTTCGCCCCGAAGGACCCCAACGACCCGGGTGCCTTCTGCGGCCCGGTCATCTCCGCCGTCCAGCGCGAGCGCATCGAGGGTTACATCGCCCTGGCCGTGGAGGAAGGCGGCACCATCGAGATCGGTGGCGGCCGCCCCACCGGCGAGGGCATGGAGCGCGGGTTCTGGGTGGAGCCGACCCTCATCTCCGGTCTCGACAACTCGGCGCGGGTGGCACAGGAGGAGATCTTCGGCCCCGTCCTGGTGGTCATCCCCCACGATGGCGATTCCGATGCGATCCGGATCGCCAACGACTCCCCCTACGGACTGTCCGGAGCCGTGTGGGGCACCGACCCCGAGCGGATCGAGAAGGTCGTGGCCGGCATCCGCACCGGCACCCTCGGCGTCAACGGCGGCCAGTGGTACGGCGCCGACGTGCCGTTCGGCGGGTACAAGCAGTCGGGCATCGGCCGCGAGATGGGCCGCGAGGGCTTCGAGGAGTACCTCGAGATCAAGTCCGTGGCCACCCCGGCCTGAGGCCCCGGACAGCCCCGGACAGCACCGGAGAGCCCGGGCACCCGGCACCACTGGCCCGGCACCTGGCCCCACACCACTCACCAGCACCACTCACCAGCACCACCCCATCCAGCATCACCACGCCGACAGGAAGAGACACACGACATGGGACGTTTCGACGGTAGGACCGCCATCGTGACCGGAGCCGCCGGCGGCATCGGCGAGGAGTACGCCAAGGCCCTCGCGGCCGAGGGCGCGAACGTGGTGGTCGCCGACGTGTCGACCGAGAACGGGGAGCGGGTCGCCGCGGACATCGTCGCCGCGGGCGGCCGGGCGGTCTTCCGGCACACGGACGTCTCCGACCCCGACTCGGCCAACGCCTGCGCCGAGGCCGCGGTCGAGGAGTTCGGCCGCCTGGACATCCTGGTCAACAACGCCGCGATCTTCGGCGGCATGAAGCTCGACTTCCTCATCACCGTGCCGTGGGACTACTACGAGAAGTTCATGTCGGTGAACCTCAACGGTCAGCTGCTCATGGTCCGCGCCTGCTGGGAGAAGATGACCGCCGCCGGCGGTGGCGCCATCGTCAACCAGTCCTCCACCGCGGCGTGGCTGTACTCGGGCTTTTACGGGCTGGCCAAGGTCGGCGTCAACGGCCTCACCCAGCAGCTCGCCACCGAGCTGGGCGGCTCGAACATCCGCATTAACGCCATCGCTCCCGGGCCGATCGACACCGAGGCCAACCGCTCCTCGACCCCGCAGTCGATCGTCAAGGAGATGGTCGACAAGCTGCCCATCAAGCGCATGGGTCAGCCGGAGGACCTGGTGGGGATGCTGCTGTTCCTGCTGTCGGACGAGGCGTCGTGGATCACCGGGCAGATCTTCAACGTCGACGGCGGACAGATCATCCGGTCATGAGCGGGCATCCGATCACGAGCGACCCGGCCCCGGCCCCCGAACAGGACCCCGCACCCGCGATCGGCCCCGGCGGTCCCGGCGACTCCCCCGCCCCGGTCGGGTTCATAGGCCTGGGCAACATGGGTGCGCCGATCGCGAAGCGCCTCCTGGCCTGGCCGGGCGGGCTCGTGGTGTGCGACGTGCGCCCGGAGACGACCGAGCCGTTCGTCGCCGAGGGGGCCACCGCCGCCGCCACCGGTGCCGAGGTCGCCCGCACGGCGCGCCTGGTGTCGGTGACGGTGCTGGACGACGCCCAGGTGCGTGACGTCGTCGACGGGCCCGAGGGGATCCTGCGCACCGCCGCACCGGGGACCGTGATCGCGGTCCACTCCACCATCGCCGACTCGACGGCTGTTGAGCTGGCCGAGGTGTGTGCGACCGCCGGGGTCCACCTGGTGGACGCGCCGGTGTCGGGTGGCGCCCAGGGGGCGGAATCGGGTCAGCTCGCCGTGATGGTCGGTGCGCCGCGCGAGGTCTACGAGGCGTGCAAGCCGGTGTTCGCGCTGTGGGCGGGCATGCCCGTGCACGCCGGGGAGGTGGGTGCGGGCACGCGGATGAAGCTGGCCCGCAACCTCCTGCACTTCATCTCGTTCACCGCCACCGCCGAGGCCTCCCGGCTGGCCGAGGCCGCGGGCATCGACATCGCGAAACTGGGACGGGTGGTCCGCCACACCGACGCCATCACCGGCGGCGCCGGGGCCGTGATGCTGCGGGACACCACCGCGCCGATCGAGGCCGACGACTTCTGGCACGGCGTGTTCACCCACGTCCGTGGCCTGGGAGAGAAGGACCTGTCCCTCGCCCTGGGCCTGGCCGACCGGCTGGGCGTGGACCTGCCCCTGGGCACCATCGCGCTGCGCGACCTGGGCACCGGGTTCGGTGTCGGGCCGGGTGAGCTCGCCCGCCGCGCGGACGTCCGTGCGGCGGGCGGTGTGTCCGGCGATGCGGGCGGGACCGGACGAGACCACGACGACGACGACCACGACCACGACCACGACGAGGAGAACCGATGAGCGACGCCGCGGACGCCGGGATGAGCCCGGAGCGCGAGCACGGTCTGGCCAGGATGACCGAGGTGTACGGCTTCGAGATGTCCGACGGGCCGGGTGATTATTTCGCCGAGACCGCGGACCACCTGTTCGGCAGGATCTGGTCCCGCCCGGGCCTGAGTCACCGCGATCGCCGGTTGCTGCTCCTGGGGGCGCTGACGGCCCAGGGCAACACCGACATCGCGGACATCCAGGTGGGGGCGGCATTGGGCAACGACGAGCTGACGCCCGAGGAACTGGAGGAGATCGTGGTGTTCCTCTGCTACTACGCGGGTTGGCCCAACGGGACCAAACTCGGCAACGTCGTGGGCCCGCACGTGGCGCGTGCCCGCAAGGCCGCCCGCCGCGCCGAGGGCTGAGGGGCGGGCGCTAGGTTGAAACCCATGACCGCACCCGAGATCGAACCCGCGCTGCTCGCCGTAGCGCTCGCCGCCCCCGGCTTCATGCCGCTGGAGGAGGGCATCACCTTGTACGACATCGCCTGCGAGTTCCTGGGCGACGGTGTGGGCGTGGAGATCGGCACCTACTGCGGCCGCTCCACCGTGTTCCTCGGCGCGGCCGCCCGCGTGACCGGCGGCAGCATCGTCACCGTGGACCACCACCGCGGTTCCGAGGAGCACCAGCCCGGCTGGGAGTACCACGACACCTCGCTGGTGGACCCCCACACCGGCCGCCTGGAGACCCTGGGCTCGTTCCGCCACACCATGTGGGACGCCCGGCTCGACGACGTGGTGACCGCCGCGGTGGGCACGTCGACCCAGGTGGCCCGCGTCTGGGGCAAACCCGCGTCGTTCGTCTTCATCGACGGAGGCCACTCCTCCGAGGCGGCGCAGGCCGACTACGAGGGCTGGGCCCCATGGGTGGAGATCGGCGGGGCGCTGCTGATCCACGACGTGTTCCCGAACCCGGAGGACGGCGGCCGTCCCCCGTACGAGATCTATTGCCGCGCGCTCGAGTCGGGCCAGTTCACCGAGGTCCGGGCCGTGGACTCGCTGCGCGTGCTGCGCCGCGACTCCGGCGAGGTCGGCGCGCCGATGCCCTGAGCCCCCAACCGCCCCGGATCCGCTATTCCGAATCCGGATCCGCTATTCGAATCTGGGTAGCGGATCCGGATTCGGGGTAGCGGATTTCGTGGTCTGCGGGGCGGGCCGGGCTGGTCTGCGGGCCGGGCGGGCCGCAAGGGCGGGTCACACCGCCCAGCGACTGCCGGCGCTCCACGGGTCGCCGGGTGAGGGCCGGCCGCGCCGTGAGTGCAGGAACCGCCCCACCACGGCTGCGCCCAGGTCGTCGACGTCCGGCGCCACCACCGTGCCGTCGACCCTCCGGGCCAGCGCGTCGAGGAACCGGGACAGACCCGGGTCGTCGCCCAGCCGGAAGAAGGTCGTCTGCGCCCCGGTGCGGGCGACCCGGTCCAACTCGTCGACGGTGATCCGGATGGTGTCGGGGTCCGGCGGGTAGGCGAACCACGGCTCCCCGCCGCTGAGCAGGTGGGCGGTGGGTTCGCCGTCGGTGACGATGAGCAACACCGGCTGCATCGTCGGGTGCTCACGGAAGTACCGCCCGGCGAGCAGGAGCGCATGATGCAGGTTCGTGCCGGCCTCGTACTGCGCGTCCAGGGAGAGCAGGTCCTCCACTGTCCGGGTCTGGGCGAAGCGGCCGAACGAGATGAGCTGCAGCCGGTCCTGCCGGAAACGGGTGCTCACCAGGTGGTGGAGGGCCAGGGCCGTACGCTTCATCGGGACCCACCGCCCCTCCATGGCCATGGAGAACGACGTGTCCACCAGCAACGCCACGGCGGCCTGGGTCCGCGCTTCGGTCTCCCTGACCTCGATGTCCTCGGGCAGGAGCCGGATCCCCGCACCCGTCTCGCCCCCCTCCGCGGCGATCCGGGAGATCGCATTGCCCACGGTCCTGGGCACGTCCCAGGACTCGACGTCACCGAACTCCCAGGCCCGGCTCGACCCCGTCTGCTCCCCCGCGGCCCCCGACAGCCTGGTCTCGCGCGCACCGGTCCGGCCGGACAACCGCTGCGCGGCGTCGCGGAGCAGTGACCTCCCGAGTTTGCGCAGCGCGGCCGGGGAGAGTCGGAGGTCCCCGTCCGGTCGGCGACTGAGGTAGCCGGACTCACGCATCTGCTGTTCGAGCCGCGACAGCGTCTGCACGGACACCGCCGCCTCGCGACCGAGATGGCGGGCCACCGCCTCCAGGTCGAGTTCGGACAGCGGGGACCTGTCGCTCCGGGAGAGCTGTTCGGCCAGCCGGTCGAGGTCTCCGAGTTCGGCCATGGCCGCGGTCCCCTCGGACATCCCCAGCCCCTCGGAGCCCTCGAAGTCCTCCGAGCCGTCCCAGTCCTCGCCCGGACGCAGGGACTGCAGCAGCCCGTCCAACCGGCCCAGCTGCTCCATCAACTCGGGCGAACCGAACGCCTGCTGCGACAGGGCCATGAGCTCCTCCCGCTGCTCCGGCGTCATCGAGCGCATCATCCGCTGGGCCGCGGCCGCCCGCGCGGCGAGGGTGTCGATCAACTCCTCGACGTCCTTCGGCTGCTCCGGGAACGCGTCGGAGTGCTTGTCCATGAACTCCCGGAAGTCCTCGGGGGTGTCCTCACCGCGGGTTTGCTTGTCGAGCAGTTCGGTCAGGTCCGACAGCATCTCCGACACCGCCGCCCGGTCGGCGTCGGTCGCGTTCTCCAGCGCCTTTTTCATCCCGACGAATCGGGCGTCGAGCACCTCGGCGCCCATGAGGTCCTGGATGCGGCGGTACGCCTCGCGGGCGTCGGACGAGGCCCAGTCGTAGTCCTTGAGTTCCCCGACCGCGGCGGCCGGCGAGTCGGGCAGGTTCTCGATGGTCATCTCCCGCAGGGTGCGGTCCATCGGATCCATGGCGGTGTCGCGGGCGAGCTGTCCCCGCTCGGCGAGCAGCGCCTCGTCGAGCAGCCGGGAGACCTCCTCGAGGGTGCCGCCCAGGTGGTTCCGTTGCAGCAGTTCGCGGCGTCGACGCTGGATGCGTCCGGCCAGCTCGTCGAGGCCTGTCTGGTCGCGGCCGCCGGTGCGGAGGAACTCCCGCATGGACTGCTCCGGGGAGTACCCGGCCATGACGCCCTCGGAGACCGAGTCGAGCGCCTCGGACAGGTCGAGCGGGGGCGCGAGGGGGTCCGGCCCGCCGATGTAGCGCCCGTAGCGGGCGCGGGGCTCTGGTCGCGACATCGCGCACCTCCTGCTCCGGCGGCGCACGGCAGCCGCCGATGGTGTCAGCCGTAGACGGCGGCGCCGTCCCCGGTCTCCTTGGACAGACGCCGTGAGAGGTAGAGCCCCTCCAGCGCCAGTTCGATCCCGCCGGCCCGCTGGCCGACGTTCGACGCACCGACCCTGTCGGCGATCTCGTCGTAGAGCCCCGGTTCGGACAGCTCGGGCAGGGCTGCGAGGAATTCGGCGGCGGTGACGCTCGCGCCGGTCGTGAGGGTCACCGACCCGTCGAACGCGTCGACCAGCGGGGTCATGTCGATCCCCCGGAACAGTCCGCGGACGACGTCCACCGTGGCGATGCGCAGCAGGTACCGCAGGATCTCGGTCTCGCGCCCCTCCTCGCCGGGCTCGAACTCGATCTTGCCGCGCAGGACCTCGACGGCGGCGTCCACGTCGACGAGCCGTGCCACGGACTCACCCGGGTCGTCGGCGCCCCGCACGGCCGCCCGCCGACGGGCCGCCGCCGCGACGGTCTCCGCGCCGGCGATGGCGAAGCGGGCGGAGACGCCGGAGGCCTGGTTGATCGAGTCGGAGGTGCGCAGCTCGCGCGTGAACCGGGCGAGCAGTTCCATCAGCGGGTCCGGCACCTCGGCGGTCAGCTCGGCTTCCTGCCGCACGACCTCGATCTCGTCGGCCAGGTCGAGCGGGTAATGGGTCCGGATCTCGGCGCCGAACCGGTCCTTGAGCGGAGTGATGATCCGACCGCGGTTGGTGTAGTCCTCCGGGTTGGCCGAGGCCACCACCAGCACGTCCAGCGGCAGGCGCAGGACGTAGCCTCGGATCTGGACGTCCCGCTCCTCCATGACGTTGAGCAACGCCACCTGGATCCGCTCGGCCAGGTCGGGCAGCTCGTTGAGGGCCACGATCCCGCGGTTCGCGCGCGGCACCAACCCGTAGTGGATGGTCTCCGGGTCACCCAGTCGGCGGCCCTCGGCCACCCTCATGGGATCGACGTCGCCGATCATGTCGGCGACGGAGGTGTCCGGGGTGGACAGTTTCTCCACGTAGCGCTCGTCACGGTGGCGCCACTGCACGGGCAGCGCATCGCCCTCACGGGCGATCCGCTCGCGCGTGGGTTCGGTGATCGGCGCGAGCGGGTCCTCGCCCAGCTCGGATCCGGCCACGACGGGCGACCACTCGTCCAACAATCCGACGAGCGTGCGCAGCAGGCGGGTCTTGCCCTGGCCGCGTTCGCCGAGGAGGACGATGTCGTGGCCGGCGATGATCGCCCGCTCGACCTGAGGGATCACCGTCGTGTCGAAGCCGTGCATGCCGGGCCACGGATCGCGTCCGGCGGCCAGGGCCGCGAGCAGGTTCTCGCGCAGCTCCTCGCGGAGGCTGCGGCTGGTGTATCCGGCGGCGCGCAGCTCGCCGAGGGTCTGCACGTTCGGCTTATCGCTCACAGCGCCCACCGTAGCCCTGCGATGCCACTTCCGCTTCCGGCATAGGGTGGCATCATGCGTGCAGTGTTGACCCTCGTCCTCAACATCATCTGGCTGCTGACCGCGGGCATCTGGCTGTTCCTCGGCTATGTGCTGGCCGGGATCCTCGCCTGCATCCTCATCATCACGATCCCGTTCGGGGTCGCGAGTTTCCGGATCGCCGCCTACGTGCTGTGGCCGTTCGGCCGGGAGGTCGTCGACCGGGGCCGTCCCGGCGGGGTGAGCACGATCGCCAACGTCATCTGGTTCCTGGTGGCCGGACTGTGGCTGGCGATCGGCCACGTCGCCACCGCCGTCGCGCAGGCGATGACGATCATCGGCCTGCCCCTGGCGTGGGCCAATCTCAAGCTCATCCCGGTCACGTGCTTCCCGTTCGGCAAGGAGATCGTCCGCTCCGACCGGGCGGCGATGGTGCCGGTCGCCACCCGCTGACCGCCCGGGCGCCACCCGCTGACCCCGCACCCCCGCACCGCGGCCGGGCCCGGTCAGTCCTCGATCCCCGGCTGGTGGTGGCTGGCGATCGACACCCGGTTGAAGGCGTTGATCAGCACGATCGTCCACTCGAGCGCCGAGAGCTGCTCGTCGGAGAAGTGGTCGGCGGCGGCTGCGGTCGCGGCGGCGCGTTCCTCGGCGTCGTCCAGCCGGGTCAGCGTCTCGGCCAGTCGTAGTACCGCCCTCTCCGGGTCACCGAACGCATCGATCTCCCGCCACGCGGGCAGCAGGTCGAGCCGGTCCTGGGAGACCCCGGCCTTGCGGGCCGCCGGCACGTGGGTGGCCAGGCAGGCCGCGCAGCCGTTGAGCTGCGAGACGCGCACGTTGACCAGTTCGAGCAGCGACTCCTCCAGCCCGGCCTCGCCGGAGGCCTCCCGCGAGGACACGGCGGTGCGGACGAGCTGCTTGTAGACCTCGCGTTGGGCGCGATCCAACTGCGGGACCCCCATGTCAGCCGTCCTCCCCGCCGAATCGCGCCCGGTCGGCGTCCGTGGCCTCCCGGTACGCGCCGGCGAACTCGTCCGCGTTCTTGCCGAGGAAACCCTCCACCATCGAGCACACCGGCACGATGGTGATCCCCTCCTCGCGCGTGGCCTCCACCGCGCCGCGCACGAGTGCGGTGCCGATGCCCCGGCCACCGAACTGCTCGTCGACCACGGTGTGGTGGAAGACGCGCTCGCCGGCGTGGTCGCGGAAATCGGCGTGGCCGGCGACCTCGCCGGAGGCGTCCCGGACCTCGAACGCCTCGGTGGAGTCGGCTCGGTCCACGGTCACGGTGGCGCCGGTCTTGTCGGTGTACTCGGTCATCTGCGGTGTCCTCTCACATCGGGGTCGACTGCGCGCGCGGGTCCGGGTTGACCCGCGGTTTGAGGGCGGTGGTGGGCAGGGTGGGCGCTGGGAGCCGGGTCAGCCCCCGCGGGTCGTGGCCGATGTACCCGTCCACGCGTCCGAAGCGCTCCGATCCGGCCTCCCACTGCTCGCGGTAGCCCGCGATCTCGTCGTGGGTCCGGCCGATGAAGTTCCACCACATGATGATGTCCTCCTCGAACGGGGTGCCACCGATGAGGACCGCCCGTCCGGCGGTGGTGCCGGTGTTGCGGATCGTCAGGGTGGTCTCGCCGACGCCGGTGTACGCGAGGTGGCTGACCTCCACGTCGACGCCCTCGAGGGTCAGATCACCGGAGTCGACGAGCAGCCCGTGCTCGAAGGCCGGGTCGACGTCCAGTCGCAGTTCGGCGCCGGGGTCGAGCCGGAGCTCCGCGGCGACGAGGGGGGTGTAGGTGGTGACCGACGACGACGAGCCCAGCAGCGACCCCATGAAGACCCGCGCCGATCCGCCGGCGAATCCGACGGGGTCGGGCACGTGGTGGTCGAACCTGCGGCCGCTGCTCTCGCGGTGTTCCTCGGGTAGCACGGTCCACAGCTGCACGCCGTGCAGGACGGTGGTGTCCTGGGTCGAGACCTCGGTGTGGCAGATGCCGGCGCCGGAGGTCATGAGGTTGACCTCCCCCGGGCGCACCACCGCATGGTTGTCCCCGGAGTCGTGATGGGTGACGCTGCCCTCGAAGAGCCAGCTCACGGTCTGCAGGCCGGTGTGCGGGTGCGAGGGCACGTCCATGCCGCCGGTGGCCGAGACGTCATCCGGTCCGTAGTGGTCGACAAAGCAGAAGGCGCCGATGAGCGAGCGCTGGCGCTGCGGCAGCGTCCGGCGGACCGTGATCGCCCGCGGCCCGCCCAGGGGCACCTCGCGGGAGGTGATGATCTCCACGACGGCCCCGCCGGGCTGTGCTTCTGCCGAACGGGGCCCGTCCGGCGCACCGCCGGCCTCGCACTCGATCTCGGGCGGGTCGGGGTCGAGGTTGCTCATTCGACGACCTCGCTCATCTCGGCCCGGGCGTCGACGGCCTCGCGGCGCAGCTCCAGCTTCTTGGCGTTGATCTTCCCGCCCAGCGCCAGGACGAGCGCCTTGTCCACGACCGCCACCGGCAGATGGTCGAGGAGACGTCGGCCGAGGTCCCATCGCACGGCGTAGCGGCGACGGGGGCGCGTTGTGGTACCGGCGGTCCACACGGCCTCCGCGAGCACGGACGGGTCGGTGGCCTTGTCGTCCTCGCCGGCGGCCATTTCCCCCATCACCGCGGCCATCGCGGCGAACGGCGAACCGGGGGCGGTCGATTCCTGGAAGCGCCGCCGGATCGAGGCGGTCATCCCGGTGCGGAACGGACCCGGTTGGACGAGCACGACGTCCAGGCCGAGGAACATCAGCTCGCGCCGCAGCGCGTCACCGTAGGCCTCGATCGCGTGTTTGCTCATGGCGTAGGCGCCGTTCATCGGCATGCCGTGCTGCGGGCCGGTCTCGGAGCTGATGAGCACCACCCTCCCGCGGGTCTCCCGGAGGAGGTCCCACAGGGCGTGGACGGTGCGCACGGTGCCCATGACGTTGACGTCCAGGACCTGCTGCACCCGGTCCGGATCGGTCTCGGCCAGCGGCCCGATCCCGAGGACGCCCGCGAACGTGACGAGCGCGTCGAGGCGGCCGTGCTCGCGTCGGACCCGGTCGGACAGGGAGGTGAGCGAGGCGGAGTCGGTGACGTCGGCGGCGAGGGGCGTGATTCGGTCACCGCCGGGCGGCGCCTGGAGGTCGACGGCCACGACGTGCCAGCCCCGGGAGGCGTAGAGCGCGGTGGTGGCGGCCCCGAGGCCTCCCCCGGCTCCGGTGACGACGACGACGGGGGCGGCGGGCGCGCTGGTGTCCATACCCTGACGGTACCGGCGTGCGGAGTCCCGGTGGGGCGCTCCCGGGAGCCCGGCTGCTCCGATCACGGGAGCCCGCCTGCATGACCCCGGCGGGGCGCTCCCGGTGGCCCCGCCCGCGTCAGACCAGGGCGTCGAGGCCGAGTTTGCCGGCGAGGCGGTCGATGTAGGCCAGGACCTCGTCCTCGGTCCGGTCCGGGGTGCCGTAGACGAGTTCGTGGACGCCGAGCTCGCGGTAGGCGTCGATCTTCTCGTGATCCGGTTTCCCGTCGAGGACGACGATGTAGGGCTCGCCCTCCCGGCCGGCCTCGGCCCACAGTTCCCGCAGGGTCCGTACGCTGCCGGCGATGTCCTGGGAGATCGGGGTGGTCATCCAGCCGTCGGCGCTGCGGCAGATCCACTTGAGGTTCTTCTCGGTGCCGGCCGCTCCCACGAGGGTGAGCGGGCCGGGCGTGCGGGCGGTCTTGGGCCAGGCCCAGCTGGGACCGAAGTCGACGAACTCTCCGTGGTACTCGGCCTCGTCGTGCGTCCACAGCTCCCGCATGGCCTCGAGGTACTCGCGGAGCATGGTGCGCCGACGCTGCGGCGGCACGTTGTGGTCGGCCATCTCGTCCAGATTCCAGCCGTACCCCACGCCGAGCACGGTGCGCCCGTCGGAGAGGTGGTCGACCGAGGCGATGGTCTTGGCCAGCGTGAGGGGGTCGCTCTCCACCGGGATGGACACGGCGGTTCCGAGACGGATGGTCGACGTGACAGCCGCGGCGGCGCCGAGGGCGACCCACGGGTCCAGGGTGCGGCTGTACCGCTCGTCGGGGAGCTCGGCGCCGCCGGTACCCGGGTGCGCGGCCTCGCGCCGCACCGGGATGTGCGTGTGCTCGGGAACGTAGAACGCGGAGAACCCGGCGCGTTCGGCGGCCACGGCGGCCGTGGTCGGCCGGATGCCCCGGTCACTGGTGAACAGGGTCAGTCCGAATTCCATGCGTTCTCCCTCGTGCGCTGCGTCGACCCACCGCCTGACACCTGATCAGACAGGTGTCCAGCGGCGGTGTCGCCACAGACTAGCGCACGACGGCGGCGGGTGGGCAGACCTCGCCCGCCACGCACTCGGCCGGATCGCCCGGCTGGGACTGCAGACGCTGCATGGTGTGGTGCGAGACGTAGCGGAAGATCTCGTTGCCCGGGGTGGTGCGCGAGAGGGCGTCCGCCGCCAGCAGCATGACGGCCGCTGTCCAGGTACTCAGCTCGACCGGCCACCGCTTGCCGTCGGCGAAGACGAGTCCGGTCCAGTAGGAACCGTCGGTGTCCCGCAGGTGCTGCATGTTGGTGAACTGCGCGAGCGCCTGATCGTGTCGCCCGGCCGCCTCCAGGGCGAGCACCAGCTCGCACGTCTCGGCCCCGGTGACCCACGGCCGGTGGTCGACGCAGCGGATGCCCAGTCCGTCCACCACGAAGTCGTCCCACCGGGAGTCGAGCCGCGCCTGCGCCTGCTCCCCCACCATCACGCCGGCCAGGACCGGGTAGTACCAGTCCATGGAGAACTCGTCCTTGGGCGTGAAGAGCTCGGGGTGGGCGCGCAGCGCATGGCCCAACCGGTCGGCGGCGGCGTCCCAGTCCGGCGCGCTCCCGCCGAGCTCCTCGGCGATCGCGACGCCGCAGCGCAGCGCGTGGTGGATGCTGGACGAGCCGGTGACCAGCGCCTCCTCGCAGAAGCCCTCGGGACCGGCGCCCCACCACATCTGCCCCTCGGGCCCCTGGAACGTCAACACCAGGTCGAGTGCCCGGCGCACCGTCGGCCACATCGACTCGAGGAAACCGGGCCTGCCGCTCACCAGGTGGTGGTGCCACACGCCCACCGCGACGTACGCGCAGAAGTTGGAGTCGACGTCGCCGTCGGCGACGTGGTCGTCCTGCCACTTCATCGGCCACGACCCGTCGCCCCGCTGGGTGTCCCGGAGGAACCCGTACGCCCTCTCGGCGGCCTCCCACTGGCCCGCGACGGACAGGCCCATCGCCGACTCGACGTGATCCCAGGGGTCGGTGTGACCGCCGGTGAACCACGGGATCTCACCGCTGGGCTTCTGGACGGACGCGAGCCACTCGCCGGTGGCGCGGACCGCGTCGGCGTCGAGGACCCCGGGCACGGTGGGGACCGGACGATGGCTGGTGACTCCGGTGTTGGGCGTCTGCACGGACGATCAGGCCTCCACGGGCTTACGCAGGTAGAACACGATGGACTTGCCCATCACCGGGTTGAGCACCTTCTCGGCGGTCCGGGTGACCCAGGGCCCCTTCATCAGGTCCCAGACGAGCAGCTTGTGGTACGCCTTCGGCAACGGGTGGTCGTCGTTCTCCGTGCCCACCGCGCACTTGAGCCACCAGTACGGGGCGTGCAGCGCGTGGGCGAACCCGGTGCCGGTGACCTCCAGCCCCGCCGCGCGGAGCTTGAACCCCAACTCCTCGGCGGTGTAGATCCGGCAGTGCCCACCCGGGTTGGAGTGGTAGGCGTCGGACAGCTTCCAGCAGAGCTTCTCCGGCCACTCACGCGGCACGGTCACCGCGGCGACGCCGCCCGGCTTGAGGATCCGCACGAGTTCGGCGATGGCCTTGGTGTCCTCCGGGACGTGCTCGAGCACCTCGGAGATGAGCACCAGATCGAAGGTCGCGTCCTCGTACGGCATGTTGAGCGCGTCCCCGGTGACGGCCTCCCCCTTCGAGGAGGGCAGCCCCTCGCCCTCGGCCTCCATGGCGGCGAGCATGTCGGAGACCTGCTGCATCTCGTCGGCGTTCTGGTCGAACGCCGTGACGTCCGCGCCACGCCGGTAGAGCTCGAAGGTGTGACGACCGAGGCCGGCCCCCACGTCGATGGCTCGCATACCGGGGGTGACCCCGAGACGGTCGAAATCAGCGGTCAGCATGCGGCGTCCTCCTGCTCACGGATGGTGTACTCACCGGACTCCGGGAGCACCTCGGGCACGTCGTCGGTGACGTGCTCGTCGATCTCTGTCTGATCCGGCCCGAGGACCGGCCCGGCCGTCAGGTCCGGCAGCGCGTCGCCGCGGACCCGGGCGATCGCCGCCTCGTAGACCTCGACGGTCCGGCGGGCGACGGCGGCCCAGCTGTAGCGCTCCATGACCCGGGCACGGCCGCCCTGCGAGAGGCGTTGCCGCTCGGCCGGGTCGGACAGCAGCGCGCTGATCTCACGGGCCAACGCGTCGACGTCGCCCGGCTCGACCAGGCGGGCCGCCGAGTCGTCCGTGCCGACGACCTCCGGCAGCGCGCCGGCACGCGTCGCGACGAGTGCGCAGCCGCTGGACATGGCCTCCACCGCCGGCAGGGAGAATCCCTCGTACATACTCGGCACGACCGCGATCTCGGCCGACCCGACGAGATCGGCGAGCTCGTCGTCGTCGACCCCGGACACCAGGTCCACCGCGTCCCGCAGGCCCAGCTTGTCGAGCAGCCTGGCGGCCTCGCCCTTGCGCTTGAGCTTGGACACCAGCGTCAGACGCACGCCCGGGTGCTCCTCGCGGACCCTGGCCAGCGCGCGCAACAGGACCGGCACCCCCTTGAGCGGCTGATCGGCACTGGCCACGCAGACCAGGCGGCCGGGCTCGCGCACGCGACGATGGTGGAACCGGTCGGTGTCCACGCCCAGCGGGATGGTGACGATGCGGTCCGGGTCCACGCCGAAGTCGGTGGCGATGTCGTCGGCGGAGTTGCTGGAGACCGTGATGATCTCCTGCAGCTTGCGGGAGACCCGCATCTGCATGCCCAGGAACCCGAACCAGCGCCACGTGGTGATCTTCTTGCGCAGCGGGGCCTCCTTCATGGCCAGCGCGCGATCCCGCGTGATGGGGTGGTGCACCGTGGCCACGACGGGGAAACCCGCCTTCTCCAGGTCCAGCAGGCCGGATCCCAGGCACTGGTTGTCGTGCACCACGTCGAAGTCGTTTAGACGTTCCCGGAGTGTGCGCGCGGCCCGCATGCTGAACGTCCGCGGCTCCGGGAACCCGGCGGTCCACATGGTGACCACCTCGAGAACGTCGATGAGGTCGCGGATCTCCCGCGGGTGCGGCGTGCGGAACGGGTTCGCGTCGTTGTACAGGTCCAGACTCGGGACCTCGGTGAGAGTGGGGCCCGGGTCGAGTTCCGGGTAGGGCTGACCGGAGAACACCTCGACCGTGTGTCCGAGTGCTGCCAACTCGCGGCTGAGGTGACGGACGTAGACGCCCTGGCCCCCGCCGTGTGGCTTGCTCCGGTACGAGAGCAGCGCGATCCGCACTTCTCGATCGCCTCCTTCATGGTCGTCGGCCCGCCGTCGGCGGGTGTCGCGGGCGGCGACGGGCACATCGGGAAAGTCTAGAACACGTTCGCCCCGGTCCCACACACGGCCGGACGAACGCACCGGACCCCCGGCGCGAGAGGCGCTCGGGGGTCCGGTGTCGGTGTTACTCCACGGTCGGTTCGTCGCCGTGGGGCCTGCTCAGTAGCCCAGGTCGTCCAGGCGGACCGAGGCGCCGGTGGCGTCCCCGAACCCGTCCTCGGGACCGTAGAAACCATCGCCGTAGTCCGGGATGGAGTACGCGGCGGCGCGGGCCTCCTCGGTGGGCTCGACCGTCGAGTTCCGGTAGCGGTTGATACCGGTACCCGCCGGGATGAGCTTACCGATGATGACGTTCTCCTTGAGGCCCACGAGCTTGTCCGACCGCTTGTTGATGGCGGCGTCGGTGAGCACGCGGGTGGTCTCCTGGAAGGAGGCAGCCGAGAGCCACGAGTCCGTGGCCAGCGAGGCCTTGGTGATGCCCATGAGGACCGGACGCGCCGAGGCCGGCGAGCCGCCCTCGGTGAGCACGCGGCGGTTCTCCGCCGTGAGCTCGGCACGCTCCACGAGCGCACCGGGCAGGAACTCGGTGCTGTTCGAGTCGTTGATCGCGACTCGACGCATCATCTGACGGACGATGACCTCGAGGTGCTTGTCGTGGATCGACACACCCTGCGCACGGTAGACCTTCTGCACCTCGTCGACGAGGAACTTCTGGACACCGTTGGGGCCGAGGATGGCCAGCACCTCGTGCGGATCGGCCGGGCCCTCGAGGAGGGCCTGCCCGCGCTCGAGGTGATCGCCGTCCGCGATCGGGCGGGAGGAGCCGTCCTCCAGCTCGATATGGGCCAGGCCCTGGCGCTTCGACAGCTTCTCGTAGACGATCTCGTCCGCACCGTTGTCCGGCACGATCGTGATCGTGTAGAAGCGCTCCTCCTCCTCGAGACGGATCCGGCCCGCCTCCTCGGCGATCGGCGCCTTGCCCTTGGGCACGCGGGCCTCGAAGAGCTCCTGCACGCGCGGGAGACCGCCGGTGATGTCGTCACCGACGCCACCCTGGTGGAAGGTACGCATCGTCAGCTGGGTGCCCGGCTCACCGATCGACTGGGCGGCGACGATGCCGACGGCCTCGCCGATATCCACCAGGAGACCGGTGGCCATCGAGCGGCCGTAACAGGTCGCACAGACGCCGGTACCGGTGGTGCAGGTGAGGACCGACCGGACCTTGACCTTCTCGATGCCGGCGACGATCAGCGCCTCGATGTTCGGGTCACCGAGGTCGGTGCCCGCGGCGACGATCACGTTGCCGTCGGCGTCGAGCGCATCCTCCGCGAGCGTCCGGGCGAACGTCGAGGTCTCGACGTGCTCGTCGCGCTCGAGGGACCCGGTCGGGCTGCCGTGGACGTCCATCACCGGGCGGGCGATGGTCGTCTCGACACCCTTCGACGTCCCACAGTCGGTCTCGCGCACGATGACGTCCTGCGAGACGTCGACGAGACGACGGGTGAGGTAACCCGAGTCGGCGGTACGCAGGGCGGTGTCGGCCAGACCCTTACGGGCGCCGTGCGTGTTCATGAAGTACTCGAGCACGGTCAGGCCCTCGCGGAACGAGGACTTGATCGGCTGCGGGATGAACTCGCCGTTCGGACGCGTCACCAGACCCTTCATGCCCGCGAGCGAGCGGATCTGGGTCATGTTGCCCGCCGCGCCCGACTTCACGATCGTCGGGATCGGGTTGGAGTCCGGATAGTTCTCCTCCATGGCCTGACCGATCTCGTCGGTGGCCTCCTGCCAGAGCTTCACCAGGTCCGACTTGCGCTCCTCGTCGGTGATCTTGCCGAGGTCGTACTGCGACTCCAGGCGCGCGGCCTTCGCGTCGTACGAGGCGAGAATCTCCTTCTTGGCCGGCGGGACCAGCACGTCAGACATGGCGATGGTGACACCCGAGCGGGTGGCCCAGTAGAAACCGGTGTCCTTGAGCTTGTCCACCGTCTGCGCCACGACGATCATCGGGTAGCGCTCGGCCAGGTCGTTGATGATGACGGCCTGACGCTTCTTGGGCATCTGCTCGTTGACGAACGGGTAGTCCGCCGGGAGCAGTTCGTTGAACATCACGCGACCGAGGGTGGTCACGGTCAGCCACTCCTGGCCCTGCGTCCAGCCCTCGGGGAACTGCTCGGCCTCGACGTCGGCCGGCGGACGCTGGTGCGTCAGTCGGACCTGGATCGGGGCGTGGATGTCCAGCACGCCGAGGTCGACGGCCATGATGGCCTCCGACGGCGTCGAGTACACGCCCACGGCGGGGGTGTCCTCGGAGGCCGGGATGTACGAGCCGGTCGCACCCTCGTCCAGACGGGTGAGGTAGTACAGGCCGGTCACCATGTCCAGACGCGGCATGGCGAGCGGACGACCCGACGCCGGCGACAGGATGTTGTTCGAGGCGAGCATGAGGATGCGCGCCTCGGCCTGCGCCTCCGCGGACAGCGGGAGGTGCACGGCCATCTGGTCACCGTCGAAGTCGGCGTTGAAGGCCTCACACACGAGCGGGTGCAGCTGGATGGCCTTGCCCTCGACGAGCTGCGGCTCGAACGCCTGGATGCCGAGGCGGTGCAGCGTGGGCGCACGGTTGAGCATCACCGGGTGTTCGGCGATGACCTCTTCGAGCACGTCCCACACCTGGTCGCGCTGACGCTCGACCATGCGCTTGGCGGACTTGATGTTCTGCGCGTGGTTGAGGTCCACCAGACGCTTCATGACGAAGGGCTTGAACAGCTCGAGCGCCATCAGCTTGGGCAGACCACACTGGTGCAGCTGCAGCTGCGGGCCCACGACGATCACGGAACGACCGGAGTAGTCGACGCGCTTGCCGAGCAGGTTCTGACGGAACCGGCCCTGCTTGCCCTTGAGCAGATCCGAGAGCGACTTGAGCGGGCGGTTGCCCGGGCCCGTGACGGGCCGGCCACGACGGCCGTTGTCGAACAGCGCGTCGACGGACTCCTGCAGCATCCGCTTCTCGTTGTTGACGATGATCTCGGGGGCACCTAGATCCATCAGACGCTTGAGGCGGTTGTTGCGGTTGATCACGCGACGGTAGAGGTCGTTGAGGTCCGAGGTGGCGAAGCGGCCACCGTCGAGCTGGACCATCGGACGCAGCTCCGGCGGGATCACCGGGACGGCCCCGAGGACCATCGCGGCCGGGTGGTTGCCCGACTGCAGGAACGCGGAGACGACCTTGAGCCGCTTCAGGGCGCGGATCTTCTTCTGACCCTTGCCGTTGCGGATGATCTCGCGCAGCGACTCGGCCTCGGCGGAGAGGTCGAAGTTCAGCAGCAGCGCCTGGATCGCCTCGGCGCCCATGCCGCCCTCGAAGTACTCGCCGAAGCGGTCCTCGAGCTCGCGGTAGATGCCCTCGTCCACGATGATCTGGTTGACGTCGAGCTTCGTGAAGGTGGTCCAGATCTCGTCGAGACGGTCCAGCTCGCGCTGGGCCGACTCGCGGATCTTCTTCATCTCCTTCTCGCCGCCGTCCTTGACCTTGCGGCGCTGGTCGGCCTTGGCCCCCTCGGCCTCGAGCTCGGCGAGATCGGCCTCGAGCTTCCGCGCGCGGGCCTCGATGTCGGAGTCGCGCTCGTCCTCGATGATCTTGCGCTCCTCGAGGACCTGGGCCTCGAGGGTGCTCAGCTCGTTGTGACGCAGCTCGGTGTCGACGCCGGTGATGACGTAGGCGGCGAAGTAGATGATCTTGTCGAGATCCTTGGGCGCCAGGTCCAGCAGGTAGCCCAGACGCGACGGGACGCCCTTGAAGTACCAGATGTGGGTGACGGGCGCGGCGAGCTCGATGTGGCCCATGCGCTCGCGACGGACCTTGGCGCGGGTCACCTCGACGCCACAGCGCTCACAGATGATGCCCTTGAAGCGCACGCGCTTGTACTTGCCGCAGTAGCACTCCCAGTCCCGGGTGGGGCCGAAGATCTTCTCGCAGAACAGGCCCTCCTTCTCCGGCTTGAGGGTGCGGTAATTGATGGTCTCCGGCTTCTTGACCTCGCCGTAGGACCAGTTACGGATGTCCTCGGCCGTCGCGAGGCTGATGACCAGCTCGTCGAAGTAGTTGACGTCCTGCACGTAGGCGTCCTTTCCCGGGTGGGATGATGGCGGGCCCCTCGCGGGGTGGGGCCGGTGTGGGGCCCGCCGAGGTGGAACTCGAATCTGTCGGGTGCGGGGTTCGGGCGGCGTGGGCCGCCCTCCCGCCTACTGGGCCAGCTCGTCGGCCGCCGATGACTCGTCGCGCGAGAGGTTGATCCCCAGGTTCGCGGCGGTGCGGTCGAGATCGTCGTCGTCGCCCTCACCCAGGGAGACGGCCTGGCCGTCGCTGGAGAGCACCTCCACGTTGAGGCAGAGCGACTGCAGCTCCTTGAGAAGCACCTTGAAGGACTCCGGGATACCCGGCTCCGGGATGTTCTCGCCCTTGACGATCGCCTCGTAGACCTTCACACGGCCCACGACGTCGTCGGACTTGATGGTCAGCAGCTCCTGCAGCGTGTACGCGGCGCCGTAGGCCTGCATCGCCCAGCACTCCATCTCACCGAAACGCTGGCCACCGAACTGGGCCTTACCGCCGAGCGGCTGCTGGGTGATCATCGAGTACGGACCGGTCGAACGCGCGTGGATCTTGTCATCCACGAGGTGGTGCAACTTGAGGATGTACATGTAGCCCACGGACACCGGGTACGGGAACGGCTCGCCGGAGCGACCGTCGAAGAGGGTCGCCTTGCCGTCGGCCTGCACCATGCGCTCGCCGTCACGGTTCGGCAGGGTGCAGCCGAGCAGACCGGTGATCTCCGTGTCCGCCGCGCCGTCGAAGACGGGCGTGGCCGTGTTGGTACCGGCCTCGACGCTGTGGATCTCCTCCGGCAGCTTGGTCGCCCAGTCGGGCAGGGAGCCGTCCGCCTCACGCGGGACCTCCCAGCCGGCCTTGGCCAGCCAGCCGAGGTGGGTCTCCATGATCTGACCGATGTTCATACGACGCGGGACACCGTGCGTGTTCAGGATGATGTCCACCGGCGTGCCGTCGGGCATGAACGGCATGTCCTCGGCGGGGAGGATCTTGCCGATGACGCCCTTGTTGCCGTGACGACCGGCGAGCTTGTCGCCGTCCTGGATCTTGCGCTTCTGCGCCACGTACACGCGCACCAACTCGTTGACGCCGGGGGGCAGGTCGTCGTCGTCGTCCCGCGAGAAGACGCGGACGCCGATGACCTTGCCGGACTCACCGTGGGGCACCTTGAGCGAGGTGTCGCGCACCTCGCGCGCCTTCTCACCGAAGATGGCGCGCAGCAGACGCTCCTCCGGGGTCAGCTCGGTCTCACCCTTCGGGGTGACCTTGCCGACGAGGACGTCGCCGTCACGGACCTCGGCGCCGATGCGCACGATGCCGCGGTCGTCGAGGTCCGCCAGGACCTCATCGGAGACGTTGGGGATGTCCCGCGTGATCTCCTCGGCGCCCAGCTTGGTGTCGCGGGCGTCGATCTCGTGCTCCTCGATGTGGATGGACGTGAGCACGTCCTCCTCCACCAGGCGCTGCGAGAGGATGATCGCGTCCTCGTAGTTGTGGCCCTCCCACGGCATGATCGCGACGAGCAGGTTCTTGCCCAGCGCCATCTCGCCGTTCTCGGTGCAGGGGCCGTCGGCCAGGACCTGCCCGACCTCGACGCGGTCACCCTCGTCGACGATCGGACGCTGGTTGGAGCAGGTGCCCTGGTTCGAGCGCGCGAACTTCGACAGGCGGTAGGTCTGACGCCCGCCGTCGTCGTCCATCACGGTGATGAAGTCGGCCGAGACCTCCTCCACCATGCCCGGGGCGGTGTTGACGACCACGTCGCCGGCGTCCACGGCCGCGCGCAGCTCCATACCGGTGCCGACGAGCGGCGCCTCGGAACGCACGAGCGGCACGGACTGCCGCTGCATGTTCGCCCCCATCAGGGCACGGTTGGCGTCATCATGCTCGAGGAACGGGATCATCGCGGTGGCCACGGAGACCATCTGTCGCGGCGAGACGTCCATGTAGTCGACATCGCCCGGCTCGACCATCTCGACGTCACCGTGCTTCTTGCGCACGAGGATGCGGTCCTCGACGAAGCGGCCGTCGGCGTCGATCTCCGAGTTGGCCTGCGCCACGACGTAGCGGTCCTCCTCGTCGGCCGTGAGGTAGTCCACCTGATCGGTGACGACGCCCTCGTAGACGCGGCGGTACGGCGTCTCGATGAAACCGAACGGGTTGACCCGCGCGTACACCGAGAGCGAACCGATCAGACCGATGTTCGGACCCTCGGGGGTCTCGATCGGGCACATGCGGCCGTAGTGCGAGGCGTGCACGTCGCGGACCTCGAGCCCGGCGCGCTCACGCGACAGACCACCGGGGCCCAGCGCGGACAGACGACGCTTGTGGGTCAGACCCGACAGCGGGTTGTTCTGGTCCATGAACTGCGACATCTGGGAAGTTCCGAAGAACTCCTTGAGCGCCGCCGTGATGGGCCGGATGTTGATCAGCGACTGCGGGGTGATCGCCTCGGAGTCCTGCGTGGTCATGCGCTCGCGGACGACACGCTCCATGCGGGACAGGCCGACGCGGACCTGGTTCTGGATGAGCTCGCCGACGGTACGCAGACGACGGTTGCCGAAGTGGTCGATGTCGTCGACCTCGACCGGCACCTCGCGGCCACCGGCCACCTGCATCGAGTCGTCGCCCGCGTGGAGGCGCACGAGGTACTCGATGGTGGCGGCGATGTCCTCGCGGGTGAGCGTCGTGGTGGCGTCACCCTCGGGGTCGGGCAGACCGAGCTTGCGGTTGACCTTGTAACGACCGACGCGGGCCAGGTCGTAGCGCTTCTCCTTGAAGAACAGGTTCTCCAGGAGCGCCTCCGCGGACTCGCGGGTCGGCGGCTCGCCCGGGCGCAGCTTGCGGTAGATCTCGAGCAGGGCCTGGTCGGTGTCCTCGACCGTATCCTTCTCGAGCGTGGACATCATGATCTCCGAGAAGCCGTAACGCTCCTTGATCTCGGTGGTCGTCCAACCGAGGGCCTTGAGCAGGACGGTGACCGACTGGCGACGCTTGCGGTCGATGCGGACGCCGACGGTGTCGCGCTTGTCGACGTCGAACTCGAGCCACGCGCCACGCGACGGGATGACCTTGACGGAGTGGACGTCCCTCTCCGTGGACTTGTCGCGCGAGCGATCGAAGTACACGCCCGGCGACCGGACGAGCTGGGAGACGACGACCCGCTCGGTGCCGTTGATGATGAACGTGCCCTTGTCGGTCATCATGGGGAAATCACCCATGAAGACCGTCTGGGACTTGATCTCACCGGTCTCGGTGTTCTCGAACTCGGCCGTGACGAACAGGGGCGCCTCGTAGGTGCGATCCTTTTCGCGGCAGTCCTCGAGGGACGCCTTGACCTCTTCGAAGTAGGGCTCCGAGAACGAGAGCGACATCGATCCGGAGAAGTCCTCGATCGGGGAGATCTCCTTGAGGATGGACTCCAGGCCTCCCTCGAGGTTCGTGGTACCGCGCGAGGCGGCCCTCTCTTGCCACTCCTCCGAGCCGATGAACCACTCGAACGACTCCGTCTGGAGGTCGAGCAGCCCCGGGACCGGCAACGGCTCGGAGAGTTTCGCGAACGAAACCCTCCGGGGCGCACCGGGAACGGTGGAGACTGACGTGGTCTGGCGGGAGACTGCCAAGATGGGTCCTTCCAGCACCTCACGTGATCACCACGGGCGGTGACCACAGATGTATCTGCGAGCGGTCCGCCGACGGGTATCCACCCAGGTCCGCCGCGATATCGAGGGCTCGGAAAGCACCCGGTGGAACCGGGAGTGAGCCGTCACGGACGGACGGGAGGGCAAATAGCAGCCAGCGCAACGACCTAATCTAGCGGAAGGCGGCGACAAAGTCCAGCCTTCAACGGAGTGTCCCCCGGAGGCTGGTCCCGTGCGTGGTGCGGCGTCCGTCTCTGCGCTGGTTGCCCTCGTGGCTCTCGCCTCATCGGCCCCGGTCGGGACGTCGCACCCGGGCCGCGTCGCACTCGACTTCTGCGGCACTCGCCCGATGCACCTAAAGGGTGACGGGTGAAAGCACTTTCGTCAAGGATCCGACCCGGTCGGTTGCCGGATCGGGTCCAGACCCGCCCTCGTCAGGAGGGCAGATCCGGGATCCTCGACAGTTTCCACACGCCGTCGATCTTGTCCAGACCGACGAGATAGGTGCCGCTGGTGCTTCCCGCAGCCGCGCCGTCCCTGGTCATCGACACATCCTGGACCAGCAACACCTCGGCCTTGTCACCCTGCAGGTAGGCCAGACCGGCCTCGCGGACCTCCGCGTCGACGCTCGTCGCGGACTGCTCGTAGCTGTCACGCAACGCGGGCCAGTTCTCGTCCAGCTCGTTCACGAGCTTCGGGGTGAGGAATTCCCCCAGGGAATCGTGGTACTCGTCGAGGGTCTCGTGATCGATGGCCACGAGCCGCTGGACGTTGGTCGTCGCCGCCGAGAGGACCTCCTCGGTGGCCTTCCGGTCAACGAACGCCCTGTTGTCCACGTCGACGCCGGGTTCTGTCGCCAGGAACGCCCCGACGGCCGCGGCGACCAGCCCCACCGCGATGGCGGAGTACGCGATCGTCCGCCCACCGGGACGTCGGCCGGCACGCCGCTCCCCGCGATCCGCCCGGGTTCCGGTGCCGCCCACCTCGTCGTCGTCGTCTCGTCCGTCCCACGTCGTGGGGCGCGCGGCGCTCCCGCCCTCGGGTCGGGTCTGTCCGGCGTGTCCGGCCAGTCGCCTACGCGGCGCCGGAGTGACCGACTTCTGTGTCCTCTTGATCGGTGGCATCAGCGACTGTCGTCCTTCGTCATCGTCCGGCGGAGGTGGTCGGCGCGGGGGTCGACTCCTCCTCGGTGGCCGGGGCGTCCTGTTCCTCCGGCGTGTTGAGCTCCTCCACGGACCGGCTGGACTCGCCCACCGGGACCGTCACGCCCACCTGGTTGACCGCGTCGGCCTTCCAGGTGCCGTCCTCTCGCGTCAGGTCCACGCGCATCGCCTGACGGCCGGTGATGTCATCCTGGCCCTCCCGCTCGGAGTGGGCGGTGAACACCACCAGGACGGCGGCGTCGCCGGCCTCGAGGTCCAGGGTCTCGACAGCGGTGTGCGAGACCGTGGCCGTGGTGACCGCCTTCTGCTCCACGACGCGCGTCCGCACATCGTCGGCCCACTGCTCCTGCTCGGTGAGGAACTCGCCGGTCGAGGCCTCTGCCAGCTGCTCCAGCGAATCGTCGACGTTCCGGTGGTCGAAGCTGAACGCGTTGATGATCACCTGGGCGGCGACGTCGGCGGCCGCCTCGCGCTCGGACGCCACCTCCTGTGCCGACCGCGCCTGGGCGTAACGCACCCCGAACACCCCCAACGTCGCCAGCCCCGCCACGAGGATGATCGCCGCGAGGACCACCAGCCATCTCGGCACGGTCCCCGTCCCCGCGGGGCGGCGCGCGCCCCCCTCCGTTCCCTGCGAACTCATGGCGGTGACGCTACCGGACCCGCCGTCCGCCGGGTCGCCGCCCGGCCGCGCGGTCACCGGGGAATCAGCCCCTGCAGGACCGCGAGCTGCGTGGCCGCCACGGACAGGTTGGCCTTGTCGGGGTCGATCTTGGGCTTGGTGTCCCACGGCTGCGGCACGTCCGGGTGCGCGTACTCCACCCGGTCGGCACCGCGGACCGCGGTGGGGCTGCCGAAGGGCACGGTGCACTGCGCGTCGTAGTTGGGCGGGAAGTTCTGTTCCTGCCAGTCGAAGGACGGGTCCTGCGCCTTCATCTGGTCGATGATCTCCCACGTACCTTCGTACCCCTGCGTACACGCTGGTGGGTTGTTCGTCTCGAGGGACAGACCGAAGTGGATTGTCCCGTCCCCCGGGGCGACGGACATCCCGCCGGCGGCCAGTGCCGGCAACAGCTGCAGGAGCACCTTGAACGACGGCGCCAGTGGATCTATCGTCTTCATCGTCGCCGACAGGTTCCGCACGGCTCCAGAGAGCGGGGCGCCGGAGTTCTCCACCAGATAGCGGGTCTCGTCGGCGAACTCCGGTCCCGTGGTGATCAGCCGTTCCAGGTCGGAGTCCGAGTCACGCAACGCCTCGGTGACCGTCCTGAGATCGCGGGAGAAACTGACGATCTCACCGGACTGGTCGGCCTGCGTCTCCAGGACGGTCGCCCCGTCGCGGATCAGCGTCTGCAACTGCGGCATGGTGCGGATACCGGACTCGGAAATCCGGATGAGGGAGTCCGAGAGTCGCTCCAGTTGGGGTCCCCGGCCCTGGAACGCCTTGCCGAGTTCATCGACGGTCACCTCGAGATCGTCCAAGGGGACCGATCGGGAAAGGTCGTCGACGGAGGCCAACAGGTTCTCGACGGGTACCGGCAACGCCTCACGTCCGGCGGAGACCACGTCCCCGTCCTCGAGATACGGCGCCGAGCTGCTGTTGGGTCGCAAGTCCACGTACTGCTCTCCGATGGCGGAGCGGTTGGCGACCACGGCCTCGGTGTCCGCCGGGACGTCGGGGGCGCTCGAGTCGAGGTCGAGCTCGACTCGCACACCGTCGTCGGTGAGCGAGAGCTCGCCCACCCGTCCGATCGCCGTGCCGCGGTAGTTGACGGCCGCGTTGGTGAACACCCCGCCGGTCTCGGGTAGGTCCAGATAGACCTGGTACTGGCCGATCCCGAACAGCGAAGGTAAGCGAACGTAGTTGGCACCTACATAGGTGATCCCGACCGCGGCGATCACACAGAAGGCGATGAGCTGGGTGCGGAGTGTCTTGCTCATCGGTTTCCTGGCTCTCCTGGTTCGGGCAGGTAGTTCTCGGAGAACTCCGAGACTCCTGGTGCGGGCTTGGGCACCACCGCCCGGTCCATGACCGGCGGGACCGGCAGGAGCGGCAGCACGATGGTCGTCCGCCGGTCCGGGCCGTTGTCGCCGACCCACGGGTTCTGCGGGTCCACGACGTAGGGCCCGCTCGTGGTGTTCGGACGGCGAACCACCGGTTCGCCCTGATTCGCCCCCAGATTCCGGAGCGTCTCAGAGATCGTCGCGTCCACGGAGAGAAAGATGTTGGCCGCGCCGCCGACGGTCGCCGGGATAGACGAGTCCGGGAACGGGAAGGTGGGGACGAAACCGATCAGTTCGATGAGCTCCGGAGTCGACTCGCCGAGGGACTGCAGCACAGGGCGCAGCGCCCGCAGGTCGGCGATGAGGTCCTCCCTGCTGGTGAGCAGGACTTCCGAGCCGACCTGGCCCAGTGTGTCGACCCGGCGCAGCATCTCCACGAACTGCGAGCGCTGCTCCTCGAGCACCGCCACCCCGGCGGGCAGCTCGTCGAGCGCCGCCTCGATCTGCTGGCGCTGATCGTTGGCACGCGACGTCATGAGGTTCACGCCCTCGAGGGCTTCGGTGATGCTGTCGCGCTGCCGGTTCAGGCCCCCGATGAGCTCCTCCGCCGATCGCAGGGTCCGGGTGAGATCCTCCTCGCGGCCGTCGGTGGCCTTGCGCAGTTCGGCCACGATCGGTTGCAGTTGGTCCACGCCGCCGCCGTTGAGCAACAGCGACAGCGCGCCGAGAACCTGCTCGATGTCGGTAGCCGTGCGGGTGTCCGAACTGGCGATGACGTCACCGCCGGACAGCTCTCCGGTGGGCGGCTCGTCCTCCGGCGGGCTGAGCTGCACGAACTTCTCGCCAAGGAGATTGGTCTGCTGGATCGAGGCCTCGACGTTGGCGGGGAGCTCCATGTCGCCGCGGAGGACGATGTCCACCTCTGCGGTCCACCCGTCCTCCGCCAGCGAGATACCGGACACGCGACCGGCGTCAAGACCATTGACCTTGACCGACGACTGCAGGACCAGGTCCAACACATCGTCGAAGCGGACGGCCACGTGCATGGGGTCCTCACCCAGGTCCGCGCCACCCGGCAGAGTGTAGTCCTCCAGATTCAACGAGCACCCGGCCGCGACGGCGGCCACGAGCGCGCTGGCACCGACCGCGCGGACGGCGCGACCGAGGATGGGCGTGGTCGGCCGGATCATCCCCGTCCCCCTTCCGAGGCGGGCGTCATCGGCCACCCGCGATTGCCCTGGACCGTCCCGGGAACCGGGACAGACTGATTCATCTCGCCAGCGAGGATGCCCAACGGCAGATCCGGGTTCGACGCTTGTAGATCGGCGTTGCGCTGCGGCGCGAGAGCCTCGCAGGCCTCGATATCGGCGCGCCGGAGGTTGTCGAGTTCGGCCAGCATCTGGTCCCCGGGGTTCAGGCGGCCAAGTGTCATGAGCTGGCACAGGACGCCGGCCGGGTCCTGCAACTCCGGGATGCCGAGACGTAAGGACAACAGCCCGGCCTCGGGGTCGTAGGCGCCGATGAGGTTGGACAGAGCCAACGGAGCAGTCTTGAGGATCTCCTCGATGTCGCCCCTCTGGTCCGCGGTGATCTGACTGAGTCTCACCAAACGGTCCGCATTGCTGCGGATCACGTCCTGGTTGTCCCGCACGACACGCGCGACGTCCGCGAGGGCGTAGCTCAGTTCGGCGAGGGCGCCCTGGAGGTCCTCGCGCTGACCAGCGACAGTCTGGTTGAAGGTCGACATCTGGGAGTTGAACTGCCTCACCTGGGCATCGTTCTGCGCGAGCATCGTGACGAACGACTGCAGATTGACCACGGTCTCGCTGATGTCCTGACTCGAATCCGCCAGCGTCGTCGCGGCCTGCGACAACTCGTCGATCGACCGCCCGAGTGCGGCACCGTTGCCTCCGAGCGTGTCCGCGGACGCGGTGACGAACCGGTCGAGAGCGCCGTCCTTGTTGGCACCCTCCGGGCCGAGAGCATCGGTCAGTTCCTCCACCGAGGCGTAGAGCTTGTCCACCTCGACCGGTGTCGCGGTCCGCTCGAGGGGGATGTGCGCGCCCGATTCCATCTTGGGGCCGCCTGAGTAGGCGGGCAGTAGTTGGACGTTACGGTCAGGGACGACCGAGGGCGTCACCTGGACCGCCTTGGCGTCCGCCGGGACGTCCACGCCCCGGCGGACGTGGAACTCGACCTCGACGGTCTCCCCCATCGGGGTCACCTTGTCGACGGAACCCACCGTGACCCCCAGGATCCGGACATCGGAGCCCTCCGATATTCCGACGGCTGTCGGGAAGGTGGCGGTGATGCTGGTGCGTCCGAACCCCGTGACGGCGAGGAAAATCACAGTCACGGCGGCCACGACGACGACGAGCAGCAGCCCGACGAACGAGTACGGCATCTTCTTGTGCATCAGTTGATCCCACTCTGTCTGGCCGGCGCGCGGGCGCCGGGATAGAAGGGCGGCTCAGGAATACCCGGCGGGACGAGGTTGGTGACCACGGTGTCGAACCATCTGCCCGAGCCCAGAATGTTGGAGTACAGCCGATAGAAGGGCCCGAGGTTGTGGATGGATGCCCTCAGCTCTTCCTCGTGGTCGGTCAACACCGCCAGGGCGGAGTCGAGACTATCCAGGGTCGGCTTGAACTCGGCCTCGTTCTCCGCGACGAACCGGCGGAGTTCGATCGACAGTCCGCGCGTGGAGGCCAACACCAGCTTGAGACTCTCGGCGCGGTCGTTGAGTTCGCCCAACAACTGTCCGGTGCCGATGATCAGGCGCCGGAAGTCGTCATTACGGTCCGCCACGATCTGGGAGCTCGTACGCGTGGCCTCGAGTAGGTTCCGCAATTCGGCGTCCCGGCTGGACACGGTCTGCGACAGACGCGCCATGCCGTCGACCGCGCCCCGGAACTCCTCGGGCGACGCCTGCATCGTATCGGTGAGGGTGTCCAGGCTCGCTGCCAATTTGGCGTCATCGATCTCGTCGAGCGTCTCCGCTGCGGAGGAGAAAGCTGTGACCACGTCGTACGGGGCCACCGTCCGCTCAAGCGGGATCGGCTCCGACGTGTCGAGTTCCCCGGTTCCCGCCGGGCTCAGCGCGAGGTACTTCTGGCCGAGCACGGTCTTGAGTTGGATGCTCGCCCGGGTGTCGTCGCCGAGCCAGGCGTCCTTGGCCCGGAAGCCCACGGCCACCTTGTCGCCGTCGAGCGCCACGTCGGTCACGACGCCAACCTTGACGCCGGCCACGCGGACCTCGCTACCGTCCGCTAGCCCGGCGGCCTCGGAAAAGTAGGCTGTGTATTTGGGTCCCGCCCCGACGATCGGTAGCGCGTCGAGTCTGAACGACACGGCGGTCAGGGCGAGGATCACCAGGACCCCGATCGCTCCGATGGTGGCGTTGCTGAACCTCGGCTCGTTCGCACTGCGCTTGCTCATGGGATTCCCCCTGCGTGGCACCGGGGCGCGACGTTGGTGTACACCGGATGATTGATCGTGGGACCGCCGCTCGGAAGAAGGTTGGGCACGTTGGTGCCCGGGCCGTGCACCACGTCGAGTCCACAGAGATAGAACTGGAGCCAGGACCCGAACGAACCCATCCTGATGAGGTTGTCGGTCTTGCGCGGCAGGTTGATGAGAACCTCGCTGAGCGTGTCGCGGTTCGTCGTGATCTGGTCGCTGACCACCTTGAGGTGGTCGAGCGAATCCGTGACGGCGGGCCGCGTGGCGGTGACGATGTTCTCCGCCGACGAGGTCAGATCCGCCATCGAGTCGAGCGAACTGCCGATAGCGGCGCGCTCGTCGGCGAGTCCCTCGACGAGTTGCCTGGTGGTCACCACGAGCTGCTGGAACTGCACGTCCCGCTCGTTGATGGTCTCGAGGACCCGGGTGAGGTTGTCGATGACTTCGCCGATCACCTGATCCCGATCGGCCAGGTGGTTGGTCAGCTCACCAGTCTGGCGGACCAGGCTCGTCACGGTGCCGCCCTCCCCTTGCAGTACCCGCACCAGCGAGTCGGCGAGCGCGTTGACGTCCTCCGGCTGCAGGGTCGTGAAGAGCGGGCGGAAACCGTTGAACAGCGCCGTGAGATCGACCGCGGGCGAGGTCTTCTCGATTCCGATCGTGCTCCCTTCCTCCAGGGCCGATTGGACGGGTCCGGGCTCCCGGGAGATGTTCAGGTACCGCTGGCCGATCATGTTCCGGAACCGCAGTGCCAGGTGCACGTTGGCCGGCAGCGTGCGGTCGCCGACCAGGGTGAAGTCCACCTTAGCCAGGTCGCGTTCGTGGATCTCCATCCCGGTGATGTTGCCCACCACGACGCCGGCTATCCGGACGTCGTCGCCCTCCTCCAGCATGGTCACGTCGGAGAAGATCGCAGAGTACTCCGTACCTTCCGCCCGGGTGCCGCCCCTGATGGTCACGGCGAGGACCGAACTGAGCAGCACTGTGACCACGATGAAGACCACCAGTTTGACGAATGACCCCAGCAGGCCGCCACGGAATAGGGCCTTCAGTTTGGCGTTCATCGGAAACCGACCTCCGTTCCGCGAAGCGCCGGGGCGCCGATCTGGCCGATCCAGGCAGGGATCTCCTGCGCGCCGCGCGAGGACGCGACCCCCAGGACGGTTCGGACGGTGTCGGTCTCCAGCGGCGAGCCGGCGTAGGCCATAGCCACCACGTCGGTGTCCTGACCCGCGGTCACGGTTGACGGAAACGGCATATTGGGCTGCTCGGGCACCGCCCGCCCGGGAGCCGGGGGAACCGAGCCACGGTTACGGAGTGCCGGAACCGGCCCGTCCCGGAGAAGCGGATTGGGCAGAGTCGGGATGAACGCGGGCCCCGGATTGCGGGTGGGGATCTGGTAGCTCCCGTCGGCGATCGCCCCGCCGGGGGCCCCGCCGAAGATGAACGGCTCCTGCGCCGGGTCGTAACAGCGGGGACCGCGGGTGTCGAAGAACCGCGGCTCGTCCTGGTTGGGCACGTAACGCCCTCTGGGATTGACGAGCTCGAGCGTCACCCGGATGGCGGGGTGCTCGGTGCCCACGCCCAGGATGGCGTCGGACCGGTCCAGAAGAGTCATGAAATTCCCCACCGAGCACGGCAGTGCTGGCGAATACTCAGCCAGGTACTCCAGGGAGGTGCGCGAGTCCACCGCCAGGGAGATGAGGTCGTCGCGGTTCGCGGCGAGGAAACCGGTGAGGACCTCGGACGACTCGCTGATCCGCCGCAGTCCGTCGGCGATGTCGGGGCGGCGCTGGACCACCGTGTCGCCGGTGGTGCGCAGAGCGTCCAGAGCGTTGATGAGATCAGGCAGCGCCTCGGAATAGGTCTGGGAGAATGTCGCCAGATCCTCCAGCCCGGATTCCAGAGCGGGCAACTCCTGGTTGATGCCGTCGAAGACCTGTCCGATCTCGACCAGGCTGGCGCCGATCTCGTCCCCACGGCCTGACAACGCCTGGTTGATCGCGCCGAGCGTGCCCGCCAGTTTCTCCGGCGGGACCGCCTCGAGAACGGGGAGTAGCCCGTCCAGGACGCGCCCCAACTCGATCGCGTTGCCGCGGGTGTCCTGCTCGATGGTCGCTCCCGGTTCGAGCGTCCCCACGGGCTGATCGGGGAACCCCAGGTCGACGAACCGCTCACCGAACAACGTCTTGGGGAGCAGGCGGCCACTGACGTTGGCCGGCAGTTGTTCCATGAGCGCCGGGTCGAACTCCATGTTGATCTGCACGCGGTCCCCGTCGGGTTCGACACCGGAGACGCGGCCCACGAGGACACCGCGCGCCTTGACGTCGGCGTCGTTCGGCAGCGCGTAGGCCAGCTGGTCGGTGTTCAGGGTGACGGTGTCCGACGCGGTGAACGCGCGGTTGTAGATCGCGATGGTCGTGCCGACGAAGGCCAGCACGATGACGATGAACAGGGCGGCCAGCAGCCGCTTCGAGAGCGCCGAGAGTTCGTTCATCCCGCCACCCGCACAGTCGTGGTCGTGCCCCAGAGGGCGAGTCCGACGAAGAAGTTGAGGATCGCCACCACGACGATCGTGGTGCGGACGGCCCGCCCCACAGCCACGCCGACGCCGGCCGGACCGCCGGTGGCGGTGAAGCCGTAGAAGCAGTGGATCATCACCAGCACGAACGCGAAGATGATCACCTTGACGAACGAGTAGATCACGTCTTCCGGTGGCAGGAACAGGTGGAAGTAGTGGTCGAACGAGCCGGTGGACTGGCCCTGCACGATGGTGTTGACGCCCCTCGTGGCGAGGTAGGAGGACAGCAGGCCGACGACGTACAGCGGGATGACCGCGATGAATCCGGCGATCACCCGGGTGGTGACCAGATAGGGCACGCTCGGGATCGCCATGACCTCCAGGGCGTCGATCTCCTCGGATATCCGCATCGCGCCGAGTTGGGCCGTGAAGCCGCAGCCGACGGTGGCGGACAGGGCGAGTGACGCCACGATGGGGGCGACCTCGCGGGTGTTGACGTAGGCAGACAGGAACCCGGTGAGGACCGAGCTACCGATCTGGTCGAGGGCTGCGTACCCCTGCAGGCCGACGACGACCCCGGTGAACCCGCTCATCATGACGATGACGCCGATGGTCCCGCCGAGCACCGCCAGCGTGCCGACGCCGAAGGTCACCTCCGCGATCAGGCGCAGCACCTCGTGGCGGTAGTGGACGATCGTCTGAGGGATCCAGCGGATCGCCCGGAGATGGAAGGCGAGCTGGTCGCCCAGAGAGTCGAACGAACTGACCGGGCCACGGACAAGGGCCCTCAGCCGGGCCCTCGTGGGTCCGACATCGGTATGGATCGCCATTACGACCCCTTCGGGGGAACGATCTGCAGGTACATCGCCGTCAAGATGAGGTTGGCGAAGAACAGCAGGAGGAATGTGAGGACCACGCCGAGGTTGACGGCGTCGCCGACCCCCTTGGGGCCGCCCTTGGGGTTCATCCCGCAGTACGAGGCGACCACGCCGGCGATGAGTCCGAAGATCAGGGCCTTGATCGAGGACATGATGAAGTCGGGCAGTTGGGCGAGGGCACCGAAGGACATCAGGTAGGCGCCCGGTGTGCCGCCCTGCAGCATGATGTTGAACACGTAACCGCCGGAGATCCCGACGATGGAGACGAGTCCGTTCAGGAGCACCGCGACGAGCATCATGCCGAGCACCCGCGGGACGACGAGCCTCTGGATGGGGTCGATCCCCAGGACTCGCATCGCGTCGAGCTCCTCGCGGATGGTCCGGGCACCGAGGTCGGCGGCCACCGCCGAACCGGCGGCGCCCGCGATCAGCAGTGAGGTCACCAGCGGCGCACCCTGTTGGACGACGGCGAGGACGCCGGTGGCCCCCGTGTAGGCCTCGGCGCCGAGCTGCTGGACGAGCGACCCGGTCTGCATCGCCACGACGGCCCCGAACGGGATCGCCACCAGTGCCGACGGGAGGATCGTCACCGAGGCGATGAACCAGGACTGCTCTATGAACTCACGGAACTGGAACGGTCGCCTGAAGACCCCTCGTAGCACGTCGAGGAACAGTCGGAATACCTCGCCGGCCCCGCCCACCGCGGCCCGGAAGCCTCCTCCGACATCGGCCGGTGACATACCGGCCCGTCCTTCTGGATGCTGGGTCGTACTCTCCGCCATCAAATCCCCCCGGTTCGGTCGACGCGTCAGTTCTCGTCGGACCCGTAGTGCTCGTCCACTCCGGACGAGTTGGAGCCCGCGTCCGACTGCGACGAGGTGGCCCCTGCAGGCGCCGACGCGGCGACCTTACCGTTGCCGTGACCGCGAGAGGCCCATTCCTCGCGGATGGCCTGCTGCGCACCCTCCGGCAGCGTGTCGAGCATCTCGGCCACCCTCTCCTCACGCCGGACCTCACCCTTGCGCTCCGGGCTGCCCGGAGTCGGCTGCATCTGCGGCGGCACTCCCTTGAGCTCGTCCTCGCCCGGGGATCCGTCGTTGTGCCCGGCCTCCGCATGCTTCATCTCCTCGCGCATCTGCGCGTCGTCCTTCTCCTCGGACATACCGATGGGACCGAGCTTGGAGCCGCGCAGGAACTGGCGGACGGACGGTTCCTCGCTGGTGAGCAGCACCTCGCGGGGTCCGAACATCACGAGCTTCTTGCGGTAGAGCATTCCGAGGTTGTCCGGCACGGTGCGGGCGAGGTTGATGTTGTGCGTGACGATGAGGATCGTCGCGTCGATCTGGGCGTTGATGTCGATGAGCAGCTGAGCCAGGTAGGTGGTGCGGACCGGGTCGAGACCCGAGTCGGGCTCGTCGACGAGGATGATCTCCGGGTCCAGCACCAGGGCGCGGGCCAGGCCTGCGCGCTTACGCATACCGCCGGATATCTCGCCGGGCAGTTTGCCCTCCGCCCCGGTGAGACCGGTGAGCTCGAGCTTCTCCATGACGATGTCACGGATCTCACTCTCCGACTTCTTCGTGTGCTCGCGCAGCGGGAACGCGACGTTGTCGTAGAGGTCCATGGACCCGAACAGTGCGCCGTCCTGGAACAGGACGCCGAACAGCTTGCGGATCTCGTAGAGCTCCTTGGCGGTGCACTGCAGGATGTCGGTGCCGTCGATGATGATCTTGCCGCGCTCCGGGCGCAGCAGCCCGATAAGGGACTTGAGGAACACCGACTTGCCGGTACCCGACGGACCGAGCAGCGCACTGACCTCGCCCTCGGGAAGGGTGAACGTGACGTCCTCCCAGATCTTCTGCGAACCGAAGGACTTGGTCAGACCCTCGACGGAAACCTCGACACCCACGTCAACCACTCCTCACTGCGGCCCTGATCTGTGGCCACGGTCACTGTAAACTACCGCTCCGGAGGCGTGCTTTGTTACATCCCGACCAAAAGTGTTCCGCTACCGCAGCCGGAGAGCAGGCGGGCGTGGGGAAATGGCGCGAGTGGAACGCAAATGGGACAGGGACGGCCCGGCGATATCGCCGGGCCGTCCCTGGTGAAGCGGTGGTGCGTCAGATCACTTGAGGGTGACCGTCGCGCCGGCCTCCTCGAGCTTGGTCTTGGCGGCCTCGGCGGCCTCCTTGTCGACCTTCTCGACGATCGCCTTGGGGGCGGACTCGACGAGATCCTTGGCCTCCTTGAGGCCCAGGCCCGACACGAGCTCGCGCACGACCTTGATGACGCCGATCTTCTTGTCGCCGGCCGACTCGAGGACGACATCGAACTCGTCCTGCTCGGCGGCGGCCTCGCCACCGGCAGCCGGGGCGCCGGCAGCGGCGACGGCGACCGGAGCGGCCGCGGTGACCTCGAAGGTGTCCTCGAAGAGCTTCACGAACTCGGAGAGCTCCAGAAGAGTCATCTCCTTGAAGGCCTCGAGCAGCTCGTCGTTGCTGAGCTTCGCCATGGTGGCGTCCTTTCTGTTGGTCCCGGTGCCGTCAGACGGCCCGGAAGCATGTGGGGTTATCAGTTCTTCTTGTCCTCGAGCGCCGCGAACAGACGTGCCAGCTGCGAAGCGGGCGCGTTGAACAGGCCGGCGGCCTTGGTCTGGTTACCCTTGAGGGCACCGGCCATCTTCGCGAGCAGGACCTCGCGGGACTCGAGATCGGCGATCTTGTCGAGTTCGGTGGCGGACAGCGGTGAGCCGTCCATGACACCGCCCTTGATGACGAGCGCCTTGTTGTCCTTGGCGAAGTTCTTGAGCGCCTTGGCGGCGTCCACGACCTCACCGGTGACGAACGCGATGGCGGTGGGACCGGACAGGAGGTCATCGAGACCCTCGACTCCGGCTTCCTCAGCCGCACGCTTGACCAGGGTGTTCTTGGCCACGGTGTACGTGGCCGCGTCACCCAGCGTCTTGCGCAGTTCGGTGACCTGCGGGACGGAGAGTCCGCGGTACTCGGTGACCACGGCGGTCGTGGAGTTCTGGAAGTGCTGCTTGATCTCCTCGACGGCCTGGACCTTTGCGGGCTTTGCCATGTTTCGCCTCCTTTCTGCATCATCTCGCCCGAGAAAACACGAACGCCCCGTGCGCAGGTGGCACGGGGCGTGGAGGAGCTGGCACGGGCCCCTGGGGACCCACGGCACATCCGACGCTGACCGGTGTTCTCCTGCGCGGGCCGTCCGGGCGCTCCCGGACCCTTCGACCACCCCCGGCGGGAGCGGCGACCTGCGGTCTTCGGTGAAACTTGATCAGGTGCCCGAGAGCAGAGCTCCCAGGCGTTCAAACTTCGGACCCAAGGATATAGGCGGCCGCCGTCGCATACCAAATCCGCCCGGGGGCGACGAATGGCGGGCCGGTCGGCTTTCTGACACATTGGTGCGGTGTCCCCAGCCCCGTCTCGCCTCGCCGTCGTCTACAACCCCACCAAGGTCGGAATCGACGAGGTCCGCCGCCTCGCCGAGGAGCGGGCGTCCAGGCACGGGTGGACGGATCCCGTCTTCTACGAGACCACCGAGGAGGACCCGGGCACCGGTCAGGCGGCACGGGCGGCCGCCGACGGTGTCGGACTGGTGATCGCGTGCGGCGGCGACGGCACCGTACGGTCGGTGGCGCAGGGCCTGCTCGGCACCTCGGTGCCGATGGGAGTCGTCCCCCTGGGAACCGGGAACCTGCTCGCCCGCAACCTCGACGTCCCGTTGGACGATGTCGACCGTGCGTTGCGTGTCGCCATGAGCGGTCGGAGCCGCGCGATCGACCTCGGCGAGGTCCACTACACCGACGGCGACGGCGTGTCCCACGATGACGTGTTCCTCGTGATGCTCGGCGCCGGGATGGACGCCGACATGATCGCGGGCACCGACGACAAACTGAAGGCACGGGTGGGCTGGCTCGCGTACGTCGGCGCGTTCGCCAACACGCTGTTGCGCGGCCACCGGATCCGGGTCGAGTACGCCCTCGACGACGGATCGCCGATCCAGACCCGCGCGCGCACCCTCCTGGTGGCCAACTGCGGGATGCTGCAGGCGGGGATGGTGCTGTTGCCCGACGCCGTCATCGACGACGGACTCCTGGACGTTCTCGCTCTGCGCGCCAAGGGCCCTCTCGGGTGGGCGCAGGCGGGTGCGGTGCTGGCCCATCACACGTTCCAGCACCGGCTCAAGCCGATACTGCGGAGGAACTCCACCCCGGAGAGCGGGAAAGAAGAGCATCGGACCCGGCCACTGGATTTCCGCCAGGGCGTGGGGATCACCGCCCGCGTGTTGGAGAAACCGGCCGCGTTCCAGATCGACGGCGAGGACTGCGGCACCGTGACCGAGTTCTCGGCGCGGATCAAGCGGAGGGGGCTCACGGTCCGGGTGGCGGTCTGACCCGCGCTCCCCGACCTGGCCCCGGAGGTCAGGTCTCGGGCTTCACCAGCAGCGCCAGCACGTCGTGGATCTCCTCCACGGTGGGCACGGGCAGCGCTGAGCGCCCGTAGACGAACCCGATGCCGGCGTACACCAAGACGCCGGCGCGGATCCTCGCCCCCCGTTCGGAGAACCCGAGTTCGACGAACGCGTCGTGGACCACCCGCAGGATGCGTTGGTCCAGTTCGGCAACCGCCTCGGCGACGGTCTCGTCCGCCCTGGCCCATTCGCGGATCGCGGCCTCCCCCTCCCAGGCGCGGGATTCCACGAGCATCGCGCTCATGGTCTCCAGCCGTGCGTCGGGTGGCATCTCCTCCATGGTGACCAGACCACGGGCGGCGTCCATCTCCTGCGAGAAGTAGAGCCTGGCGATGGCGGCCATGAGCGCGTCGAAGTCGGCGAAATGCCAGTAGAAGCTACCCTTCGTGACGCCGAAGTCGGCGCACAGTCTGCTGATCTTGACCGCGGACCTGCCCTCGGTCATGAGCAGGTCCAACCCGGCGCGGGCCCAGTCCTCCGCCGAGAGGCGCCCCGTGCGCGGACCGGTCGGCCGGGCGGACCACGTCGACCCCTGGGTCATCGGCCCGCCGCACCGTGTCGTGTCGTCATCGTCGTCAGCCTACGTCGGACCCAGAGCCTCCACGACCAGACCGCGTGAGTCCGGGTCCCGCCCGAGCTCGCCGTGCCACACGGGCCGGCCGCCCGCGAACGGCCGGACGACCCGCACCTCCGTGCCGGGCGGGGACTGTTCCAGCGGTGGGTGCACGAGCAGGTCGACCGTCGAGACGATGTCGGTATAGACCACCCCGCGCGTCCGGAGGCCGTCCGCGTGGAGCCGGACCAGCAGGTCCGAGCCACGTACGGCCTCCCGACACCCCTCGCAGATCGGGTCCATCCAGGTGCGTTCCCAGGCGAGGACCGCGTCGTAGGTCCCCAGTGCGCGGCTGAGGTTCTCGACGTCGGCGATCCCCAGCACGTTGGTTCCGTTCCACACCGGCCCCACCGTGACCAGGGCACTGATCGGCGGCTCGGCCCGGCCGGTGCGTCCGACGGCGAGTTGGACGGCGCGCTGGGCCACGAGTCCGCCGACCCCCTTGGCCACCACCGCCACAGGCTCCTGCGACGGCGCGGTGGCGATCCCGGGAACGGGCACGGCCGCGCCAGCATCCGCATCGGCGCTCGCGGATATCCAACCCCTGTCGCGGGCGAGGTCGACCGCTGCCGCGTCCACGCCGGTCAGACCTCCGACGGGGAGCGGGACGTCACCCGGCCGGGGGCGTCCCCAGTCGACGGCGACGGGGCACCACCCGGCCGACCGGAGGTCATCGGCGAGCAGGTCCCAGTCCCCTGCTGTCCCCGCCAGGTCGTGGACCAGTAGCACCTCGGGGCCCGTGCACGCCCGGCGCCCCATTGTCGCCGTGTCCGCCGTCGCCGGTGGTGACCCCGCGTGAAGCAGTGCCACGCACACGGTTATCACCCTCAGGAGTCGGCTCATGTCCCGTCGGGCCATCTCTCCCCCGGTCGCTCGGTGAACCCCGCCTCCAAACCATACCGTAGGGTACTGTGACTCGCGTCATAGCAACGGGAGGTCTCATGGTCGGGTTCGGTGGCGGCGCTCGGGGGCCCGTGGTGACGCGGCGGCGATTACTCGGCACCGCAGCCGGGGTGGCGGGCACGGGACTGGTCGGCGCATCCGCCACCCGCGCGCAGGTCGGCCCGGGTTCGCTCGGCGCGGGTTCGCGCGGCCCGAGCCCGCTGTTGTTCCACTCGCCCGCCCTCGAGGCCTACGTGGACGAGCTCCCACGCCCGGATGTCCTGCGGGGTGAGTCGTTAGAGCTCGCCGCACGGACGGGCACCCACCGGTTCCACCGGGATCTCCCGCCGACGATGACCCTGGGTTACGGCGCGGCCGGTTACCTGGGTCCGGTGATCGAGGCACACGCCGGAGTGCGGACGACGCTGACCTACCGCAATGAGATCTCAGCCCACCCACACGCCGCGGACATCGACGCGAGCCTGCACGGACTGTCGGAGTCGGTGCGTACCCGGGTACCCACGTCGCTACACCTGCACGGCGGGGTCACCGAGCCCGCCAGCGATGGCCACCCGGAGCAGTCGTCCCTCCCCGGGCAGGGCCACGTCCACCACTTCGACAACCGGCAGGAGGCGGCCGGGCTCTGGTACCACGACCACGCCATGGCCATCACCCGCCTCAACGTCTACGGCGGTCTCGCGGGCGGCTACCTCCTACGCGACCGGTTCGACACCGGACGTCCCGACAATCCGCTGGGACTGCCCGCCGGCGAGTTCGAGATCCCGCTCGTCCTGCAGGAGAAGATCGTCCGCCCGGACGGCGCGGCGTCCATGCGCTCCACCCCGATCGTCCCGGAAGGGCACTGGGAAGGCGGGGCGGTGGGCGACGTCGGACTGGTCAACGGGGTGATCTGGCCGAGTGCGGAGGTCGCCCGCGGGCTCTACCGGCTGCGCATGGTCAACGCCGCATCGTTCAGCAACTGGATGCTGCACCTGTCCCGGCCGCTGGCCATGTGGGTGATCGGGATGGAGGGCGGCCTGCTCGCCGCGCCCGCCAGGGTGGACGGATTCCGGCTGGGCCCGGGTGAACGGGCGGACGTGCTCGTCGATTTCTCGGGTCTCGCGCCAGGCGAGACCGTGGAGCTGCTCAATTCGGAGGAGGCCGCTCCCCAGGCCGCCCAGATCGGAGCGGTGAAGCTCGGGAGTCTCATGCGGTTCCGGGCCACGAACGCCAGGGGCCACACGGGACCCGTCCCGTCGACCCTGCGCGGCGGCACCGGCCAGCCCCCGGCACTCGCGCCGGTCACCCGCGCACCGGCGGTGCGCAACGTCTCTCTGAGCCAGCCCAGCGACATTCGGATTCCACCGTCGATGATGAGTCTGAACAACCTGCGGTGGTCCAGTGAGCAGATCGAGATGCCACGCCAGGGGTCGGTGGAGATGTGGAACATCGTCAACGCCACCCCGGATCCGCACCCGATCCATATCCACCTGGTGCACTTCCGGGTGCTGTCCCGCCAGGCGGTCGACACCATCGCGATGTGTCTGCGGCAGCCCCAACCTCCCACCGGGATCAAGTGGACACCGGACCCCGATCCCTTCGTGGTGGGACCCGTCCGTGCGCCCGAGCCGTGGGAGACGGGGATGAAGGACACCGTCATCGCCGACCCCAACTCCGTGACCAGGGTCCTGGTCCACTTCCCGACCGCCGACGACCTCGGATTCGACCCCGACGCGACCTTCCCGGCAGCGGTGTCCCTCGGCGGACACGAGGCCGGGGGACACGGAAACGTGCACGCCCACGGAGCGGAACCGCGGGTTGACCGCCTCGGAGGCGATTACATCGGGTCCGTCGCTCCCCCGGCAGCCCACCACCGCAAGGACACGCTGCAGGGATACGTCTGGCACTGCCACATCCTCGACCACGAGGACCACGACATGATGCTCCGCTACAGGACGGTGACCTGATGCCAGCCGAGACCACTCCCACCGAGAGCCAGAGCCGGCCCGTCGACCACTTCCAACGGATCCCCTATCAACCGGCCACCGACGGCCGGATCGAGATGCACTCCGGACTGTCGCGCCACTACCCGACACTGCACGCCAACCTCGTGGAGCTCCCGGGATCCTCCCGTCGCCGCGGAGTCATCATGTGCCACCCGGCGTCGAACTTCCTCAGCCATTTCCTGCTCGCCGCCCTCGCACGGGCGGGCCAGCCCGCGATGGGCCTCAACACCCGGTACGCCAACAACGAACCCGCACTGCTCATGGAGCGGGCGGCGGCGGACCTGGGCACCGGCATCCGGTGGATGCGTGAGGAGCTGGGTTTCGAGGAGATCGTCCTCTTGGGCTTCTCCGGCGGGGGCTCACTGGCGACGTTCCACCAGTCGCGCGCCGACGGCGTCGAGGCCGCCGACGCGCTGATGCTGGTCGGTGCGCACCCCGGCCGGGCACGGGTCCTGAGTCACTGGATCGACCCGGCGGTGACCGATGAGGACGACCCCTGGTCGGTGGACCCGGAGCTGGACCTGTTCGCCCCCGGCCGCACCGCGCCGTTCGACCCGGAATGGGTGGCGCGCTACCGCGCGGCGCAGGCGGAGCGGATGCGCCGGATCGACCGACGGGCCGTCGAGGCCCTCGCGCGTCTCGAGAAGGACGGCGGATCCGACCGCGGGTTCGTGGTCCACCGGACCACTGCCGACCCCCGCTTCCTCGACCTCACCCTGGATCCCAGCGATCGCGAGGCGGGATCGATGTACGGCGATCCGAAGGCGGCCAACACCGCGGCCGGCGGGCTCGCCCGCTTCGTCACCGCCCGCAGCTGGCTGAGTACCTGGAGCCCGGAACACACCGCCGCCGACGCCCTCTCCGACCTGCCCCGCATCACGGAACCGACCCTCGTCGTGAGTCTGCTCGGCGACCAGGCCGCGTTCGCCGAGGACTCCCGGCTCATGGCCGCCTGTTCGGCGGACCCCGAGGTCGAGTTGGTGGAGATGCGCCACCTCAACCACTACCTGGTCGACCAGCCGGACGGCCTCGACCGTGTCATCGCCGGGCTCCTCGGGTGGATGGACGGAAGGCTCGGTCGCTCACCCGCACCCCACACCGCGCAGGACGAGGAAGGACTGTCATGACCAGAACCAGCCACGACTCCGTGACCATCGACGTGGGCGACGAGGTCGGCATCCACTCCGACCGGGCCGCCGTGCCCGACGGCGTCCGCTGCCCCACCCGGTTCGCCTACTGGGAGGGCCGCGAGAACCCCGCGTTCCGTCGCCTGCGCTCCGCGATACTCAGGGTGACCGGGTTCGACCTCCTGCCCACCGACGAGCAGGCGGCCGCCGTCTGCGAGGACCTGTTCTCCGGCGATCCCGTCGCAGAGCGGTTCGTCGACGAGGTGTACCACGGCGAGACGGGGCCCGAGGAGACCAGGCGGATGCTCGACCGGGCCCTCGCGGACGGCATCGACTCGCTCGACGACGTGCCGGACTCCATGCGGGAGCTGTTCGCGGAGTTCGAGACCGTCCCGGACTGGGTCGACCCGGCCCTGATCGAGGAGGGCGCCAGGATCTGGCGGCGCTGGGGGACCATGCTGTTCAGCTTCGCCGGCGCCGAGACCCTGGAGATCTACACGGAGTCGGCGGTGGCCACCCCCTTGTCGTTGGCGGGCGGGTACGCCGGGGACAACGCCCTACGGCGCTTCCTCGAGACCTGCCGGTTCTGGATCGACGTGTCCGAACCGGGGGCGCTGCTCCGACCCGGCTCGCAGGGTCGGGCCACGGCGACGAAGGTCCGGGTCATGCACGTCTCGGTCCGCTCACGGGTCGCCTCGCACGGGGAGTGGGACATCGAGAAGTGGGGGCTGCCGATCAGCCAGTCCTACATGGTGCTCACGCTCATCGCCGGCTCCGTCACCCCGGGGTTCGGTCTCTGGGCGCTCGGCTACCAGACCAGCCTGCGCGAGATCCGGGCCCTGATCCACTTCCAGAAGTACATGGGCCACCTGCTCGGGGTGCGTATGCGGTGGTACCCGGAGACCATCGCCGACAGCGTCCGCATGCTGCTGATGGCGATGCTCTCCCGTTCCCACGACTCGGGGGGACACGGGCGCGAACTCATCGAGTCCTACCCGCAGGCGTTCGCACCCCGCGAGGGCCACACCGGCCTGCAACGCCTCCGTGAGCACTACAACTTCCGGATCAATTCGGTCTACTCGGCGATGTTCATGGCCCCGGGCACACGCCGGAAGTACCGGATGCCCGCCGCGCTGCCGTGGGCGCTCATCCCGGTGGCCCGGTTCCCGCTCATCACCGCCGTCGAGATCGCCCGGCGGGTGCCTCCCGTCGGCCGGGTGCACGAGCGCGTCATGTGCTGGCACCGCGAGAACTGGTACCGCGCACAGATGGCCGGCCGCGAGGCCGCATTCGATGCCTCCGGCGCCCTGCGGCGCTGATCCCGTGGCCCGGGGCCGACCGGACCCGAACCGGCCCCGGTGCCGGACCCGGTGCCGGCCCCGGCCCACCGATTCCACTGCTCCCCTGCTCCCCGACCGAGAGAGATCCCCATGACCCTCCTGCAAGGCCCGTCCCTGAACATCGTCGAGGCGTGGAACGGTCCCGGTCGCCGGGACGGTCACCTCACGGACGTGGTGCCCGCGGACAATGCCGCCCACCTCGACTCCGACAAGCAGGCGTTCGAGCACTGGTACTTCGACGCCCACCTCGACGACGGCCGGATCGTGGTGGTCATGCTGCAGAGCCGCGAGCTCGTCCGGCGCCGACCCGGTGTGGAGATCCACCTCTACTCCCCGGACGGTCAGCGGAGGGAGTCCAACCGACACCACTCCGACGCCGAGCTCAGTGTCTCCACCGAGAAGGTCGACGTCGCGATCGCCCACCACAGTGCGGTCCTGGTCGACGAGGTGGACGGTCTGCCCGTCTACCGGGTCAAGGCCGAACAGGACGGCATCGGCGTGGACCTGACCTTCCATGCGGAGGTGCCGCCGTGGATGCCCGGTCGCGGCCGCACCAGTTACACGGACCGGGAGTACTTCGCCTGGTGCGTGGGTGCGCCCCGGGCCCGGGTCGAGGGCACCGTCAGCGTCGACGGCCGTGCCGAGCAGGTGAGCGGCCGCGGGTACCACGACCACAACTGGGGCGTCGGGGACATGAAGCGCATCATCTCCAAGTGGTACTGGGGGCGCCTCTACACCGACGAGATCTCTCTGGTCTACGCCATGGTGCAGACCACCGGGCGCTACGGCTCCCACTGGTCCCAGCCGATCATGGTGGCCCGGGGCCGCGAGGTGATGCTGTCCGAGGGCGAGGTGGACATCACCGAGGGGCCGGCGGTGTTCGACGCCGTCGCCGACCGCTCGTACCCGTCGTTCCTGCGCCTCGAGGTCCCGGGGAAGATCGACCTCACCCTCACCGTGCGGGAGATCGTCCACGCACACGATCTGCTCTCCGATGTTCCGGTGGTGGGTCGCCCGCCACTGAACAAGCTGGTCAAGAAGGCCGTCGGGCACCCGGGGTACTTCCGGTTCCGCTCCGACTTCTACCTCACCGTGACCATCGACGGTAGGCAGGAGACCCACACCGGACAGACCCTCCACGAGATGGTCGCGCTGTCGTGAGCCCCGACAGCACCTCAGCCTCGGGCGTCCCGCGACTCGACTACCTGCACGGTTTCGCCGGCCACCACCAGACGGAGGCCGAACCGGGCGCGCTGCCACGTCGCCAGAACTCGCCGCAGCGCGCCCCCCTCGGCCTCTACGCGGAGCAGCACTCCGGCACCGCCTTCACAGAGCCGCGGGCGGTCACGCGCCGCACCTGGAGCTACCGCATCCGGCCGTCGGTCGCCCACACCGCCTTCCGCCGGCGCGCCGGGCTCGACGGCTGGCAGGCCGCACCCTCGGCCGCGGGGATCGCCTCCCCCAACCGGCTGCGCTGGAACCCGCCGCCGGCGCCCGCCCCGGGGGTCGACTTCCTCGACGGGATCCAGACCTACGGGACCTGCGGCGACGTCGGACAGCGCACCGGCGTGGGCATCCACTGGTACGCGGCCTCGGCGTCGATGACCGACCGCTACATGGTCGATGCCGACGGCGAGCTGCTCATCGTGCCGCAGGCCGGGCCGATCATGCTGCTCACCGAGTTCGGACGGCTCGTGGTCTCCCCCGGCGAGTTCGCCGTGATCTGCCGGGGCGTGCGGTTCCGCGTCGACCTGCTCGGTGAGACCGCCGCAGGTTACGTGCTGGAGAACTACGGTGCCGCACTGACCCTGCCCGAACTCGGCCCGATCGGCGCGAACGGCCTGGCCGACGCCCGCCACTTCCGCTACCCCACCGCCTGGTACGAGGACCGTGAGGAGCCCGTCGAGCTGTGGCAGCGGTTCGGGGGTCGCTGGTGGTCGGTCGAGCTGGACCACTCCCCGCTCGACGTGGTGGCCTGGCACGGCAACCACGCCGCGTACGTGTTCGACCTCGACGACTTCTGCCCCCTCAACACCGCGCTGTGGGATCACCCGGACCCGTCCGTGTTCACGGTCCTGACCTCACCGGGTCCCTTCGAGGGGCAGGCGAATGCCGACTTCGCGGTGTTCGGCGACCGCTGGGTCGTGGCCGAGGACACCTACCGGCCTCCGCACTTCCACCGCAACCAGATGTCCGAGTTCATGGGGCTGGTCCGCGGCTCCCACGACTCCAAGGCCGAGGGATTCGTCCCGGGCGGGGCGTCACTGCACAACCAGTGGTCCGCGCACGGTGCCGACCGCGAGACCTTCGAGATGGCCGGCGAGGCGGACCTGGTGCCGCAGAAGCTCACCGGCTCGCTGCCCTTCATGTTCGAGACCAGGTTGGCCCTGGCGGTGACCGACTCCGCCATGGACGCCGGCCACCGTCAACCCGACTACGACTCGTCGTGGACCGGGATAGAGCGTCGCTTCCGCCGCGGATGACCTCGCCGTCGTCGTCGAAGTCGTCACCACCCCGACCCACCCGTCCCGCCACCACCTCGTTCCACCACCACCCTCTATAGGAGTAAAGCAATGACCGCGACGTTCCCCGAAGTAGCACCTCTGACCCTCCCCGACACCGGGCTACGCATCGGCGGCCGGGCCGTCGCCCCCGCCGCCGGCGGGACCCTCGACGCGGTCAACCCGGCCACCGAGGAGCGGATCACCGGACTCGCGGCCGGCACCGCCGTGGACGTGGACCGGGCCGTCGCCGCCGCCCGGGAGTCGTTCGAGTCCGGGGTGTGGTCGCGCATGCCCGGTGCCGAACGGGGGCGGATCCTCATGCGCGCCGCCGACCTCATCGAGGAGCACGCGGGCGAGCTGTCCACCCTCGAGACCACGGAGATGGGCAAGCTCTACCTGCACACCGTCGGTGGGGACATCCCCGCCGCCGCCGGGGTGTTCCGCCACTACGCCGGCTCCGCCGACAAGATCTACGGCCAGAGCGCGCAACTGCCGAACGTCGGCGACCAGCGTCGGTTCGGGTTCACCCTGCGCCAGCCCCTCGGGGTGGTCGGCGCGATCACGCCGTGGAACAACCCCACCGTGGTGGCATCGTGGAAGGTCGCCCCGGCCCTCGCCGCCGGGTGTTCGGTGGTGCTCAAGCCCGCCGAGGACGCCTCACTGGCCCCGCTCCGCCTGGCCGATCTGCTCGCCGAGGCCGGAGTGCCGGACGGGGTGTTCAACGTGGTCACCGGTACCGGGGAGACCGCCGGCGCCGCGTTGGCCGCACACCCGGGCGTGGACAAGATCACCTTCACCGGTAGCCCGCGCGTGGGGCGTCAGATCCAGATGCTGGCCGGGGACAGGTTCCGCAAGGTCACCCTCGAGCTGGGCGGCAAGGCCCCGCAGCTCGTCTTCGGCGACGCGGACCTGGAGACGGGCATGCCGTGGATCGCGATGGGCAACTTCTACCACCAGGGCCAGGTCTGCGCGGCCGGCACGCGCGTGGTGGTGCACGAGTCGATCGCCGATCAGGTGGTCGAGGGACTGGCGGAGTTCGCGCAGTCCTCGGTGGTGGGCGACCCGTTCGATCCCGCGAGCACGCAGGGCACGATCGTCAGCCAGCGCCAGTTCGACCGGATCATGGGGTACATCGACGCGGGCCGGGCGGAGGGAGCCGAGCTCGTCACCGGCGGCGGCAGGGTGGGCGACCGCGGCTACTTCATCGAGCCGACCGTGTTCCGCAGCGACAACTCGCTGACGATCGCCCGCGAGGAGATCTTCGGCCCCGTCGCCACGGTCATCACCTTCTCCGACACCGACGAGGCCGTGCGCATCGCCAATGACACCCCCTACGGGCTCAACGCGTTCATCTTCTCGCGCGACCTGTCCACCGTGCACTCGGTGATCCCGCAGCTGCGGGTGGGTACGGTCTGGGTCAACGGCTGGGGCGTGCCGGACCCGTCGCTGCCCTGGGGCGGCCGCGAGGCCAGCGGCATCGGGCGCGAGCTCGGGGTGAGCGGCCTGGAGGCCTTCACCGAGGAGAAGACCGTGCACCTAGGGTTCTGAGAACACCGACCCGCGGGACGAGGAGGCACCGGACGTGACAAAGGGTGTGGGCGAACAGGGCGCAGAGCAGGCGCGGACGGGCCCGTTGGCCGGGATGCTCGTGCTGGAACTGGGCACCCTCATCGCCGGGCCGTTCGCCGGCCGCCTCCTCGGGGACATGGGCGCCCGGGTCATCAAGATCGAGGACCCCGGCCGCCCGGACCCGCTGCGCACGTGGGGCCAGGGCGAGCGTGACGGTCGTCGCCACTTCTGGACCGTCCACGCCCGCAACAAGGAGTCCGTCACCCTCGACCTGCGCTCGGACGAGGGCGCGGCGCTCTTCCTCGACCTGGTCGCCCGCGCGGACGTCGCGGTGGAGAACTTCCGCCCCGGCACGCTGGAGAAGTGGGGGCTGGGCCCGGACCGGCTGCACGAGGTCAACCCGGGTCTGGTGATCGGGCGGGTGTCGGGCTACGGGCAGACCGGGCCGCAGGCCACCCGCGCCGGGTACGCCTCAGTCGCCGAGGGCGTGTCGGGCCTGCGACACCTCAACGGTTTCCCAGACATGCCCCCGCCGCGCATGGCCCTGTCGATCGGCGACACCCTCGGTGGCATGTTCGCCGTCCAGGGGATCCTCGCCGCGCTGCTGGCCCGCACCACCACCGGCCGCGGCCAGGTGGTCGACGTCGCGCTGACCGAGTCGTGCCTGGCGGTGCAGGAGTCGGTGATCCCCGACTACGACGCCGCCGGGGTCGTGCGCGGCCCCTCCGGAACCCGACTGGAGGGCATCGCGCCGTCCAACCTGTACCGGGCCGCCGACGGGCCGTGGGTGATCATCGCCGCCAACCAGGACACCGTGTTCCGTCGGCTGTGCGCCGCGATGGGGCGTCCCGACCTGGCGGAGGACGCCCGCTTCGTCGACCACTCCGCGCGCGGGGTGCACCAGGACGAGATCGACGCGATCATCGCCGACTGGGCCGCCGAGCGCACCGCCGAGCAGATACGCGAGACCCTCGAGGCCGCCGGCGTGGTGGTGGGCCCGGTCAACACCGTCGCGGACGTGGTGCGCGACGAGCAGTTCCTCGCCCGCGACATGATCGTGCCGCACACCGTGCCGGGCGTCGACGACACCGTGCTCGGCCCCGGCGTGGTGCCCGTCCTCGGCGACACCCCGGGTTCGGTCCGGCGCGGTGGGACGCCGGAGCCCGGCTTCGACAACGCCGCCGTCTACCGCGACCTGCTCGGCATCGACGCGGATCGCCTGTCCGACCTGGCCGCCCGCGGTGTCATCTGATCCGCCGCGCGGAGCGGCCGGGAGGCGTCCGGCGCTGACGACCGTGCTGCTGGTGGCCCTGGTGCTCGCCGCCGCGATCGCCGTGGCCGTGCCTACGTCGTCGGTGTGGGCGCGCCGCGCCGCCGACGCTGACCGCGCGCGCCTGACCTCCGCTGCCACCGAGGTCGCCGTACTGCTGTCGTCACTGTCCACCGGCGACGCCGAGGCCTCCCTGGATCGGCTCACCGCCCTGGGTACCGGCCGGTTCCGCGAGGAGGTGACCGGACGACGGGCGGAGGTACTACGCCTTGTCGACGACGACGAGGTGCGCTCCGGCGCGCGGGTGGTCGCTTCCGGGGTCGAGCAAGACGTGGCCGTCCGCGGCATCCTCGACGGCGGGCTCGTCGACAGCGGGGACGAACCCGCACGGGCTCGCCTGCTGGTGGCGGTCCGGTCCGAGGTGAGCAACACGCGGACCGAGGCCGCGCACGCGGGATCCGAGGCGCGCGGCGATGCCGGTGCCGACGACGTCGACGACACCGGTGAGGGCGACCGTGCCGGTGAGCGGCTGTGGCGCTGGCGGATCGAGGCCGTGATCGAGGACGGCCGCGCCGTCGTGGCCTCGGCCGAGGTGGCGGTGTGAGGGCGAGGTCAGCCCCGGGGCAGGGTCCAGTCGAACTCGCGGCCGTTGCCGTGCGCACCGGCCGAGGCCCGCGACCGCGAATCCTCGCCGAGCTCGCCCAGCATGCGATCGGATGCTGCGACCAGCTCGTGGAACCGGCCGGGGTCCAACCAGTCGGGGCGCAGGGCGAACAGCACGTCCTCGGTGGCCGTGTTCCCGGACGCGCCGGGGGCGAACGGGCAGCCCCCGAGGCCGCCGAGCGCCGCGTCCACCATGCGCGCTCCCGCGTCCACGGCGGCGAGGGTGTTGGCCACGCCCATCCCCCACGTGTCGTGGCCGTGGAAGACGATCCGGCGGTCACCGGCCGGCTCGACAGCGGCGGCGACGAGGTCGCCCACCTGCCGCGGGTGCGCCTGGCCGAGGGTGTCTGCCAACACCACGTCGACGGTGCCCTCGCCGCGCGGGTCGGCGACCAGCTCGAGCACGCGCGCCGGATCGACCGGCCCGGTGATCGGGCAGGTGAACGTGGTCGCCAGGCAGAGCTGGACGGTGCCGCCCACCGCCGCGGCGGCCTCGACGGCCTCCGGGAGTGCGTCCATGCTGGTCGCAGTGTCGCGGCCGATGTTGGCCGTGTTGTGCTCGTCGGTCACCGACAGGCAGTACTGGAACCGGCGGACGCCGGCGTCCGCGGCCCGGCGGACGTGGCCCGGGGTCGCGACCCACACCCAGCAGCGGTCGCGGTCGGACTCCTCGAGGGCGCCGACGACGTCGAGGGTGTCCGCCAGTGCCGGGACGAGGTCCGGCCGGGCCATGGACCCCACCTCGAGCTCCGGGACCCCGAGGCCGAGCAGGGTCCGCACGAGCTCGACCTTGGAGGTGGTGGACAGCCTGCCGTCGGTGAGCTGGAGCCCGTCGCGCAGGGCGACGTCGCGGACGGCGACGGAACTCATCGGGTGCGTGGTCATGGGGTCATCCTCCCGTATCGGCGTGCGGCGGGGGGCCTGACATGTCGGTCGGCGGCACGGTGGGTGGAGGCACGGCGGGTGGCGGCACGGTTGGTGGAGGCACGGCGGGTGGCGGCACGGTGGGTGGAGGCACGGCGGGTGGCGGCACGGCGGGTGGAGGCACGGCGGGTGGCGGCACGGTGAGCCGCGCGCGGGTCAGGAACGTCCTGGTCGTGCTGCTGATGGTGCTGGCGGTCGCCGCGGTCGGCCTGACCGTGGTCGACCGACGGGCCGCGGAACGGCAGCGGCTGGCCGCCGGTGCGGTGGCCGCGGCGGAGGCCGCCTCACTGGCGGTCCTGGACTACCGGCCCGAGACCGTGGCCGAGGACCTCGCCGCCGCCGAGCCACTCCTGGCCCCGCCGTTCCTCGACCGCTTCCGCGAGCAGAGCCGGCAGGTCACCGTGCCGCGCAGCACCGCCGGTCAGGTGGCCTCCTCGGCGCGTTCGGCGGGCTCGGCTCTCGCGGGGCTGGACGGGGACGACGCGCTCGTCGTCGTCTTTCTGGACCGCCACACGATCGGCGCCGACGGCATCCCCCATGTACTCCAGACCGTGGTCGAGGTGGGGCTGATCCGCGACGGGGACCGGTGGCTGGTCTCGGGGTTCACGCCGCGCTGACCCCGGCGACGGCGCGCTCCTCCGCGGGGGTCGCACCTGGGGCTCGGACATCCGGGGCGTGTACAACCGGGGGCGGCGTCACCGGCGCGGACATCGACGCCGGCTCACCGGGGCGGGGACAGCAGATCACCGACGTCCACCGGGCCGGTCGGACGGTCGAACGCCGAGACCCCCGCGCCGGCGGTGGGATACACACCGGTGCCCCGGTCGTACGAGCGCGGCGTGGCGACCACGGAGACCCCCGCGGCCCCGGCCTTCTCCCGGCACAGCGTGACCGTGGCGGCACGGACCCCGGGGTACTCCATGCACGGCATGTTGCGGGCGCCGCGCACCGCGACGGGCGAGTCCTCCGGCACCTTGCAGTACAGGTCGCGGGGCGTCTCGGGCACGTCGAGCTCGGTCGGCGAACGCCGCTGGTCAGCCGGCAGGAATCCCGTGGTGCACGGCGGCGGGTCGTTGTAGCTGTTGACGAAGAAGGTGTTCTGGGCGGGCATCGCCTCACCGGAGTTGGGCAGCGCGGCCGACTGGGTGGAGTCCATGATGGCCGGGAACAGCACGAGGATCTGCTCGATCGACGGTGTGTACACGGCCGCGACCTGCTCGACGGTCACCAGGTTGGACAGCAGCAGCGGCCACGTCGGCGACAGTTCCTGGAAGGCCCTGATCGTCTCGCCCGCCGCGGCCGGCGCCCCGGCGATCACCCCGCGCAGCGCCGGGTCGGCGGCGGCCACGTCGCCCGCCACGCGGTCCACCGCCGCGGCCCACTCGCGCACGTCCGGCGACGACGCGGCCTGCGCCTCGAGCAGCGGCGCCGTCTGCCGGAGCAACGCCGCCCACTGCTCGCGATCGCGTCCGGCGCCCTCAGCCAGCAGGGTGAGCGCGTCGACGGAGGAGGACAGATCGCGTCCCGCGCCGCCGACGCCGCGCGAGGCCTCGTCGACGAGTGAGGTCAGTCGCGCCGGGCCCACCGAGTCCAGGGTGGCCTCGAGAAGGTCCACGGTCTCGGACACCGACACCGGCGGGCGGACCCGGTCGGCGCTGATGACGTCGCCGTCGGAGAGGTGGGGGCCGCCGGTCGCTTCGGGGACCAGGTCGACGATGAGCTCCCCCACCGCCGACATCGCGCCGACGTACGCCGTCGCGTCGGCGGGGATCTGCGCGTCACCGTCGAGAAGCAGTGTCGCCCGCGCACCGTCCGGGGTCATCTCGAGGTGACGCACCCGCCCCACCTCGACCCCGCGGTAGAGGACGTTGGCCCGTGGGTACAGCCCGGACGCGTCGCGCATCTCCAGCGTGACCTCCACGCGGCCCCAGCCGAGATGCTGCGGGATGCGGGCGAACGAGAACACCACCAGCACGAACGCCACGGTGCCGACCAACACGAATGCCAGCAGCTTGAGCGCCATCGTGCGGTCGGCGCCGCTCATCCCCCGCCAGCCGCGCCTCATGCGCCGGCCTCCACTGCGGGGGCGGGCGCGGCCTCGGGCGACGGTGGCGGGGGTGGCGGTGGCGGTGGCGGTGGCGGTGGCGGGGCGAGCACGTCGCCGAGCCCGTCGCGGGCCGGCTCCACGGGTGGGGCGGGTACGCCCAGGATGGTGTCGAGCGAGGCCAGCGACCCCTCGAACGGTGTGCCGATGAGCAGCGCGGTGTCCAGGACCGGCAGCCGAAGGTCGAGGATGACCGTGCCGTTGGCGTAGTCCCCGCGCACCGCGTTGCGGTAGGTGTCCAGCGGGAACGGGAAGGTGGCCAGGTAGCGCAGGGACTCGGTGAGCGAGTCCCCCGAATCCGCCAGTCCCTGCAGGACGGGGTCGAGGGACTCCAGACCGGCACGGAGGTCACCGCCGGAGGCCTCGACGACACGGCCCGCGGTCGCGGTGACGGTGTCCACCGCGCGGGTGGCCTCGACGAGCCGCTGCCGCCGCTGCGCGAGAACCTGAAGTGCGGGCCCGAGGTCGGCGACCCCGCCCTCCAGCTCGTCGCTCCGGACCGCGAGTTCGGCCGAGAGCCTCTCCAGTGCCTCCAACGCCACCACGATGTCCTCCTTCTGCGCCTCGAGCCCGGTGAGCAGCTCGCTGAGGCGTCCCACCACCGCCCGGACCTCGTCGGTGCGGCCGGTCATCGCGACGTCGAGTTCCCCGAAGACCTCCGCCGCCTGGGCCAGGCCGCTGCCGCCGAGTGCCGCCGCGAGCGTGGCCAGCGTCTGCTCGGTGGTGGGGTACCCGCCGCTGCGTTCCACCGGGACGAGGTCGCCGTCGGACAGCGTGCCCTCGGCGGGTTCGCCCGGAGGTGCCGACAGCTCGAGGTGGGACGCACCGAGGAGACTGCTCTGCCCCACCCGGGCCGTCGCGTTGCGCGGCAGGCGGACCTCCCCGTCGAGGTCGACCGTCACCTCGGCGAACCCCGGGCCGAGGCCGATGTCGGCGATGCGGCCCACCGTCACGTCGCCGACCCGGACACGGGCATTGCGGTCCAGGGTGGTGACGTCGGCGAGCTGCACCGTCACCGAGTAGCCGTCCGGCCCGCCCCCGGCCGTCCCGGGCAGCGGGAGACTGTTGAGCCCCTTCCAGTCGCAGCCGCTCATCGTCGTCGTCGACACCACCAGCAGCACCGCGCCCACGGCGCGCCGCCCGGTCACCGGACGCCCTCGGTGAGCAGGTCCGTCACGCCGACGCGACCGTCCGCCGGGCCGGCGGGGGTCGGGGACGCGTCGGCGGGGGTCGCGAGGGCGGGAGCCGGCCGCAGGTGGTCGTGGGTGTAGTCGAGCTGGTGCGGCAGCGCCCCGACGCCGCGGCTGGGATTGATCGCCACGGGCGGGTAGTCCACCGCCAGCGCGGTGAGCGTGGGGCCGAGCAGTCGCACGCACTCCTCGGAGGCGGTGTGCACGTCGGTCTCCTCTGCAGCGGCCAGGGCGGAGCAGATGAACTGCATCGGGTTCGCGAAGTTGGTCAGCGCGAGAGACGAGATCACCGCGTTCTGCGACGGCTGGTAGATCCCCTGCAGGTTCGACAGCGCGGTGGGTGCGACGTGCAGGATCTGGGCGATGTCGTCGCGCTGCTCGGCCAGCACCGTCAGCAGGTCGGTGGTCGTCCGGGCGGTCTCGATGCCCACCTGCCGGTTGTCGCGGACGAAGTCGCGGACCTCGTCGACTGCCAGGTCGAGCTCGGTGAGCGCCGGGCCGATCTCCCCCCGGCCGCGGGACACCGAGACGGTCACCGCCGCCATCACCTCGTTGAAGGTGGTGATCTGCTCGCCGGAACCCTCCATCGCGGCGGTGAAGGCCTCGAGGTTGCGGACGGTGGCGAAGAGGTCGTCGCGGCCGTCGGAGACGGTCTGCAGCGCCGCGCTGAGCTGACGGACAGTGTCGCGGACGTCGTCACCGCGATCGTCGAGCACCTCGTCCGCGGCGGTGACCGCGCGTCCGGCCGGGCCCGTCTCGTCGCCCGGGGACGGGCCGAGAGTGCCCGACAGGCGGTGCAGCTGGGTGACGAGTTCGTTCCACTCCACCGGGACAGCGGTGTGCTCGAGGCCGATGGTGGCGCCGGGCTCGGTCACAGGTCCGCCGGTGTAGGGCGGGCTGAGCTGGAGGAACCGTGCCGCGACCAGGGTGGGGGCCATGACGACGGCGTCCACCTCGGCGGGCAGGGGCTGGTCGCGGCTGACGAGGAAGTCCACCGCCACGCGGTCGCCCCGCGGTTCGATGGCCGTCACCCGGCCGACGGGCACGCCCATCACCCGGACGTCGTCGCCGACGTAGAGTCCGCGGGCCGAGACGAACTCGGCGGTGTAGGTCTCGTACGGGCGCCACGGCACCCGCAGGTCCACCAGGCCCGCGGCGAGCAGCAGCACGAGCATTCCCGCCACCCACGGGGCGGCGGCCGTGGCGACGCGGCGGATCATCGCGGGCCTCCCGCAGCCGGGGCAGCCGGCGCGGGCGGGGCGGGCGGGGCGGCCTGGGCGGCCGGGGCGGG
>NZ_JALJRF010000010.1:0-163139 GCF_024519835.1 Dietzia sp. Die43 | reverse complement strand
CGCACATGAGCGAGCGGATGCGGGCGGAGGCCCACGTCGGGGGCCGTCGCAAGGCACAGGACCCGGACTCGGCCAAGGATGTGGCCGACCGGGGACCATCCCCGCAGAAGGGCTGATCGCCCGCCCGTACTCACCCACGGGCGTAGGTCCCGGGAACCCCGTCGGCGGCTCGTCCACCGGCGGGGTTTCCGCTTGTCAGGCCCCGCAACATCAGCACCGCCCTCCCCGATCACCTGTCAGGAGTACATGTGAGCACCACCGGCACCCCGGCTCTCCTCACCGTCACCGGGCCCGACCGCCCGGGCGTAACCGCGCGGGTGATGTCCGTCCTCGCGTCCCACCACGCCGATCTGGTCGACGTGGAGCAGGTCGTCGTCAACGGCCATCTGTCCCTGGGGCTCATGGTCCGGGTGGACGACGGCGCCGATGTGGTCACCGTCGTGCGGGAGCTCACCGAGCAGGTCCACGACCTCGGGATGCAACTCGAGGTCCAGTTCGACGACATCGCCCCCGCGGCCCCGCCCTCGACGCACGCGGTCGTGATTCTCGGCAGCCCCGTCCCGGCCTCCGCGTTCTCGGCCGTCGCCGGCTCGCTGGCCTCCATCGGCGCGAACATCGACACGATCCGCGGGATCGCCGACTACCCGGTCACCGGTATCGAGTTGCACGTGTCCACCGCCGGCCGGGACTCGGCCGACGATGCCCGCCTGCGCGAGACCCTCGCCCCCCTCTCGGACGCCCACGGCGTCGACATCTCGGTGGACCGGGCCGGGCTCGGCCGTCGGTCCAAGCGACTGGTGGTGTTCGATGTGGACTCCACCCTCGTCCAGGGCGAGGTGATCGAGATGCTCGCCGCGCACGCGGGCAAGGAGGACGAGGTCCGGGCCGTCACGGAGCGTGCCATGCGCGGAGAGCTCGACTTCGCCCAGTCCCTGCACGAGCGTGTCGCGACGCTGGCAGGTCTGCCCGCCACCGTGCTGGACGAGGTCGCCTCGAGCATCGTGCTCACGCCCGGGGCCCGCACCACCATCCGCACGCTCAAGCGGCTGGGGATCCGCTGCGGGGTGGTCTCCGGCGGCTTCATCCAGGTGATCTCCGGCCTCGCCGAGGAGCTGGGACTCGACTTCGCCCGCGCCAACACCCTCGAGATCGTGGACGGCACGCTCACCGGCCGGGTGGTCGGCGAGGTGGTGGACCGCGAGGCGAAGGCCGCCTACCTCCGCGAGTTCGCCGACGAGGTCGGTATCTCGCTGAGCCAGACCGTCGCGGTCGGTGACGGTGCCAACGACATCGACATGCTCACCACCGCCGGGCTGGGAATCGCGTTCTGCGCCAAGCCCGCCCTCCGCGAGGTGGCGGACGCGTCATTGTCCAAGCCGTTCCTCGACACCGTTCTGTTCGTGCTGGGGATCACCCGCGACGAGATCGAGGCCGCGGACACCGCCGCCGGCACGTACCGCCGCGTCCCCCTGACGTGACCGGCACGCCCGGGGCGGGGGAGGGCGGTCCCGAGACCGGTGGGCCCGTGATCGGCGGCCCGGCGACCGGCGCCGCACTCGACTGGTGCCACGCCCGGCTCCGGGCGGGCTCGGCCGGCGCGGAGGACCCCGAGGATCGTGCGACCGTTCGGTCGATGCCGATCGTGCTGCACCTGCCCAAGGCGGACCCTCCGGCCCGGACCCCGCTGCTCGAGTCGGTGGCCGGCGCGGTCGCGGCGCTGTGCCTCGACGAACGGGTCGCGCCGGGAGGGCCGTGGCACGAGGCCTACGCCGCGTGGTTGGACGCCCGGATGCGCAAGATCGCCCGACGTGCCCGCGGCGCCCAGTGGCGGGCCTCGCTCGAGGTCCCCGGGGTGACCCGGGAGATCGACGGCGCCGCCGCGAGGGCGTTCGTCCCCGGCCCGGTGGACGAGGTGGACCCGCGGCTGGCCAGGCTGCAGATCGGCGGCACCGACCTTGAGCGTGACGAGCCCGGCGCGCCGCCCGAGGGGACGCCGGTGGTGTGGATCGACGGTGCGCTCGAGATGTCGACGGGAAAGGCGGCGGCGCAGGTCGGCCACGGGGTCATGCTGCTCATCGCCGCGATGGAACGCGATCGTCTCGATCGCTGGTTGGCCGACGGGCTCCCGGTCGCCGTCCGCGAAGCCGATCCCTCCCGGTGGCAGGACCTGGCCGAGGCGGTGGCCGCCGGGACACCGGGAGTCGCCGCGGTGGTGGACGCCGGCTACACCGAGGTGGCGCCGGGGTCGCTCACGGTCATCGCCGTCGACGCCTGAGCGGCGCCCCGGGGAGCGTTCAGGCGTCGCGCAAGCGCTCCAGGGCGCCGGTCACGACGTCCTTGTCGGTGGTCTGCCAGAACGGCGGCAGCGAAGCGCGTAGGTATCCGCCGTACCGCGCGGTGACCAGACGGGAGTCGAGCACCGCCACCACGCCGCGGTCCTCGGTGCGGCGGAGCAGCCGGCCCACGCCCTGTGCGAGCAGGAGGGCGGCGTGGTTACCGGCGACGGCGAGGAACCCGTTCCCCCCGCGGGCCGCCACCGCACGCTGACGCGCCGAGAGCAGCGGATCATCGGGACGGGGGAACGGGATGCGGTCGATCACGACCAGCGACAGGGTCCGTCCCGGGACGTCGACGCCCTGCCACAGCGACAGGGTGCCCACGAGGGTCGTCTCCTCGTCGTCGGCGAACGTCGCGACGAGGTTGGCCGTGGAGTCCTCGCCCTGGCAGAGGACGGGGGTGTCGAGTCGTTCGCGGAGCAGTTCGGCGGCGGCCTTCGCCGCGCGCATCGACGAGAACAGTCCGAGCGTGCGGCCCCCGGCGGCGGTGATGAGATCGACCAGTTCCTCCTCGGCCGCGGGCGACGGGCCCTCCCGGCCGGGCGCGGGGAGGTGAGCTGCCACGTAGAGGATGCCGTTGCGCCGGTAGTCGAACGGGGATCCCGCGTCGAGGCCCGTCCACCGCAGGGCGCTCGCGTCGTCGTCGGAGGGCGGTTCGAGCGACACCGCGCTCGCGGTGTCCGGGCGTGCCGACGAGGCGGGCGGCAGTCCCCAGGTGGCGGCGAGCCCGTCGAACTTCCCGCCCGTGGTGAGGGTCGCGGAGGTGAGGATCACCGTGGACTCGGCGAACAGGCGGGCACGCAGGAGCCCGGCGACGGACAGGGGAGCGACGCGCAGGATCCGTCCTCGTCGTTCCTCCACGCTCATCCATACGATCTCTAGGCGCTCGGTGACCGGCCGCTCGAACGAGGAGAGGATGCGGTCTGCGGCGTCGGCGATCTCGTCCAGCGCGGCGAGGGTCTTCTGACGGTCGGAGGCACCCTGTGGGTCACCGGCGGCCTCTCCGGGCTTGGGACCCGGGACCGCGCTGCGACAGTTCTCGGCGGTGTGGCGGACAGCGGCCAGCGCGAGGTCCGCGCCCTCGGGCATGAGGTCCCATCGCGCCTCGGGACAGATCTCCAGCAGCGTGGCGAGACCCTCCCCGGCGGCGACCATGCGGTCCGCGGTCTGCTGGTCGACGAGCTTCGCCGCCCGGCGCGCGGCCTGGATCACGGCCGCGCCGGTGAGTTCGGCGGTGGTCACGCCGGTCACCCGGTCGGACAGCTCGTGGGCCTCGTCGATCACCACCGCGTCGTGTTCGGGCAGCACGGAGACATCGGTCATGGCGTCGATCGCGAGCAGCGCGTGGTTGGTCACCACCACGTCGGCGCGGCCGGCCTCCTGGCGTGCCAGTTCGGCGAAGCACTCGGAGAACTCGGGGCAGACCTGCCCCAGACACTCGCGACTGGTCACCGACACCTGCCGCCACGCCGCGTCGGAGACACCGCGGGGCAGGTCGTCGCGGTCGCCGGTGTCGGTGTCCTGCGCCCAGTCGTGCAGGCGGGCGATCTCGCGGCCCAGCCACGAGCTCGGGCCGGTGTCCCGGGGGGTGGCCTCACGTGGGGTGCGCGCGGCCGTGGACTCGCCGCCGAGGGGCAGGTCGAACAGTTCCTCGGTCTCCACCTCCTCCGGGTCGGCCTCGTCGACCGGCCCCGAGCTCACCCGGTGCAGGCACAGGTAGTTGCCCCGGCCCTTGAGGATCGCGTGGGAGGGACTCACGCCGAGTTCCGGGCGGAGCGCCTTGGACAGCCGCGGCAGGTCGCGGTCGACCAGCTGGTTCTGCAGCGCGATGGTCGCGGTGGAGACCACCACGGTGTTCCCGGTGGCCACGGCGTGGCGCAGCGCCGGCACCAGGTAGGCCAGGGACTTACCGGTGCCCGTCCCGGCCTGGACTGCGAGGTGCTCCCCCGTCGCCAGGGCGTTGCCCACGGCCTCGGCCATCGTCACCTGGCCCGTGCGTTCGCTGCCGCCCAGGCCCGCGACCGCGGTGGCGAGCAGGTCGGAGACGGGGGGGAGCGAGTCGGTCACGCGGATACCCTAGCGGCCGCACCGGACAGTGGCCCGGGCCGCCGGGCGGCTCGGGGGCAGACCTGGCCGGCTCGGGGGCAGACCCGGTCGGCTCGAGGCCCACCCGGATGCGTCGGCGGACGACCGACAGCTCCGCTCAGCGGGTGGCCGGGGGGATGACCCTCACGGGGATGGCGGGGTCGCCCTGACTCAGCGCGAGCCCCTCCCACGGCAGGGACACCATCACGGCGGCGTGGTGGGCGCGTGACTGCTCGAGGGTCGGGAGCCCGGGGACGGTCTCGCCGCCCCGGATCAGCGGGACCATGAGATCGCGCGTCTCGAGACCGGGCTCCTCGGGGGCGTCCCCGGACCACGGCAGCAGCAACTCCTCGACGGCGGTGCCCGAGCGGCGGTGGTGGCGGACCGCGCGCTTGGCTCCGGGCAGGGACTCCTTCTGTGCGGAGCGTTTGGCCACGGGGATCCCGTCGACCTCGACGAGTTTGTAGACCATGCCGGCGGTCGGGGCGCCCGAGCCGGTCACGAGCCGGGTGCCGACGCCGTACACGTCGACCGGCTCAGCGCGCAGAGCGGCGATCGCGTACTCGTCGAGGTCCCCGGAGACCACGATCCGGGTGTTGCGGGCGCCGAGGGCATCCAGCTGGCTGCGGACCTGCCGGGCGAGCACCCCCAGGTCGCCGGAGTCGATACGGACGCCGCCGAGTCCGTGCCCGGCGACCTCGATCGCCGTCGCCACGCCCGTCGCGATGTCGTAGGTGTCCACCAGGAGGGTGGTGTCCACACCGAGGGTCTTCACCTGCGAGCGGAAGGCGGCCGCCTCGTCCGGACCCTGCGGGCCGGTGTGCAGCAGGGTGAACGAGTGGGCGGACGTCCCGGCGGAGGGCACGCCGTGCCGGCGCGTCGCCTCCACGTTGGAGGTGGAGTCGAACCCGGTGAGGTAGGCGGCCCGGGCCGCGGCGACCGCTGCTTCCTCGTGTGTGCGGCGGGACCCCATCTCGATGATGGGGCGGCCGTACGCCGCGGAGGTCATCCGCGCGGCGGCGGAGGCGATCGCGCTGTCGTGGTTGAGCACGGACAGGACCAGGGTCTCGAGTACGACGCACTCCGCGAACCCGCCCCGGATGCTCAGCACGGGCGAGCCGGGGAAGAACAGTTCGCCCTCCGCGTAGCCGTCGACGTCACCCGTGAAGCGGAAGTCGCGGAGCCAGTCGGTGGTCCGCTCGTCGAGCGAATCCGACAGCGCCTCGATCTCCTCGTCGTCGAACCGGAAGTCCGCCACGCGTTCGAGGAGCCGACCGGTGCCTCCGACCACCCCGTACCGACGGCCGGAGGGCAGGCGTCGGGCGAAGACCTCGAACACACACGGCCGGTCGGCGGTGCCGTCCGCCAGGGCCGCCCGGATCATAGTGAGCTCGTACTTGTCCGTGAGCAGGGCGGTGGACGGTCGCCCGGTGGGGGGCGTGACATGGGAGGGAGTCGGCGGGGTCACGGGGGCGACTCTACGGCGTGGCCTACCCGGCGGGAACCCGTATCCTGGGTTCCATGCACCCTGTGACGACACCGCTTGCGGCCGTCCGGAGCACCGCCCCGGTGATGGCGATGCCGTCGGCCGCGCCCGTGGAGTCCACGGACGCGGACCTCGACGGTGGGGTGGACAGCCCCTGGCTCACCGTGGTCTGGGACGACCCGGTGAACCTGATGAGTTACGTGACGTACGTGTTCCAGCGGGTGTTCGGCTACAGCAGGGAGAAGGCGCATGGCCTGATGCTCAAGGTCCACAACGACGGTCGGGCGGTGGTGTCGTCCGGCAGCCGCGACAAGGTCGAGAACGACGTCCGCAAGCTGCAGGAGGCCGGACTGTGGGCCACGATGCAGCGGGATGCGTGAGGCGGTGAAGGCGTGGCAGCGCAAGGCGTCCCTCGGTGGGGCGCGCATCAAGTCGGTCATGGAGAACCATGAGGTGCAGATCCTGCACGCCCTGGTCTCCAACGTGGTGGACATGCTCGAACAGCGCCGGGACTCCGCCCCGCGCGATGAGCTGGCCGAGATCACGGGGATGCGCAGTGGCCACTCGCAGGTGCCCGCCGAGGCGCCCCTGGCGCGGTTGTTGCCGGACTTCCACCGCCCTGAGGCGGCCGACCGTGCGGACGGGTCCGACACGGACGGTGCGGCCGTCGCGCGGGCCCACAACTCGGGCATGCGGATGATCCACGAGCCGGCGATCATCGACGCGAAACTCGGCTGCGCGGGCGTGGTGTTGCGTTCGTTGCCGTCGCGGGGCGGGACGGTGTCGCTGACCCTCGAGCAGGCGAACTCGTGGATGCGGTGTCTCAATGATGTGCGACTGGGGCTGGGCGCGGTCCTGCTGGAGGCGGGCTCGTCCGACGGGGTCGCCGCCACCGATATCCCCGAGTACGTGCCCGACGATGACCCCCGGTCCGCCCAGTTGGACGTGTACCACTGGCTGACCTTCATGCAGGACTCCCTGTGCACGGCCCTGGACGGGCAGTGAGACGACGGGCTGTGAGACGACGGGCTATGAGGAGAACATCGTGAACCGAGACCCCCGTTCGCCGTGGCCGGGTACCGGCGCCGGACCGACCCGCCCGGCGGACCCGGGACCGCGGCGCTGGCCGGCCCTGGTCCTGCTGTGGTCGTTCGTCGCCCTGATGTGGGTGGTCGAGGCGGCGGACCAGGTGTTGCTGCGGGTCACCGGGGAGCCCCAGGTGCTCGACGGCTACGGGGTCCAGCCGCTGGCGACGGACGGGCTCCTCGGCATCGTGTTCCAGCCGTTGCTGCACGGGGACTGGGCGCACCTGATCGGTAACTCGATCGCACTGCTCGTGCTGGGGTCGATCATCGCCCTGTCCGGGATCCGACCGCTGGTCGGCGTCACCCTCGTGTCGTGGCTGATCTCGGGAGTGGTGTCCTGGTTGCTCGGCGGCACCGGGACCGTCCACATCGGGGCCTCCGGGATCGTGTTCGGCTACATCTTCTACGTCATCGTCCGGGGCTTCTTCTCCCGGCGCATCCTGCACCTGGTGATCGGACTGGTCATCGGCTTCTACTACGGGCTCGAGGCGCTGGCGGGCCTGTCGCCGATGCTGGACGGGGTGTCCTGGCAGGGTCATCTCGGGGGCGCGATCGGCGGCGTGGCGTCGGCGTACGGCCTCAAGCGCGACCGGAAACCGCAGCAGCGGCAGCTCGCCACGCAGCCGCGGTGGTCCGCCGGACCGCGGAGGTGACGCACCCCGACCCGCAGGCTCCCATCGGGGTGTTCGACTCCGGCGCCGGCGGTCTGACGGTGGCCCGGGCGATCGTGGACCAGCTACCCGACGAGTCGGTGGTCTACGTCGGTGACACCGCCAACGGGCCGTACGGTCCGTTGCCGCTGGCCGAGGTCCGGGCGCACGCCCTCGCGGTGGCGGACCAACTCGTCGACCGCGGGGTCAAGGTGTTGGTGATCGCGTGCAACACGGCGTCGGCGGCGATGCTCCGCGACGCCCGCGAGCGCTACCCGGTACCGGTCGTGGAGGTCATCCAGCCGGCGGCCCGGCGCGCGGTGGCCACCACCCGCTCGGGCCGGATCGGGGTCATCGCCACCCGCGCGACAGTGGCGTCGCGGGCGTACGACGACGCGGTGGCCGCGGCCGTCGGGATCGAGCTGACGTCGGTGGCGTGTCCGAAGTTCGTCGAGTTCGTCGAGCGCGGCATCACCAGTGGCCGTCAGGTGCTCGGGTTGGCGGAGGGGTATCTCGCCCCGATCCGCGACGCCGACGTCGACACCCTGGTGCTGGGGTGCACCCATTACCCGTTGCTGTCCGGTGTGGTGCAGTTGGCGGCGGGGGACCACGTCACGCTGGTCTCGAGCGCGGAGGAGACCGCCAAGGACGTGCTGCGGGTACTCACCGCGCAGGACCTGTTGAGGCCACACGATGCGGCCGAGCCGGCGACCCACGAGTACCTCGTCACCGGTGATCCCGACGCCTTCCGCCGGGTGGCGTCACGGTTCCTCGGCCCCGGTCTGGTGACCGTCGGGCGGGCGGAGTCGGACTGATGGACGGTGACACGCATCGCGGGCACAACCGCGAACACCACGACACGCGGTGCGGCGTGGCACGATGGCGCCCATGTTTCTGACTGTCCTCGGGTGCTCGGGAAGTATCGGTGGACCCACCTCGCCGGCGTCCGGGTATCTGGTCGAGGTCGACGGTCTCGCCCCCGTGGTGATCGACATGGGGCCCGGTGTCCTCGGCGCACTGCAACGACACGTGGCCCCCGAGGACGCGACCGTCCTGCTGTCCCACCTCCACGCCGACCACTGCCTGGATGTCCCGAGTCTGTTGGTCCTGCGGCGCTTCGGCCCCGGTGCGAAGGGCGCGGGCCGCGTGCCGCTGGTCGGGCCGTCCGGGACGGCCTACCGGATCGGGGTGGCGTCGGCGGAGGAGCCGGGGACGGTCGACGACCTGTCGGACACGTTCGACGTGGCCACGTGGGACGTCGCGCCCGAGGTGGAGATGAGGGGCGACGACGACGAGGTGGCCCTGAGCGTGCGGGCCGACCGGGTGGAGCATCCTCCGGAGTCGTACGGAATGCGCCTGACCTCCCGTAGCGGCCGGGTCCTGGCGTACAGCGGGGACACCGCCTATTGCGACGCCCTGGTCGAGCTGGCGGTCGGCGCGGACGTCCTGCTCTGTGAGGCGTCCTGGACGCACGAGGAGGGGCGCCCGCCGGGCATCCACATGTCGGGGGCGGAGGCGGGCCTGACCGCTCACCGCGCCGACGTGGGTCGTCTCGTGCTGACCCACATCCCGCCGTGGGTGGACCGCGAGGCGGTCCGCGCGGAGGCGGCCGTCGAGTTCGGCGGGGAGATCCTGCTGGCGGAGCCGGATCTGCGGATCACCGTCTAGCAGTCGGTCGACGGGGGGGGCGGCGCGGCTAGGATCGGCGGTCGTGACCTCATCGAACAGCAGCAGAGCAGACGGACGCGGCGACGCCGACCTGCGGGACGTGACCATCACGCGGGGGTTCACCTCGCACCCGGCGGGGTCGGTCCTCGTCACCTTCGGGCAGACCCGCGTCATGTGTACGGCCAGCGTCACCGAGGGCGTGCCGCGGTGGCGCAAGGGTTCGGGCCTGGGATGGCTGACGGCGGAGTACGCGATGCTGCCGGCCGCGACCCACGAGCGCTCGGGCCGGGAGTCGGTCCGCGGCAAGGTGGGCGGACGCACCCACGAGATCAGCCGCCTGGTGGGCCGCTCCCTGCGGGCCTGCATCGACCTGTCCGCGCTGGGGGAGAACACGATCGCCCTGGATTGCGATGTCCTGCAGGCCGACGGCGGGACACGGACCGCGGCGATCACCGGCGCGTACGTGGCCCTGGCGGACGCGATCACGTGGCTGCAGGCCAAGGGCGCGGTCACCGGCAACCCGCTCACCGGGGCGGTCGCCGCGGTGAGCGTCGGCGTCGTCGACGGCCGCGTCCTGTGCGACCTGCCCTATGAGGAGGATTCGCGGGCCGAGGTGGACATGAACGTGGTGTGCACCGACGGCGGCAAGCTCATCGAGGTCCAGGGGACCGCCGAGGGCGCGGCGTTCGGCCGCGACCTGCTGGACGCGATGCTCGACTCGGCGCAGGCCGGCTGCGAGCGACTGTTCGAGATGCAGCGCGAGGCCCTCGCGGCGCCCTACCCGGGCGAGTTGCCGTCGCCGCCGGCTGCACGGAACCGAGGGCGGTAGTCGTGACCGTTCGCCTGGTGGTCGCGAGCCGCAATGCCAAGAAGCTGGCCGAGCTGCGCCGGGTGCTGGAGTCGGCGGGGATCGTCGGCATCGAGCCGGTGGGACTGGACGAGGTGCCGGAGTACCCGGAGGAGCCCGAGGACGGCGCCACCTTCGCGGACAACGCGCTGATCAAGGCCCGATCCGGTGCGCAGGCGACCGGCCTGCCGTGCCTGGCGGACGACTCGGGACTGGCGGTGGACGCCCTCAACGGCATGCCCGGGGTCCTGTCGGCGCGCTGGGCCGGGCGGCACGGCGACGACGCCGCGAACAACGCGCTCCTGCTCGCGCAGCTGGCGGATGTGCCGGAGGAGCGCCGGGGAGCGGCGTTCGTCTCGGCGTGCGCGCTGGTCGGTCAGGGCGTCCCGCACGCTGCGGGCTCGCCTGCTGCTCAGGACGGGGTGGGCGAGATCGTGCAGGAGGGCCGCTGGCCGGGCCGCGTGTTGCGGCAGTCGCGTGGTGAAGGCGGGTTCGGGTACGATCCGCTGTTCATGCCCGAGGGGTCCGACCGCGCCGCCGCCGAGCTCAGCCCGGAGGAGAAGGACGCGGCCTCGCACCGTGGCCGGGCCCTGCGCGCCCTGGTGCCGGCGCTGCGGGTACTCGCCGAGCGGGCCTGACGGCGGCATCCGACCGGCGCACGCTGGCCGACGCGCGCCGGTCGGATGCCGGTGCCGACTAGAGCTCGCTGCGTCCGCGCACGGCCTCCAGTGCCCGCTCGGTCTCGAGCACGCGCAGGTGGGGGACCGGGTCGGCGCCCGACCACAGGACGTACTCGGTGAGCTGCCGACGTACGAGTGCTCGTAGGTCGTCGGGGTTCCACGGCTTGGCGACGTAATAGTCCAGCCCGCCTTCGTTGACCGCGCGGATGGTGTCGGCGTGGTCGGCCTGGCCGGTCACCAGCACGGTCCGCACGTGTGGGTGCCGGCCCGAGGCCATGAGCTCCACGAGGAAGTCGGTCCCGGAGCGTCCGGGCAGCCGGTGGTCGGCCAGGACCAACGCGAGCACGTCGCCGTCAGCCGCGACCTCGTCCAGCACGGCGTGGGCGTCGGGCACGTCCTCGGCGGGTTCTACGCGGGCGATGTCGGCGAACGGCGCGAGATCGGCCTCGAGTGCCTCGCGGACCTCGAGTTCGTCCTCGAGGACCAGGATCGTGAGTCGCGGGTCGGGGACGGCTCGGGCGGATCGGGCGTGCGTCACGTCAGGGGCTCCTCGCTGTGGTCGGCGGCGGGCAGGGTCACCCGGAATGCGGTGTGCCCCGGCCGGGAGTCGAGGTCGATCACGCCGTCGTGGTCGAGCACGATCCGGTGGCTGATCCCCAGCCCCAGGCCCAGCCCGAAGCGTATGCGTCCGGATTTGGTCGTGAAGTGGGGCTCGAAGATCTTGTCGCTGATCTCGTCCGGCACGCCGGGGCCGTTGTCCGTGACGGTGACGATCACCTCGCCGCCGTTCGAGGCCCCGGCACCGATCCGGACCCGGGGGTCGGGCGGGGCCTGCGGGCCGGTGAGGACGTCGGCGGCGTTGGTGAGCAGGTTGATCCACACCTGGGTCAGCTGGCCTGGGTGGGCGGTGACGTCCGGCAGGCCCTCGGCGATGTCGCGGACCACCTGGACCCCGGGCAGACGGTGGGCGGTGATGCGCAGCGCGTCGTCGATGGTCGTGGCGACGTCGGTGGGGACGTAGGCGGCGTCGAGCGGGCGCATGGACGAGCGCAGCGAGGACACGAGGTCGGCGATGTGATCCACCGCGAGGTCGAGGTTGCGGGCCGCCGAGCCGATCGCCGCCGCCGTGACGACGGCCTCGCGCGTACCGGGTGACGACGACGAGAGGGCCCGGAGCGTCTCGTCGTCGTCCAATCCGGCGGCCACCACCCTGCGGGTGGTCTCGGCGTCCGGCAGCACGGCACGGACCCGCCGGCGCGCGCTGCGCAGTTCGGCCGTGGGGCGCGCCTTCGCGGTCCGCGCGCGGCGGAGCGCCCTGGTCACCAGCTCGGCGTCCCCGCCGCGGGCGACGAGGGTCTCGAGGTCGGCCAGCAGGTGGTCGCGGGCGCCCTCGAGGGCGGCCAGCGGGTTGTTGAGCTCGTGGAACAGCCCGGCCGCCATCTGTCCGATCGCGGCGGCGGAGGCCTGGCTCATGAGCTCGACGCGGGCCTCGGACAGGGCGTCGAGGGCGTCGGCGAGCCGCTCGCGCTCCTCGTGCAGGCGCACCGCGAGTTCGGTCTCGGTGAGGCGCTGTGACTCGGCGTGGCGGAGCCGGTCGTCGAGTCCGTGGACGGCGGCCACGCCCAGTGCGGTCCCGACGCGGGGGCTGCGGGTCAGGGCGGTGACGAGTTGTTCCTCGGACAGGTGCACGAGCGCGCAGTCGGTGAGGGTCCGGGTGGTGTGCAGGGCGGTGCGGTCGCCGACGAGGCCCGGCAGCCCGATCAACGGGCCGCCACGGTAGGGGTTCTGGCCCTCGGGGAAGGGGCGGCCCGGGATGAGGACCTCGACCTCGCCGCGCAGCAGGATGTAGAGCCCACCGAGCCGGGCGTCGCGGCGGGACAGGACGACGCCGGGCGGAAGCTCGATCCGCGGGCGGGGGCCGAGGGACTCCTCGAGCGCGTCCACGAGTTCGGCGACGGCGGTCCGCCGCGAGCCCCGCAGCGACGGCAGCAGTTCGGCGGCCCGCGGGTGCACTCCGGGTATCCCGGTGGGGGCGCGGTGGCGCAGGGCGGCGTGCTCGGGCCCGCCCTCGGCGTCCCGGCGGCGCCCGACGTCCAGCCTGGCCCACCAGGTGAGGATCCGCGGGCCCAGTTCGCCGGGCGCCCACGGCACCGCCACGACGCCGTCGAGCAGGCCCGCGTCGACCGCCCGCTCGATCCCGGTGACCGTGGCGCCGGAGGTGACCACGAGCAGTCGCGGCGGCGGATCCTCCGGCCCGGAGGCGGAGACGACCGCGCTGAGGATCGCGTCGGGATGGTGCTCGTCGCCTACCGCGACCACCACCTCCGGACCGGCGGCGGTGCCGCCGAGCGCGGCGACGAGCCGGGACGCGGCCGCGGGATCGTCGGCGCGGTGGACGATCACCTCGGCCGCATCCGCGCCGGCCGGGCTGGCCGTACCCGCGCTGGCCGCGCTGGCCGCGCTGTCGATCTCGCGGGCGACGGCGGCGGCGACCGGGCCGTGGCCCACCACCAGAATCGGCCGGAGGGGCCGGCCCTCGTCACGGGTGATCGGGCGCGGCGGGGTCGTGTCGCGGGCGGTCATGTCAGGCCTGTCAGGGACCACCAGGCGGGCATGACGAACGCCACCAGCACCAACCCGACCACGCCGACGACGATGCCGATCGCGGCCATGTCCTTGGTACGGATCTCGCCGGTGGCGTAGGCGATCGCGTTGGGCGGGGTGGACACCGGCAGAGCCATACCGAGGCCGCAGACGACGGCCAGGGCCACGGCCAGGATCACCGAATCCGAGCCGACGGTCACCGCCAGGCCCGGCACCAGCGGGATGAGCAGATTGGCCGTGGCGGAGTTCGAGATGAGCGTGCCCAGGAGCAGGGCCAGGGTGAGCAATCCCAGTGTGACTGCCAGCCCCGGCAGGGTCGCCCAGTCGACCAGCCCGATCATCCACTCGTCGAGCCCCGTGGCGGCGACCCCGCTGCCCAACGCGATCCCGCCGGCGACCAACCACAGCACCGGCCACTGCAGGCGCCGCAGGTCCTCGCCGGTCATCACAGAGGTGGCCAGCAGCACGGTGACGGGCAGGAACGCCACCGTCGCCGCCGGGATACCGTGCGCGGCCTCGGTGAGCCACAGCACCACGGTGAGTCCGGCGACCACGTAGAACAGGACCGCCCGGGGACGCGTGTCGAGGTCCACTCGCACGTCGATGTCCACGGCCACGCCACGGTCGAGGTAGCGGACCGACAACACGGCCCATGCCACGACCAGCAGGACCATGACCAACGGTCCGGTCGCCAGCAGCCAGTCGACGAAGGTGATGCGGATGCCCTGGTCCGCGAGGGTGCCCACCGCGATCGCGTTGGGCGGCGAACTGACCGGGGTGAGCAGGCCACCCACCGTGGCGGCGACGGGGATGCTCAACGCCAGCCCCGCACGGGCGGCGGGGGACGGGGACACCGCCAGGACGGGGATGAGGACCGCGAGCATGGTGGCGGTGGTGGCGGTGTTGGACATGAACGCCGAGAGCACGGCGGTGATGAACATCAGTCCGAACACGGTGAGCCGGAGGTTGCCGCGGAACGGCCGCAGCATCACCGCGGTGAGGTTGCGGTCCAGTCGGTATTTGGCGGCGCCGTCAGCCAGGAGGAAGCCGCCCAGGAACAGGATGATGACGGGGTGGGCCAGGGTGGCGTAGATCGACTCCGCCGTGGGTGCCTCGAACGCGGTGTCACCGAAGCCGACCAGAGCCTCGTCGGAGATGAGCAGGACCTGCAGGAAGATCACCAGGACCGCCGTGGCGACCAGGGGGATCGCCTCGGTGACCCACAGGATGACCGCCACGGAGAACACCGCCAGCATGCGCTGGGCGGGCGGGTCGAGGCCCGGGAGATCGGCGAACAACACCGCGACCGGGACCAGGACGGCGAGCGCCAGGCCGACGCGCTGCACCGTAGTCCCGGGCAGGCGCCTGGCCGCGGCGATCACAGGCATGTCAGACCAGCACCGTCATCTGAGGTCACGGTCACGGCTGGTCGGCATCGCGTCAGATCACGGGCGGATCAGACCGCGTACTCGGCGTGGACGTCGCGGGTCCGCTTGTTCTCGAACCAGAACGACAGGAACGGGATCGTCCCCGCCAGCGCGGTGAGCAGGGTGCGCGACGCGGGCCAACGGGCCTTGATCGCCAGGTCGAGCGTCATGAACAGGTACAGGATGTAGAACACGCCGTGCGCCTGCCCGATGTAGGTGAACCAGTCCGGGGCGTCCGACGAGTTCTCCAGGATCAGGTACTTGTAGATCATCTCCACCGTGAGCACCAGGAGCCAGACACCGGTGATCCAGGCCAGCACGCGGTAGCGCTTGAGCGCCCCGGCGATCTTGCCGCCGGGATCCGGCTTGCGGTTGTCGGTCTGCTGGGTGGCTGCGGCGGTCATGAAGCAGGCTTCTCCTGATGGGTGCTGTCGGCCCGGTCTTTCCGGGCGAGTTCGGCGAGATAAGAGTTGTAGGCGTCCAGGCCCTCGTCCCGGACCGCCTCGTCCCGGGCGGGTCGACGCGTCGGCAGCAGGTCCGAGGGGATCTCCGTCATGACGGGGCCGCGGCGCCGGCCGGTTCGGTTCTTCCCGGTGGTCGCAGTGACCCCTGAGGGCCGGCCGACCTCGTCGTCGCCGTCTTCGTCGTCTTCCGCGTCGTCCCCCGCGCGGTGACCCCCGTCGACGCCGTCCGCGGCGGCGATCCGGTCACCCTCGTCGGCCTCCATGCGCACGTACTTCAGGTACGCGTAGACGAGGAACCCGGCGAGGAACGGCCACATGAACGTGTACCCGAGGTTCTGCGCGGTCCCGGTGGCCTCCTGGTAGCGGGCGAGCTGCCACAGCCCCATGCCCATGCAGAAGATCGCCCCCAGGACGACGAACGCGATCCACGCCGGGCGGTGCTTGACCCTGGTCCGCGCCGGGTCGCCGGAAGCCGTGGCACTTCCGGTCGCGTGGGAGCCAAGGGTGTCGGACACGCCTCCACGGTACCGCTGACCACACGGTAAACTCATCTCGCCCGGTACCCCCGGGTGACGCGCCCGTGGCGGAATTGGCAGACGCGCTGGATTTAGGTTCCAGTGTCTACGGACGTGGGAGTTCAAGTCTCCCCGGGCGCACTGGTCTTTCCACTCGGATCGGGTGATCAGGATGAGGAACCGGATGGCCGCGAGAGCAGCGGCCGCGTCGCTGATCCTGGCGGTCTCGATGGCGGTGGCCGGCTGCGCGCAGGTGGATGTCGCGGTGGACCGGGGCCTCTCGTCGAAGGCCCCCGGGGATCAGGCTGCGGTCGAGCCCCCGGCGGAGCCGTCCCCGGTGGAAGCGGAGACGAACGTACAGCGGAGCGAGAACGGCCTTCCGCCCCTGGACGCCAGCGAGAGGCTCCGCGACAGCGCCTGTGCGAAAGCGGACGACATGATCGCGAGGGACTACTGGGGGCACACCGCGCCTGACGGCAGCGGCGGCCCGTCCACGTTCTTCCGGGAGGCCGGTGTCGACTACTCCAGAGCTGCCGAGAATCTGTTCTATTCGTCCACGGGCGGTCCGGATCCGGTCGCCAACTGGATGCAGAGCCCGGGCCACAGGGAGAACATCCTCGACCCGGACCTCACCCGCGTGGGTGTCTGCCTGCGGACGGCCGCGTACCAGGGTCTCCCGGAGGCTCATCTCTACGTCCAGCACTTCGCCACTCCGATGTCGGAGAGGTAGAGGGAACCGTCGTGGTCGGTACGGTTCGGGCATGTGGTTCGACAACTGGTCCGACATCCTCCGGATACTCCTCGTGGGCACCGCGGCGTACATCTTCCTCGTGGTGGCGATCCGGGCGTTCGGCAAGCGCACCCTCGCGCAACTCAACGCCTTCGACTTCATCGTCACCGTCGCGCTGGGTTCGACGCTGGCGACCATCATCCTCAGCTCCGACGTGTCGTGGGCCGAGGGCGCGGTCGCACTGGCGCTGCTCGTCCTGCTGCAGTACGTCGTCTCCCAGCTGAGGCGACTGCCGGGCGGGCGTAAGGCCCTGACCGCACAGCCGACTCTGCTCGTCCGCGACGGGGTCATCCTCGACGACCAGCTGGCGCGGCACCGGCTCACGCACGCCGACATCCGCCAGACCCTCCGCTCCTCGGGAATCGGGGACCTCGGCGAGGCCGTCGCCGTCATCCTGGAGAGCGACGGGAGCAGGAGCGTCATCACCGGTTCGCAGCTGGGCAACGGCTCCGTTCTCGACGACGTCCCGGGGTGGCCGCGACGCGACGCGGACTGACCCGCCGGCGAGGGGGCGCGCCAGCGGGCCAGAACAGGGGTCAGAGAGCGGCGAGGACCTCGTCCGCGATCTCGGACGCCGGCAGCGTGATCGGGCAGACGAGCCCGTTCTCGTCGGCCTCGAGTGGCTCCACGGTGCTCAGCTGGGACTCGAGGATTCGCCGGGACGCGAAGTGCCCCCGGCGGGCGGCGAGTCGGGCCGCGATGAGCTCGGGGTCGGTGCCGAGTTCGACGAAGAACACCGGGCGCTCCACCTGCCGCAGCGTGTCGCGATAGGCACGTCGCAGCGCCGAACACGCGACGACGAGCCCCGGGCCGCTGCCCGTCGACCGGTCGCGTTCCCGCATGCCGTCCCGGACCGCGGCCAGCCAGGGCGCGCGGTCATCGTCGGTCAGGGGCTCACCGGCGCTCAGCTTCCGGCGGTTGGCGGGCGGATGCACGTCATCGGCGTCGAGGAACGGCGCACCGAGGCGTTCGGCGATCACACGGGCGACCGTCGACTTCCCGGCGCCCGAGACGCCCATGACGACGATGTGAGGTCCGGACACGGGCGACGACGGCGTCAGATGGTGAAGGCCAGCGACCCGAGGATCGTCCGGCCCAAATCCTCGTCGCCACTGATCTCCACGCCGCTGCCCGGCTCGGCGACGATCCGGCCGGTCGCCGCGCGGACGAAGGTCGGGGTGTCGAAGACCAGTTCCACGGTGGGCTGCGCGGTGTCGTCGACGTCGGCGAGGGCTGCGCGTCCGTCCACGACGACATCGGTGGCCAGCGGCAGATCGGTGCCCGCCTCACCCGTGACGCGGAACCGGACCCGGGAGCCGTCCGGCGCGGCGGCCTTCTTGCCGACGATGCGGGGCAGGGCAGTCACGATCTCCCCGACCGCGAACCGGCCGATGTCGCCGCCGAGGTGATGCTGCATCCCGATGGCCTGCCGGATGTCGTCCTCGTGGATCCAGCAGTCGAAGACCCGCACACCCATGAAGCGGCGGAACGGGACGCGGCCGACGGGGGAGTCGGTCTCGGCCTCGAGGTCTGGGGCGCTCATCTCGGAGAGCTGCTCCGTGCGCTCGGCGACGACGTCGCGGAAGTCCTCGAATGCGTCCTCGACAGCCAGCGGGCGCGCCTCCTGGACGAACTTCTCGTTGAGCTCCGCGATCGGGTTGAGCACGTACTCGCGGGCGGAGGCGGGCAACTCGATGTCCGGGACCGCCTCACCGGCGAGCATGTGCTCGGTGCCCGCCACGTGTGCCACGACATCTCGGACGGTCCACCCCGGCAGAGGGGTCGGTGCGATCCAGTCGTCTCTCTTGAGCCCGGCGAGCAGTTCGTCGAGGCGCTTCCACTGCTGGATGAGGTGACGGATCTCCTCGGGGGCCTGCCCGGCGGGCGCGGCGGCGGGGGCGTCGGTCGTGACATCGGGGCTGTTGGTGTCCATGGTCACACGCTACTGCGGCGCCGCCCCGCGGGTAGCGTCTGCGGCATGTCGCCGACCACGACCGACCGTCCCACCCTCGCGATCCTGGGAGCCGGTGGCGACCTCACCGAGCGACTCCTGCTCCCCGGGTTGGGGACCCTGCTCGCCACGGATCCCGACCGTGACGTCACCGTCATCGGCTCCGGGCGTTCCGGGATGGACGACGGTGACTGGCGCGACCTCGTCCGCGGTGCGTTGCGCGCCGGAGACCGCTCCCCGGAGCAGGTCGACGGGATCGTGGACTCGACCCGGTTCGTCGAACTGGACGTGACGGACGCCGAGGCCTTCTCCGACTTCATCGACGGGCTGGACGGACCGGTGGTGCTGTACTTCGCCCTCCCACCGGCCGTCACGGCCGCAGCGTGTGAGGGCCTGCGCGGGCGCCCACTGCGCGACGACGTGCGGTTCGCGCTGGAGAAGCCGTTCGGCGACGACCTCGCCTCGGCGCGCAGGGTGAACGCACTGCTCACCGACCTCGTGCCCGAGGACCGCGTGTACCGGGTCGACCACTTCCTCGGGGAGGCGACCGTGCTCAACATCCTCGGCATGCGGTTCGCCAATCGCATCATGGAGCCGGTGTGGACAGCGGAACACGTGGAGCGCATCGACGTGGTCGCGGACGAGACGCTCGCCCTCGAGGGCCGCGCCGGGTACTACGACTCCGCGGGCGCGCTCGTCGACATGCTCCAGTCCCACCTGCTGCTGGTGATGGCGCTGGCGACGATGGATGCACCCGCGCGCCTCGACGCCACCGAACTCCACGACCTCATCGTCACCACGCTGCGTGCGACGCGCGTGTGGGATGGCGATCCGCTCGTCTCCTCGCGCCGGGGCCGCTACACCGCCGGGCGGGCGGGTGGCAGGGACGTGGTGTCCTACGCGGATGAGGACGGCGTCGACCCGGCTCGGGGGACCGAGACGTTCGCCGAGGTCGTCCTGGAGATACGGAACCAGCGGTGGGCCGGGGTGCCGGTGTTCCTGCGGTCGGGCAAGGCGCTGGGTGAGGACTCGATGCGGGTGACGGTGGCGTTCCGGCCGCCGCGCCACGTGCCCGGGGCGTTCTCGGGGGGTGTTCCGCCGACCCGGCTGACGATCGGGATCGCGCCCGACCGGGTGTCCCTCGACCTGGCGACGAACGCGGCCGACGACCGGTTCACGCTCGAGAGCACCCGCCTGGCCGCTGACCTGGGGGACAGCGAGCTGCTGCCGTACGGGGAGGTCCTCGGACGCATCCTCGACGGCGACCGACTGCTGACGGTCCGCGGTGACGTGGCCGAGGAGTGCTGGCGGATCCTCACTCCGGTGATCGAGGCGTGGGAGGCCGGCGGGGTCCCGCTCGAGGAGTACGAGGCGGGTTCCGACGGCCCGGCGGTGGGCGACCGCCGGGAATGACCCGGCCCCGGGTCCGTGGGCGGAACCGGGGCCGGGAGCTGCGGTTGGGCGGGGTCAGCCCCTGCCGCGTTCCGCCGCTTCTCGGACGGCACCCTCGTCGACCCCGTCGGGGTGGCTCACGTAGTGGACGATGCTGGCGACGAGTCCGCCCCAGATCACGAGCAGGAACAGGACCATCATGATGATCGCGGGAGCATCCATTGCTCAGGCCTCCTTGGTCTTGCGGGGGGACGCCGTCGCACCGGACGGGCGGTCGGCGGCGGGAGGGGTGAGGCCCTCCTCGTAGGCGAAGTCGCTCGGATCGTCGTCGACCGTCGGGGGGCCGTCGAGCTGACGGGACCCGCGCCACGGCAGGAGGGACAGGACCACCGACAGCACGAGGATCGTGGCGATCATGCCCCAACCCCAGACGCCGAGGACGGATGCCTCGTACCCCTCGTACGGTTCGGAGATCAGGGTCATGATCTCGCGGATGAGGGAGTAGCCGAGCACGAGCGGCGTGATGACGGCCAGGCACACGATCCAGAACGTGCCCACCCTCCACGAGGACACCGAGTTGAGGTGGTCACGCAACTGCGGGGCGAGGCGCATGCCGAAGATCACCACGACCAACGCGATGAGCGAGATGCCGACGATGCCCAGACTGTTGACGAACTTGTCGAGGATGTCGAGATTCTGCAGGCCGGTCTCTGTGGGCATGAGAAGCAGGGAGATGGCGGCCATCGGGACACCCACCGCCAGCGTGGCCGCGGTGCGCGAGGACCCGATCTTGTCCTGGAAGGACGAGATGACCACCTCGGTGATGGAGATCAGGGACGTGAGGCCCGCCAGGATGAGGCAGACGAAGAACACGACGCCCCAGATCGGCCCGCCCGGCATCTGCGAGATGAGGGCGGGGAAGGCGATGAACGCCAGGCCCGGGCCGCCCCCGACATCGTCCCAGCCGGCTCCCGCCGACGTGGTCACCAGGAAGCCGAGGGTGGCGAAGACGCCGATGCCCGCGAGGACCTCGAACGCCGAGTTGGAGAAGCCCACGACCAGACCGGAGCTGGTGAGGTTGGTCTTGCGCTTGAGGTAGGACGAGTAGGTCAGCATGATGCCGAAGCCGACCGACAGGGAGAAGAAGATCTGACCGTAGGCGGCGATCCACACGGACGGCTCCGTGAGGACGCCCCAGTCGGGCGTGAAGAAGTTGTTGAGACCCTCGAGCGCGCCGTCGAGGAAGAGGGAGCGGACCACCAGGGCCGCGAACAGAGCGACCAGGAGCGGGACGAAGAACATCGCGGTTCGTCCGATGCCCTTCTGCACGCCGGCGAGGAGGACGCCGAGGGTGACGATCCAGACCACCGCGAGGACGATGGCGATGCCCGGCACGAAATCGATGCCGAACCCACTGCCCGCGCGGAGGAAGTCCTCGGCGAAGAAGGTCGCGGACTCCTCGTAGGTCGAGCCCCACCGCTCATCGACGGAGAACCAGGCGTAGCTGGCGGCCCAGGCGATGATGACCGCGTAGTAGACCGCGATGACGAAGGAGACCAGGACCTGGATCCACCCGATGGGTTCGGCGAACCGGTTCATCCGCCGGAAGCTCAACGGGGCGGATCCGCGGAAGCGGTGACCGATGGCGTAGTCGAAGAACAACAGGGGGAGACCCGCGGTGAGAAGTGCCACCAGGTAGGGCAGCAGGAAGGCGCCGCCACCGTTGTCGTAGGCGACGAACGGGAAGCGCCAGATGTTGCCCAGGCCGATGGCGGAGCCGATGGCGGCGAAGACGAAGACGGAGCGACGGGAGAACGTCTCCCGCGGCTTCACCCCGCTTCGGGTGGTTGGTCGTGTCATGGGACGACTCCTTGTCGACGGGCGGGCCCGCGGGCCCGCGCGGTCCTGTCATGGGACGGTGCGTGCGTCCCCGGCGTGTACCAACTTCTAGCCCGGCCGTTGCGTGTTGGTGACCGGATCGACGCAATCGCTGCATCGAGATGTGTGACTCGTGGGAATACGGTAAGCCCATGAGGACCGATATCGGCACACGAAGCGCGGAAAATCGCACGTCTGCATTCCGCGCGGTGGCGTCGGCGGTCGTCGCCGGTGTCCTCGCGGTGGGGGCGGTGAATCCGGCGATCGCCTCCGCTCCGAGCCCGACAGGCCCGGCCGGCTCACCGGCCCCCGTTGCGGCGCAGGATCCCGTGGTGGCGCCGGTCCCGGTGCCGGCCGACCTCGTGGAGGAGACGGGGTCGTGGTTCGCGCACGGATACACCCTGGATCTTCGCGCGGACGGGACGGGAACCTTCGCGGTGTGGGTCGGGGCCTTCGACGGGACCCGGATCGACGTGAGCCTCATCCCCGCTCCGGGGCCCGCCACCGTCGCAGAAGTGGTGGGTGTCGAGACGGTCGGCGCCGGCGCCCTGGGGCCGGACGGGACACCGGGCATCGGGGGACTGGTGACCATCGCCTTCGGCGCTCCGGTGCGGACGGCGCATGTCGAGTGGACGTCGGGGCCGCGACGCCTCTCCGCCGATCTGTGTCCCACGGAAGGCCTCGACGCGGTCGCCATGGCGATCCTGCGCTGCGGCGCCTGACGCAACCGGTCGCTGTCCGCGACACGCCGTGGGGGGCGTCCGCGACACGCCGTGGGGGGTCGAGGAACGCCTGAGAACGAGATAACGATCAGGTAACGGGACCGTCGGCAAACCTGAGGCCCCCCTCACCTGTTGATATGAGGCTCGCGTCATGTCCGGATGTGACACGGATCACATGGCGCGCGGTCACCGGGTCGCGTGTTTCGGTCGCGCGTACCCCCTCAAGCTGAGGAACCCCTCAAGTTCGTGTGGCAATCTGTGTCCTGCGCCGTAACCGCTGGCCGGCCGACGCGATGTCCCTGACGCAGTGCCCAAGGAGTTCCCCACGTGACGATCGATGACCGCGACCTCACCCCCCGCCCGCTCGAGACCGGCTTCGCCGCCCGCCGCGGCGCCCCCGCTCTCGCAGACGAGCTCCGTGAGGGCACGGCCTACGCGCTCGCCTTCGGTGGACAGGGCATCGCGTGGCGCGACGCGCTGAGCGACCTCATCGACGGCACGGGTATCGGACCGGAGCTCCAGGACCTGGTCGACGCCTCCGTCGCGTTGACCGAGCCCGTCCACGACGAGATCGCCGTCGTCCGCACGCACGGCTTCCGGCCCATCGAGTGGGCCAACACCACCACCGGTGAGGACGAGGACGGCGCGGACCTGCCCGACGACGCCTCCCTCTCCGCTGCCGCGGTCTCGCTGCCCGCGGTGCTGCTCACGCAGATGGGTGCCCTGCGGGCTCTTGCCGCCGAGGGCTTCGACGTCAATGACACGACCCCCGCGGCCGTGGTCGGCCACTCCCAGGGCATCCTCGCCGTCGAGTCGGTGGAGACCTTCGGGTCCATCGACGACCGGCTGCTGGCCGTCGCCGAGCTCATCGGCGCCGCCGCCACCCTGGTCGGACGGCGCGTCGGTCTGTTCCGCCGCGGCGAGGCGAGCCCCATGGTGGGCGTGTCGGGGATCGACGGCGAGGACCTGCGCACGCTGGTCGACGAGCTGTTCGCCGGCGTCGACGCCACGATCCGCCCCACCGTCTCCATCCGCAACGCGCAGCGCCGCCACGTCGTGGTCGGTCGACCGGACGATCTCGAGGAGCTGCGTCGCCACTGCGCCGACCTCGAGGCCGAGTCGCGTCGTCGTCGCGAGGCCAAGCTCACCGGCGGCGAGATCTTCGCCCCCGTCTTCGACCCGCTCGACGTCGAGGTCGGGTTCCACCACCCCGCGATGGCCCCGGCCGTCGACGTCGTTTCCCGCTGGGCGGAGCGTTGTGGCCTGGACGCCGACCGCGCCGCCCACCTCGCCCGCCAGGTCTTCGCCGAGCCGGTCGACTGGGTCGAGGAGATGGCCGAGACCCTGCACGCCGGGGCCCAATGGATCCTCGACATGGGCCCGGGCGAGGCGCTGACCCGCCTCAACCGCTCCGTGATCCGCGGCCAGGGCGTCGGCGTGGTCGCCGCCGCCACCCGCGGCGGCCTGCGCAACCTCTTCACCCCGGGTGCGACCCCGCCGATCGAGCGGCCGTGGACCGCGTTCCAGCCGCAGCTGGTCACCCTGCCCGACGGCAGCGTCCACGTGGAGACCTCCTTCACCCGCCTCACCGGTTGCTCGCCGATCCTTCTCGCCGGAATGACGCCCACCACCGTGGATCCCGCGATCGTCGCGGCCGCGGCCAACGCCGGCCACTGGGCCGAGCTCGCCGGCGGCGGCCAGGTCACCGAGGCGATCTTCGCCGAGAACACCCAGCGCCTCACCGAGCTCCTCGAGCCCGGACGCAGCGCCCAGTTCAACTCCCTGTTCCTCGACCCCTACCTGTGGAAGCTGCAGGTCGGCGGCAAGCGCCTCGTCCAGCGTGCCCGCGCCGCGGGCGTGCCGTTCGACGGCGTGATCGTCACCGCCGGCATCCCCGAGCTCGACGAGTCGGTCGCCCTCATCGAGGAGCTCACCGAGGCCGGACTGCGGCACGTGAGCTTCAAGCCGGGCACCGTCGCCCAGATCCGCCAGGTCGTGCGCATCGCCGCCGAGGTCCCCCACATGCCGGTGATCGTCCAGGTCGAGGGCGGCCGCGCCGGCGGACACCACTCGTGGGAGGACCTCGACGCCCTCCTGCTGGCCACCTACGCCATGCTGCGCGAGCGGCCCAACGTCGTCCTCTGCGTCGGCGGCGGCATCGGCACCCCCGAGCGGGCGGCCGACTACCTGACGGGGTCCTGGGCCAACGCCCATGGCTACCCGGCCATGCCCGTCGACGGCATCCTCGTCGGCACCGCGGCCATGGCCACCCTCGAGGCCACCACCAGCCCCCAGGTCAAGCAGATGCTCGTTGACACCGTGGGCGTCGACGCCTGGGTCGGTGCCGGCCAGGCCGACGGCGGCATGGCCTCCGGCCGCAGCCAGCTCGGTGCGGACATCCACGAGATCGACAACACCGCCGCGCGCACCGGGCGCCTCCTCGACGAGGTCGCCGGTGACGCCGACGCCGTCGCCGCCCGCCGCGACGAGATCATCGCCGCGATCAACGGCACCGCCAAGCCCTACTTCGGCGACCTCGACTCCATGACCTACGAGCAGTGGCTGCGCCGCTTCGTCGAGCTCTCCCTCGCCCCCGGCGCCTCCGTCGACGGGTCGAGCACCCACACCACGGACGACTTCGACCTGGGCGCCGACTTCGGCGGCGACGTGGCCGACTGCACCCGCTCGGTGTGGCTCGACCCCACCATCCGCGAGCGCTTCCACCGCATGGTGCAGCGCACCGAGGCACGACTCGACGCCGCCGACACCGGTCGCATCGTCTCGGCGTTCCCTCGCGAGGAGTCCATGGAGCGCCCGGCCGAGGTGATCGCCGCCCTCGCCGCCCGGTACCCCGGGCTCGCCGACGCCGTGCTGCACCCGGCCGACGCCGCCGAGTTCTTCGACATCTGCCGTATGCCCGGCAAGCCCGTGCCGTTCGTGCCCGTCATCGACGGTGACGTGCGCCGCTGGTGGCGCTCGGACTCGCTGTGGCAGGCCCACGATCCGCGCTACGACGCCGACGCCGTGTGCATCATCCCCGGCACGACCGCCGTCGCCGGCATCACCCGCGTCGACGAGCCGGTCGGTGACCTCCTCGACCGCTTCGAGGCCGCCACCGCCGAGCGCGTGTCCGGCTACATGCCCTCCACCGAGGCCGTGAGCAGCCGCCGCCGCGGGATCGTCACCACCGCCTCCGGGCCCGTCGCGGACGTGCTCAACAGCCCCGACGTCACCTGGGCCGGCCGTCTCGTCATCAGCCCCGTCCACCGCCTCGGCGTGCTCCACGCCTGGGAGATCGACGCCGACGGCGTCGGCCGCCACCCGGTCTCCGGCGCCGTGCTCACCCCGGCCGCCGACGGGCAGACCGTCGACCTGACGCTGCCCATCGGCCCGACCGAGATGACCATCACCATCACCCTCGGCGACGCCGTGGCCACCGGCGCCGCGCCGGTCGTCACCGACGCCGCCGCCGAGGCGGCCATGCGTACCCTGCTCGCCACCGCCGCCGGCGTCGGCCGCGGCGGTGCGGGGGGTGCCGCGATCGACGCCCTCCCCGAGGTCGACGGCAACATCGCCACGGCCCGCTTCACCTTCGAGCCCACCCTCGCAATCGACCACACGGGCGTCACCGCGGGCAGCCTGCCGACCTCGGTCGTGCCGTCCGCCGGCGTCCCGGACGCCCTCGTGGGCGCCGCGTGGCCGGCCGTGTTCGCCGTACTCGGTGAGACGCGCCGCGCGCGCGGCACCGGCACGGTCGTCGAGGGGCTGCTCGATCTGGTCCACCTGGACCACGGCGTCCGCATGCACGCGGCGCTGCCGCAGCAGGAGACCGACCTCGTCGTCGTCGCCCGGTCCGGCGGTGTCCGCGACACCGACCTCGGTCGGGTGGTCGAGGTGTCGGTCGAGGTGGCCGCGGAGGAGTCCGACGGCACCCGCACCCCGCTGTGCACCCTGTCCGAGCGGTTCGCGATCCGCGGCCGCACGGGCCGCGCCGAGGTGGGCGACCCCCGCCCCGCCGGCGGCGCCCTCGTCACCGCGTCCGGTGGGGCCGCGGAGCCCGCCGAGACCTCCCGCCAGGCGCGCGTGTCCACCACGATCACCGCGCCGCACGACATGACCGCGTTCGCTCTGGTCTCGGGCGACCACAACCCGATCCACGTCTCCGACACGGCGGCCGAACTGGCCGGACTGGGCGGCGTGATCGTCCACGGCATGTGGCTCTCGGCCGCCGCGCAGCACGCGGTACAGGCCTCCGACGGGAAGACCCCCGCCCTGCGGATCGCCGGCTGGACCGCCCGCATGCTCGCCCCGGTCCGCCCGGGCGACCACATCAAGGTCCGTGCCGTGCAGACCGGCCGCCACGCCGGCGGCCAGGTCCTCGAGGTCACGTGCACGGTCGACGGGGCCACCGTCATGGCCGCCACCGCGCTGACCGAGGCCCCGCGCACCGTCTACGCCTTCCCCGGCCAGGGCATCCAGGCCAAGGGGATGGGGATGGAGGGCCGCACCCGCTGCCCCGCCGCCCGCGAGATCTGGGACCGTGCCGACAAGCACACCCGCTCCGCCCTCGGCTTCTCGATCCTGGCGCTCGTCCGCGAGAACCCCACCGAGGTCACCGTCCGCGGTGAGGTCCACCGGCACCCCGACGGCGTGCTCTACCTGACGCAGTTCACCCAGGTCGCCATGGCCTGCCTGGCGGTGGCGCAGCGCGCCGAGCTCGAGGCCGACGGCCTGCTCATCGAGGACGCCTACTTCGCGGGTCACTCGATCGGCGAGTACGACGCCCTGGCCGCCATCTCCGGCGTGCTGGCGTTGGAGCCGCTGCTGGAGATCGTCTTCCAGCGCGGGTCGACCATGCACCAGCTGGTGCCGCGTGACGCCCACGGCCGTTCGGACTACCGCATGGCCGCGATCCGTCCGTCCCAGATGGGGATCTCGGATGACGAGGTCGCCGACTGGGTGGCCGGCGTGTCCCGCGAGTCTGGCGAGTTCATCGAGATCGTCAACTACAACCTGGCGGGCTCGCAGTACGCGCTCGCCGGGACCGTCGCCGGGTGCAAGGCACTGGAGAAGGCCGTGGAGCGGGAGCTCGCGGTCTCGGGCGGCAAGAACGCCTTCATCCTGGTGCCCGGCATCGACGTGCCGTTCCACTCCACCGTCCTGCGCGGAGGCGTCCCGGACTTCCGGGCCACCCTCGACGAGCTGATCCCGCACGACATCGACATCTCGGTGCTCGTGGGTCGCTACGTGCCGAACCTCGTGCCGCGCCTGTTCAGCCTCGAGCGCGACTTCGTGCAGGAGATCGCCGATCTCGTGCCGGCCGAGTCGCTGGCCGAGGTCCTCGCGAACTGGGACGAGTGGGCCGCCACCCCCACGCGACTGGGTCGCCTGCTGCTCGTGGAGCTGCTGGCCTGGCAGTTCGCCAGCCCGGTCCGGTGGATCGAGACCCAGGAGCTGTTCTTCACGCCCGTAGAGCGTGGCGGACTCGGTATCGAGCAGTTCATCGAGGTCGGTGTCTCCAACGCCCCGACCGTCGCGAACCTCGCCTCCAAGACCCTCGACCTGCCCACGCACCGCGGCCCCCGGGCCCAGGTGATCAACGTCGAGCGCGACGCGGCGACGTTGTACGGCACCCTGCCGCCCAGCGTGGAGGTCGACGACGACGAGCTGGACGCCGGCGACGGCTCCGCCTCCACCGGATCCACCACCACTGGTTCGACCAACACCGCGGCTGCCGACCAGGCAGCCCCCACAGACCCCGCACCGGCCGTCAACACCCCCGGCACGGCCGGTGCGGACCGATCAGACGCGGCTCCGGCCGCGACCGCCGCCCCCGGTGCACCCCGCCCGGACGACCTCGAGTTCGGCGCGCCCGCCGCCACCCGCATGCTGGTGGCGCTGCGCACCAAGGTCCGTCCCGAGCAGATCGCGTCCGGCGACTCCATCGAGACGCTGTGCGACGGCGTGTCCTCGCGCCGCAACCAGCTGCTGCTGGACCTGGGCACCGAGCTGAGCCTGGGCGCCATCGACGGCGCCGCCGAGGCGGACTTCCCGACCCTGGCCGACCAGGTCTCACGACTGGCGCGCGGGTACGCCCCGTTCGGCCCCGTCCTGTCCGACGCGGTCGGCGAGGCGCTGCGCGCGGTCCTCGGCCGCACCGGCAAGCGGGCCGCCTACATCACCGAGCGCGTGACCGGCCCCTGGGAGCTCGGCTCCGGCTGGGCCCAGCACGTGATCGCCGAGATCGCGCTGGGCACCCGGGACGGCGCCTCCATCCGTGGCGGCGACCTGGCCACCCTCGACGCCTCGGGCGTCAAGGACGTGGCAGGCCTGGACTCGCTCATCGACGCCGCCGTGTCGGCCGTCGGTGCCGCGCACGGTGTGGCCGTCGCGATGCCGTCGTCCGGCGCCGGAGGCGGGGGAGTCGTCGACTCCGCCGCGCTGACCGAGTTCGCCGACGAGATCACCGGCGTCGACGGTGTCCTGGCCCGCGCCGCACGCGGCGTGCTCACCCGCCTCGGACACCTCGAGCCCGAGACCGTCGACCTGCTCGCCGAGGCCGACCCGGACTCCGAGCTGGCCGACCTCGTGGCCGCAGAACTCGGCGCCGACTGGCGCCGCGTGGTGGCCCCGGCCTTCGACGCCGGCCGCGCCGTCCTCATGGACGACCGCTGGGCCTCGGCCCGCGAGGACCTGGCCCGCCTGTGGACCCGGTCCGACGTGCCCGCCGACGCGGCGGACGCCTTCCGCGGTGCCGGCGAGATCGTCGCCGAGCAGGCCCGCTGGTGGGCGGCCCGGGCGACCGATGCCCGCCGCGACGCCCTGGCGAGCGCCTACCGGGAGATCTCGGAGGTCGCGGCCGAGGAGTTCGTCGGCGAGTACGCGGGTGACGTCGCCGTCGTCACCGGCGCCGGCAAGGGCTCCATCGCCGCCGCCGTCACCGGACGCCTCCTGGCGGGCGGCGCCACCGTGGTGGCCACCACCTCCAACCTGGACCAGTCCAAGCTGGCCTTCTTCAAGGACCTGTACCGCAGCAACGCCCGTGGCGGCGCGGCGCTGTGGGTCCTGCCGGCCAACCTGACCTCCTACTCGGACGTCGACGCGCTGGTCGAGTGGGTCGGATCCGAGCACGCCGAATCGGCCGGTGGCCAGACCACCGTGCTCAAGCCGGCCCTCACCCCGACGCTGCTGTTCCCGTTCGCGGCCCCCCGCGTCCAGGGCTCGATGGCCGACGCCGGCCCGCGCGCCGAGACCGAGATGCGCGTCCTGCTGTGGGGCGTGGAGAAGCTCGTCGCCGGACTCGGTGCGATCGGTGCCGACACCGACGTCGACTCCCGACTGCACGTGGTCCTGCCGGGCTCGCCCAACCGGGGCATGTTCGGCGGCGACGGCGCCTACGGCGAGGCCAAGGCCGCGCTGGACGCCATGATCGCCAAGTGGGGCTCGGAGAAGTCCTGGTCGGAGCGCGTGACCTTCGTCCACGCCATCATCGGCTGGGTCCGTGGCACCGGACTCATGGGTCACAACGACCCGCTCGTCGAGGCCGTCGAGGCCGCGGGCGTGTCCACCTGGTCGACGGCCGAGATGGCTGCCGAGCTGCTGCGCTGGTGCACCCCGGACTTCCGTTCCGCGGCCGGTGACGCCCCCGTCACCGTCGACCTCACCGGCGGACTCGGCACGGCCGACCTGGACATGTCGGCCCTCGCGGCGGACCGTCCGGCCGCCCCCACCGAGGCCTCGACCGAGGACGCCGCGGGCACGATCGCCGCGCTGCCCTCGCTGCCGACGGTCACCGCCGATGAGCGTCCCGAGTGGGGCGAGGTCACCCAGCAGCTCGAGGACATGGTCGTGATGGTGGGCGCCGGCGAGGTCGGCCCCTACGGCAGTGCCCGCACCCGCTTCGAGGTGGAGACCACCGGCGACCTCACCGCCGCCGGCGTGGTCGAGCTGGCCTGGTCGACCGGGCTCATCACCTGGGAGGACTCGCCGCGCGCCGGCTGGACGGTCACCTCCTCCGGTGACCCGATCGACGAGGCCGACATCGCCGAGCGTTTCCATGACGAGGTCCTCGCCCGGGTGGGCGTGCGCACCTACGCCAACGATTCGCGGGCGGAGATGTTTGATAACACCTCGCCGCAGCTCACCTCGGTGTTCCTGCCGGAGGACCTGTCCTTCGTGGTGGACGACGAGGCCCAGGCTCGCGCCTACCAGTCCGACGACCCGGAGAACACCGTCGTCACCCAGAGCGAGGACGGCGAGTGGACGGTCACCCGCAAGGCCGGCACCGAGATCCGGGTGCCGCGCCGCGCCACCCTGACCCGGGTGGTCGGCGGGCAGATCCCCACCGGCTTCGACCCCACGGCGTGGGGCATCCCGGCCGACATGGTCTCCGGCATCGACCGGGTGGCGGCGTGGAACCTCGTCGCCACCGTGGACGCCTTCATCTCCTCGGGCTTCACCCCGGCGGAGCTGCTGGCCCACGTCCACCCGGCCGACGTCGCCAACACGCAGGGCACCGGTATGGGCGGCATGACGAGCATGCGCTCGCTGTACATCGACGGCATCCTCGGCCGCAGCCGCGCCAACGACACGCTGCAGGAGGCGCTGCCCAACGTCGTGGCCGCGCACGTCATGCAGTCCTACGTCGGCGGCTACGGCTCGATGGTCCACCCGGTGGCGGCCTGCGCCACCACCGCGGTGAGCGTCGAGGAGGGCTTCGACAAGATCCGCGCCGGCAAGGCCGAGTTCGTGGTGGCCGGCGGGTTCGACGACCTGTCCACCGAGGGCATCCAGGGCTTCGCCGACATGTCCGCGACCGCCGACTCCGCGGCCATGGCGGCCAAGGGGATCGACGAGCGGCACTACAGCCGGGCCAACGACCGGCGGCGCGGCGGGTTCGTCGAGTCGCAGGGCGGCGGCACGATCCTGCTGGCGCGCGGCGACGTCGCGGCCCGCATGGGCCTGCCGGTCACGGGCGTCGTGGCCTGGGCCGGGTCGTACGCGGACGGTGCGCACACCTCCATCCCGGCCCCCGGCCTGGGTGCGCTCGGTGCCGGTCGCGGTGGGCAGCGCTCGCCGCTGGCCCGCGGGCTCGCGCAGCTCGGCCTGACCGCCGACGACGTGGCCGTGGTGAGCAAGCACGACACCTCGACCAAGGCCAACGACCCCAACGAGTCCGACCTGCACGAGCGGCTCGCCGCCGCGATCGGTCGGTCGGAGGGCAACCCGCTGTTCGTGGTGTCGCAGAAGTCGCTCACCGGGCACGCCAAGGGTGGCGCCGCGGCATTCCAGCTCATCGGGCTGACCCAGATGCTGCGGTCGGGCACGCTGCCGCCGAACCGCGCCCTGGACTGCGTCGACGACGTCCTGGACCGCCACCGCCACCTGGTGTGGCTGCGGGAGACCCTGCAGCTTGGCGGTGACCTGCCGCTCAAGGCCGGTCTGCTGACCTCGCTGGGCTTCGGCCACGTCTCGGGCCTCATCGCCGTCGCCCACCCGGAGGCCTTCCACCGGGCGGTCGCCGCGGAGTACGGGCAGGACGAGTCCGAGCGCATCCGCGAGGCCGGCCTGCGGCGCGAGCGTGAGGGCGCCCGTCGCCTGACCGATGCCATCTACGGCGGGGAGGCGCTCTACGCCCGTCCCGAGGCGCGTCGACTGGGCGAGGGTTCGGCCGACGAGGTCAAGGAGCGCGAGGCCGCGGTCCTGCTCGATCCGGCCGCGCGACTCGACGCCGACGGCATCCTCGCCGCTGCGGGGTCCACGGACACCGGGTCCGCGGAGACAGCCGCGTCTGCGCAGACCGCCGGCCGGTGACGGCCGGGCAGTGACGGCAGAGCAGTGACGACCGGGGTGAGAGGCGTCGGGGTCGACATCGTCGACCTCGGCGCCTTCGCCGCGTCTCTGGCCGAACCCGGCACGCGGCTCACCAGGGCGTTCTCGGCCACCGAGCGCAGGCAGTGCCGCGAACGCGCCGAATCCCGCGGGGCGAGACCGGGGGAGGCCACGGTGTCGTCGTCGTCAGGTGCGTCGGGGGCCTCGGCGCCTGGGACCTCGGCGCCAGCGACCTCGGGGCCGGCGCCCGCCCGCCGGGAGGACCCGCTGGCGCGTCACCTCGCTGCCCGCTGGGCGGCGAAGGAGGCGGTCGTCAAGGCATGGTCGGCGGCGCTTTATGGCGAGCCCCCGCCCATTGCTCCGGACCTGCTGCGGTGGTCCGAGATCGAGACCGTGTGCGATAACTGGGGTCGACCCTCCGTGCGGCTCGGGGGAGAGGTGGCCCGTCAGGTGGCCGCGACAATCGGCGAGGGCGCTCGTTGGAACGTCTCACTCAGTCACGACGGTGGATCGGCGATCGCGTTCGTGGTGCTCGAGGGCCCGGGCGGCTAGTAGCGCGGCCGCCAGCCGCTGTGCGCGCCGGGCTGCCGTTTGCGTCCGGCCACCGCCTGCGCCCGGCCACCGCCTGCGCCCGGCCACCGCCGCGCCGGCGACTAACGCGTCCTCTTCGGCTTGTGCGTCCGGTCTGCTCGCAGATGGAGGGGCCGTGCGCTCTGAATAATCCATTCCGGGCGCGCACCTGTCGGTGGAGTCGGTGCGACGCCACCGGGTCGGTAGCGCCCACCCGCGGGAACAGGCCCGTCGGGCCGCCGCCAGGCGGGTCAGTCGCTCTGGGCTGCTTCCTTCTCCGCCAGCCAGAGGTAGGCGGTGAGCATCCGCTTGAGCTCGGTGACGGTGGCGTCGTGGATGTCCTCGCCACCGGCCGAACCGCTGCTCGCGCCGGAGGAGACCCCGCTGCCATCCCCGGGGTCCGCGCTGGTGACGGGGCCCGGGGGGACGTGGCCGGCGCTGACCGAGAAGTTGAGCATCGAGTACGCCACGTGGACCAGGACCTCTGCCATGAACGCGCGGCGCTCACGCTCGGTGGCGGGCATGAGCGGTGCCAGCACGCTGGCGATCATCCGGGCGATCTCGCGCTCGTTCACCGCCGCCGTGGCGCGGGTGGCGGGAGTGGCCTGCGTCGCGAGCCAGACCGCCCGACGGGAGGGGTCGCGCAACCACAGGTCGGCCAGGTGGTCCAGGAAATCGTTGAGCAGCTCGGGCCAGTCCAGCGCCGGGATCTTCTGGGCGAACCGCTCGACCTCCTCGATCACCCCGTGGGCGTCCTGGCGGTCCAGCTCGCACACCAGCACGTACTTGTTGGCGAAGAACTGGTAGAGCGTCCCGATCGGAACGCCCGCACGTGAGGCGACCTCCTCGCAGGTGAACGAGTCGAATCCCACCTCGACCAGCACTTCCCGGGCCGAGGACAGTAGCGCCTGGAATTTCTTGCGGCTGCGCTCCTGGATGGGCCGGCGGCGGGGGACGAGGATGTTCGGTTCGTCCTGGACGGCCTCGTCGGTGGGATCCTGCGGCGGCTCCTGCGCGCGTTCGGACGGGTCGGTGGTCATGGGTGGGTCAGCCCTCCGCGGGATCGGATTCGGGCAACTCGATCTCGAGCAGCTTGGCGACCATCGCGACGTGACCCTTGGCACGGACGTTGTACCGGGCCATCGACACGGTGCCGTCGGAGTCGACGACAAAGGTTGAGCGGATCACGCCCATCACCGTTTTGCCGTAGTTCTTCTTCTCGCCGAAGGCTCCCCACTCGGTGAGCATCGTCTTGTCCGGATCCGACAGGAGGGGGAACGTGATGCCGTACTTGTCGCGGAACCGCGCCAGCTTCTCGGGGGCGTCGGGGGAGACGCCGACCACGCCGAGGCCGGCGTCGTTCAACTGTTGCAGCGCGTTCTCGAAGTCCACGGTCTCAGTGGTGCAGCCCGGTGTCATCGCGGCCGGGTAGGCGTACACGAGGACCTTCCCGTGCTCGTCGAGGAGCTCCCGGAGCGACGTGGGTGTGCCGTCGGCGTCGGGGAGGGTGAAGGCGGGGGCCGTCTGGCCCACCTCGAGCCGTGGTGCGGTCACCGGTGCTCCTGGGGGTCGGGTCGGGGCGGCGGACCATCCCAACCTATCCGATGCTTCGGTGCACGGGCGCGGATCCACGCCGGGTGCAGTAGCGTGGGCGGGGTCAAGAACCCGCGGGGCGCCCCGCGGACGAGCGATCGACGGAGGTCTCGTGTCCAGGAGTTACGACAGCATCGAAGGCGACATCGCCAAGGCGCGTGACGATCTCGCGACGACCTTGGACGAGATCATCGACCGGGTGAATCCGAAGAACCTCGCGTCCGAGGGCAAGGAGCGCGCCACCGCGGCACTCAAGGACCCGCGCGTCCTGGCGGTGCTCGGGGGTATCGCGACGCTGGTCGTCGGCGGGATCACCGTGTCAATGGTCAACAAGCGCAAGGAGCGTCAGCGCATCGAGGCCTACCTGGCGGCCCGTCGCGCCCTCTGAGGCGACTGGCCTCCCCCGGGCGTCCGGAGCCCCGCCCGGGGACCCTGCCCGGCAGGGGCATCCCCGCCCGACTCCCGAGAGCGTTCCGCCCACCCCCGTCACCGGGGGCGTGTGCGGGACGCTCTCGTCGTTTCCGTTCGGCTACCCGCATCGCCCCGTCCGACCGGGCACCAGTCGAGTCCCGCTCTGGCGAGGCGATCCGGCGCGCCTCAGGCGGCCCGGCGCACGAAAAAACCCCGGGTCGTGGACCCGGGGCTTTCTCTGTTGTGCGCCATCAGGGACTCGAACCCCGAACCCGCTGATTAAGAGTCAGCTGCTCTGCCAATTGAGCTAATGGCGCTTGCTTGGTGCGAGAGAAACAGTAACAGCAGCCGAGTCGGTTCACGAAATCGCCTGTTCACGAGGGGTGAATCGGGGTTGTGGACACTGCCTGCCCTGGTGTTTCGATATGGAGTGCGGCGATGTGACCAGGCATACTGGGGGGGACATCTTCTCGGCCGCGGCTGCGTCCGGGGGGAAGCGCACGTCGGAAGGGGCATCAGTGAACGTGAGCACAACGGATCGGACGGGGCGGCGAGCAACCGGAATCCGGTCGAAGGCCCGCCTCGGACTGGCCGCGGTGTTCACGGGGACGCTCCTGCTCACGGGCTGCACCATCGGCGACGGCGGTCCGCAGGACACGCAGGTCGCGGAGGCTCCTGCGGAGCCCTCTGCCGTGATCGACCTGTCGGTGGCGGAGGGTTCCACCGACGCCAACCCGGTCGAGCCCATCGTGCTCACTGCGCGGGACGGCCGGTTCGACTCGGTGGTGATGCGCAATCCCGAGGGCCAACAGGTCGAGGGCGAGTTCAATCCCGAGTTCACCGAGTGGCGCACCACCGAGGAGCTCGGCTACGGCCGCCAGTACACGCTGGAGTCGACCGCCACGGACGAGGCCGGCCTGGTCACCCGGAGGAACGCCAGCTTCTCCACGCTGACGCCCAACATCATGACGGCGGCCTACCTGACCACGGGTGAGGGATCCGTGGTGGGTATCGGGCAGCCGGTCGCGGTGATGTTCGACGAGCCGATCGCGGACCGTCGGGCGGCTCAGGACAACATCCACATCACGACCGAGCCCGCGGTCGAGGGCGCGTTCTACTGGGTCTCCGACCAGGAGGTCCGCTGGCGTCCGGCTGAGTACTGGGCGCCCGGCACCAAGATCGACGTCCACGTCGACATTTACGGCCAGGACCTCGGTGGCGGGATGTACGGCCAGCAGGACGCCCAGAGCAGCTTCGAGATCGGCGACGCCGTGATCTCCCGGGTGGACGACTCGACCAAGCAGATCGTCATCGAGCGCAACGGCGAGGTCGTCAAGACCATGCCCACCTCGATGGGCAAGGCCGCCACCCCGACCCCCAACGGGGTCTACGTGATCGGTGAGAAGCACGCCTCGATGATCATGGACTCGTCGACGTACGGCGTGGCCGTGGACTCGGCCGAGGGGTATCGCACCCCGGTGCAGTACGCGACCCGGATGTCGTACAGCGGCATTTTCGTCCACGCCGCGCCGTGGTCGGTCTGGGCGCAGGGAAGCCAGAACACGAGCCACGGCTGCCTCAACGTCACCACGGCGGACGCGAAGTGGTTCTACGACAACGCCAAGCGCGGCGACGTCTTCGAGGTCACCGGCACGGTGGGCGACACGCTGCCGGGATGGGACGGCCTGGGCGACTGGAACGTCCCGTGGGAGACCTGGAAGGCCGGCAACGCCGATCAGGGCGCGGCCTGAGCCGATGGATTCCTCCCGGCTGGGCCTGTGGATCGGCATCGGGATGGGGATCGGCGTGGCGTTCGGTGCCGCGCTGGACAACATCGGGCTGGGCGTGGCCCTGGGCCCGTCGGTCGGTGTCATGATCTGGGCGGTGGAGGCCGCTCATCGCGAGTCACGCGGCCCGGGTGGTGACGAGCTCGACGCGGGGACCGACGACGGCCGGGACCTCGAGTAGAGCCGCCGGGTGACCGGCGGGCCCCGAGGGCAGGGGTGAGAGCCCCGTGGCGGGGTTCAGGACAACTTCAGGACGACGACGACGAGGTGGGCGAACTCGGATCGCGCTCGGCGGCCGCCCGGAACAGCGCGCGTCCGGGTGCGGCGGTGAGGCCGTGCGCGACGGTACTGGCCACGACGATCAGCGTGCCCGCACCGAGGAGCACCGGGTCCGCGCCCGCGCGGGAGGCCTCTTCCGTCAGGTAGAAGACCGCCGCGACGCCGACGGGCCCGAACCAGCCGAGGTAGGCGGCGCCCCGAGGCTTCAGCCCCAGCGGCTTCATCACGGCGAGGATCAGTGGCGGCCGGCGCAGCAGCAGCACCGCGGCCGTGAGCCACACCGCGCCCCATCCGAGCCGGCCCCACTCGACCCACGGGATCATCGCGCCGAGGGCGACGAAGAAGGGGATCACCGCGAACTGGTTGACGGCCTCGTCGATCTCGACCTCGGTCCGACGTTCACTGCCGGAGCTGGTGACGTTGAACGCGAGTCCGGCGACGAACGCGCCGAAGATGCCGTTGACCCCGATGATGCCCGATACTCCCAGGACGAGCAGCGCCAGGAGGAGTGTGTACAGCAGAATCGGCCCGGTCTCGGTGTCGTGGTGTCGTTCCGAGAAGTGCAGCGCTGTGGCGGCCGCCACGCCCGCGATGATCCCTACGACGAGGGCGCCCGCGATCTGCCAGGCGGCCTCACCAGCCGCCTGCCCGGCGGTGAGCGGGGTGGCGACCGCCAGGGCGACCAGGACGAGGGGGAGGGCGAGTCCGTCGTTCGCGCCCGATTCGAGCGACAGTAGTTGGCGGTCGTGCTCCGGCAGGTCCTCCTCGGCCTCCTCTCCGGTGACGACGCTCGACGCGAGGACGGGGTCGGTGGGGCAGATGGCGGTTCCGAACAGCAGGGCGAGTGCGAAGGGGATGCCGAGCACCCACATCGCCAGCCCGGTGGAGACGAGCGCCATCCCGGGCAGGACGAGCACCAGCAGCAACGCGAGTCGACGCCAGTGGGTCCTGATCGCCGAGAAGGGGTACCGCAGGGCCACGCCCATCACCGAGATGGCCAGGAGGATCTCCGCGCCGTGGTGGAGGGTCGAATGTTCGGCGACGATGTCGGGCACGTCGAGCACCCCGAGGACTGCCGGCCCCAGGACGATCCCGGCGACGAGCGCGAGCAGTGGCTCCGTCACGGGCCACTGGCGTAGTCGTGCGGAGAACGCCACGATCACCACCCCGAGCGCCCCGACGATCGCCAGCAACACATCGAGCGTGGACAACGGTTCCTCCCCGGGTCAGTCGGATCACCCCGCACCATAGGAGAGCCCGGGCGCTTCCGCATCCGTGCCCTCCGCCCGTCGCGGCGCAGGCACCTGCAAGAGTGATCCCATGACCGAGCGCGAGATCACCCGGCCCGTCGACCTGGCCTGCGGCCGCCGGCTCAACCCGGAGGCGGTGGGGTGGTCCCGGTCGCCCGTGCACCGCACACGGATCGCCGGTTGGGGCCGCACCAAGCGCTGGGAGTACTGGGGGATCGTCACCGACCGGTTCGTGGTGGGGCTGACGGTGGCGGGTCTGGACTACCTGGCCAACTGCGCGGTCTATGTGCTGGACCGCCGGACGGGCGTGGAGACGACCCGCAGCGGCATCCGGCCCCTGCACCGGCCCCGCTTCGGCGACGACCCCGGTGACGGGACCCTTCACGCGTCGGCCGGCGTGGGTGCGGGGCGCGTGGGGATCGAGGTCGACGACGACGACGAGGGGCGCACCTCCATCCGTGTGCAGGCGCGGGGACTGCAGGTGAGCCTGGAGGTCGAGCGCGCGGGCCATGACAGTCTCGCGGTGGTGGTGCCGTGGAGTGAGCGCCGGTTCCAGTACACGCTCAAGGATCTCGCCAATCCCGTCACCGGCACGGTGACCCTGGACGGCACGACGCACGACCTCGGCACGGGGTGGGCGGTCCTGGACCGCGGGCGTGGCCGCTGGCGCTACGCGACCACCTGGAACTGGGGCGCCGGCAGTGGGGTGGTGGACGGCTCGACACGCGCGATCCAGGTCGGTGGGAAGTGGACGGACGGCACAGGGTCCACCGAGAACGGGATCCTGGTGGACGGCCGGATGCACAAGCTCGGCGAGGACCTGCGGTGGAGCTACGACCTCACGGATCCGGCGGGGCCCTGGCGGGTGCGGGGTGAGCGCCTCGACGCGACGCTCACGCCGTTCCATCTACGCCGCGACATCACCGAGCTCGGAGTGCTGGCGGTGAAGACGCACCAGGCGTTCGGCGTCTGGCACGGAACCGGGGTGCTGGACGACGGGTCGCAGGTCTCGCTAGACGGGCTGGTCGGTTGGGCGGAGCAGTCCCGCAACCGCTGGTAGCAGCCGGAGCGGCGATACCCTCGAGAACGTGAGGCGAATCGGCAGAAAGGAGCAGGGCCCGGACCGTGAGGTCCGGGCCCTGCGCTCGGGGTGGCTGACGGGGCTCGAACCCGCGACATCCAGAATCACAATCTGGTGCTCTACCAGCTGAACTACAGCCACCACCGCCGTCCTTGCGGACAGCGCTGACGACTTTACCCCGTGGGCCCCGTCGCCGAGAAATCCGCAGGTGGGGTCGGTCGTGAGGGGCCGGGCGGGGGTCAGTCGACCGCGGGCAGATCGGCGGCGGCCCGCTTGACTTCGTCGCTGGTCGGGCCGGGCTGGGGCACGAACGCGGTCGCCCGGTAGTACGCCAGCTCGCGGATCGATTCCTTGATGTCCGCCAGCGCGCGGTGCGACATGCCCTTCTCCGGCTGGCCGAAGTAGATGCGCGGATACCAGCGGCGGCACAGCTCCTTGATGGAGCTGACGTCGATCATCCGGTAGTGCAGGTACGAGTTGAGTTCTGGCATGTCCCGGGCGAGGAACCCGCGGTCGGTGCCGATCGAGTTGCCCGCCAGGGGAGCGGACCCCGCCACCGGGACCCACTCGCGGATGTAGGCGAGGACCTGCTCCTCGGCCTCGGCGATCGTCACCGTGGACTCGCGGATCTCCTCGGTGAGGCCGGAGGAGGCGTGCATGTCGCGCACGACAGGCACCATCGCGTCGAGCTTGGCGTCGGGGGCGTGGATGACGATGTCGATCCCGTCGCCGAGCACGTTGAGCTCGGAGTCGGTCACCAGCGCGGCGATCTCCACGAGCGCATCGGACGAGGTGTCGAGGCCGGTCATCTCGCAGTCGATCCAGACGATGCGGTCGTTCTTGGACTCCTGGTGGGGCGTCGGCGAGGACGTGGGGGCAGGGGTCTCGGCGGAGGTCGGCTCTGGCATCACTCGACTATATCGCCGCAGGATCGCGGCCCCCGCGCGGGACGATCAGCCCTCCTGCTGACCCTCGCCGAGCTTGGCGTAGAACTTGCCCACGATCGGAGCCATGATCCCGCGCGGCGTGTAGTTCCCGGCCACGGACATCGCCTGGCTCAGCGGGCCGGGGACGATGCGCATCTTGTTGCGGGCGAGCGCATCCAGCGACACGCGGGCGGTGTACTCGGTGTCCACCCAGAGCCGGTCGGGGACGAGGCGGTCGACGAAGGTCTTCTCCTCCTCGGCGATCTCCTCGGTGCGCACCGGGCCGGGCGCGAGCAGCGTGACGTTGACGCCGGAGCCCTTGAGCTCGCCCCGCAGCGACTCGGAGAACGTGTTGAGGAACGCCTTGGACGCGGCGTAGGTGGCGTTGTTGGGGATCGGCATGTTGCCGGCCGCGGAGCCGACGTTGAGGATCGCCCCGGAGCGCCGCTCGACCATCCCGGGCAGCACCGCCAGCACCAGGTCGTGGCACGCCACGGCGTTGACCTGCACCTGGTGCTTCTCGTACTGCGGGTCCAGCGAGGCGACGGGGCCGAAGGTGGCGATGCCGGCGTTGTTGCACAGGACCGAGATCTCGCGCCCGGCCAGCTCGTCCAGCAGCGGCTGCCGTGCGGCGGGGTCGGCGAGGTCGCACGCGCGGACCTCCACGGTCACGCCGAACTCGCCCTCGAGCCGGGCGGCCAGCTTCTGCAACACGGCCTCGCGTCGGGCCACCACGACCAGCGAGTGCCCACGCCGGGCGAGTTCGGTAGCCAGGGCCATGCCGATCCCCGAGGAGGCGCCGGTGACGACTGCTCGGTTCGACGCGGTGGGCGTGGGCAGGGACATAGGGCTCCTCGGGTCTTCCACTCGGCTCGCCCGCGTACGGCGGGTGTGGCAGCGCTGACCTTACCCGCGTGCCGCCCTCCGGAGCGTGGTGGAGGTCCTAGCCTGATCGGCGTGAGCAGCATCGGAACACCGCCCCCGTCAGCGACCACCTCGTCGTCACCATCGCGCCGTGGCGTCGCCCGCGGGCAGGTCCTGGCGTGGGGGATGTGGGACTGGGGGTCGGCGGCGTTCAACGCGGTGATCGTCACCTTCGTCTTCTCCGTCTACCTGACCGACTCGGTGGGCGCGGATCTCGACGGGCCGTTCTCGGCGGCCACGTGGCTGTCGATCTCCATCGCCGTGGCCGGGCTGGTCATCGCGCTCACCGCGCCGGTGATGGGGCAGCGCGCCGACCGCGGGGGCCGGCGTCGCCGCGCGCTGGGCCTCTGGACGTATGCGACGGTCCTGCTCACGGCGCTGATGTTCCTCGTCGACGCCGACTCGCCGTACCCGTGGTTCTTCGTCGGCCTGGTGCTGCTGGCGGTCGGGTCGATCACGTTCGAATTCGCCGAGGTCGCGTACTTCGCGATGCTGCGGCAGGTCTCCACCCCGTCCACCGTCGGCCGCGTGTCCGGGTTCGGCTGGGCGATGGGGTACTTCGGCGGGATCTTCCTGCTGCTCGCGGCGTTCGTCGGCTTCATCTACGGTGACGGCCCTGTGCGCGGCGTATTCGGCGTCACCACCGACGGCGGACTCAACGTGCGACTGGTCTGCCTCGTCGCCGCCGTGTGGTTCGCACTCTTCGCGCTACCGGTGCTGCGGTCGGTGCCCGAGCACCGCCCGGGGGCGGGGAGGAGCGACGACGACGCCCTCGACAGCGACGACGACGAGCCCGGCTTCCTCGAGTCGTATCGCATCCTCTGGCGCGACCTCAAGGCTCTCTGGCGGCGGGATCCGCGGACGGTGAGGTTCCTCCTCGCGAGCGCGATCTTCCGGGACGGGCTGGCGGGGGTGTTCACCTTCGGGGCGATCCTGGCCGTGACGGTCTACGGACTCGCCCCGGGGGACGTCCTGATCTTCGGCGTCGCGGCCAACGTCGTCGCGGCGCTGGGGGCGGCTGTCGCGGGACTGATCGACGACACGGTGGGCCCCAAGGCGGTGATCATCGGGTCGCTGGTGGCGATGATCGCGACCATGACCGTCCTGCTGGTCGTGGACGGCACGGGCATGTTCTGGATCTTCGGGCTGCTGATGTGCCTGTTCGTGGGGCCCGCGCAGTCCGCGTCCCGGTCGTTCCTGGCCAGGCTCGCCCCGCCCGGCGGCGACGGCCAGATGTTCGGGCTCTACGCCACCACCGGGCGCGCGGTCTCGTTCCTCGCACCCGCCCTGTTCGGGCTGTTCACGTGGGCTTTCTCGGCCGACCGCGCGGGCATCGCGGGGATCGGGCTGGTACTGCTGGTGGGGCTACTCCTGCTGCTGCCGGTGCGCACCCCGAGCCGCGCCGAGGCGGAGAGCACCTGGGAGGACGCGGAGCCCGCACGCTGAAAGGGCCGGGGAGTGCGGTCAGAGCCGGCCGGCATTCAGCAGGTCCAGCACCGCGGCGGCGTCGTCGACGATCTCCGAGAACCCGGCGGCGCGGAACTCGGAGTCGCCGATGCCGCCCGTGCGCACCGCGACCGAACGTATGCCCAGCTTGGTCGCCGCGATCGCGTCCCAGGTCGCGTCGCCGACCATGACGGCATCCGCGGCGTCGACACCGGAGCGCTCCAGGGCGATCTCGACGATCGTGGGATCGGGCTTGGCCCGGTCGACGTCCTCACCGGTCGTCACGGCGTCCACGTAGTCGTCGATGTCGAGCAACTCGCGGGCCTCGGCGAACTCCGACGGCGGCGCGGACGTGGCCAGCACAGTGATCCACCCCTGCTCCTTGGCGCCGCGTACGAGGTCGCGGGCACCGGGGAGCACTCGCAGCGACTCGGCCTGTTCGGCGTAGTACTCACCGTGCAGGTCCTTGGCCCGGCCCGCGATGCTCTCGCGCTCCTCGTCGTCGTCGATCCCCGCGATATCGAGCAGCTCCTCCACGATCGTCGAACCGTCCTTGCCGATCCGACGGTGGACGTCCACGAACGGCACCGGCGCACCGGCCTCGGCGAGAGCGCGGACCCAGGTCCAGACATGCACGTAGGTCGAATCCACGAGAGTGCCGTCGACGTCGAGGAGAAGAGCGCGCTGGGTAGTCATGTGTTCGACGGTGCCGCGCCCCGGGCCGGGCGGCAACCGCTTGGGGGTGTGGGGAGCCAGGCACGTGCGGCGGCGTCGATCCGACGCGGGGACCGGTGGCATCGCGGGACGGCCGCGCGCACGATCGATAGGCATGACGCGATTCGGATACACCCTCATGACCGAACAGTCCGGCCCCAAGGAACTCGTGCGCTACGCGGCCAAGGCCGAGCAGGCGGGGTTCGACTTCGAGGTGGCCTCGGACCACTACTTCCCCTGGCTCAGCTCGCAGGGGCACGCGCCGTACGTGTGGAGCGTGCTCGGAGCGGTCGCGCACGTTACCGAGCGGGTCGACCTGTGCACCTACGTGACCTGCCCGATCCTGCGCTACCACCCGGCCGTGGTGGCGCAGAAGGCCGCGACGATGCAGATCATGTCCGACGGCCGGTTCATGCTCGGCATCGGCGCGGGGGAGAACCTCAACGAGCACGTCGTGGGGCAGCGCTGGCCGTCGGTGGATGAGCGCCACGAGATGACCGTCGAGGCGCTGGAGATCATCCGCGAACTGTTCGACGGCGGGTTGGTCACCTACTCGGGCGAGCACTTCCGCGTGGACTCCGCCCGACTGTGGGACCTACCAGATAAGCGCGTGCCGATCGGCGTGGCCGCCGGCGGCGAGAAGGCCCTCGCGCACCTCGGACCGCTGGGCGACCACCTCATCGCCACCGAGCCCGAGAGCAGCTACATCGAGAAGTGGAACGGCCTCGAGGGCCAGACCCGGATCGGTGACGGCGCCCGCGCGATCGCACAGATCCCCATCAGCTGGGACCCCGACTCGGAGTCCGCCGCCGTCGAGCGCGCGCACGACCAGTTCCGGTGGTTCGCCGGCGGGTGGGCCATGAACTCCGACCTGCCCACTACCGCCGGGTTCGCCGCCGCCACCCAGTTCATCCGCCCCGAGGACGTGGGGGAGCAGCTGGCGTGCGGGCCCGACCTCGACGCGATCGTCGAGAAGGTGCGGCCCTACTGGGAGGCCGGGTACACCGACATCGCGCTGATCCAGATCGGCGACTCCACCCTCGACCGGTTCCTCGAGGAGGCGGCCGAGCCGCTGCTGGCGCGGCTGCGGGAGGCCGCGGGCTGATCGCGGGGCCACGCAGTGGCTGTCCGGCCGGCCGGGGCGAGTGCCTCGGTCGGCCGGGCCCTTCGCGACGTCCCGCGGTCAGTGCTCGGCGCGGCCCTGCATGGCGGAACTGCCCAGATCGCTGCCGGTGAGCTCGGCCCCCGACGAGACGGACTCGACCCAGGCGTCGGTCGTGGCGACCGCGGCGAGATTCGAGTTGAGCACTGCCATCAGCGTCTCGTGGACCTGCTGTGCCGGGACCGACCCGGCGGAGTTGGAGATGTGGATCGCACCGGTGGCGTCGGAGAGGACCTCCACGGCGATGCCCAGCGGTTCCGCGGTCACGGCGGTGCCGAGAATGCAGTTGTTGGTCATGTAGCCGACGAGCGTCACCCGGTCGACGCCCTGCTCCCGAAGCCAGTCGACCAGCCCGGTGCCGTCGAAGACGCTGGCATAACTCTTGGTCACGCGCTTCCACTGCGGCTGGAGGCGGCTCTCGAGGTCCGCGTGCAGGGACCACCCGGCGCTGCCGTTCGCGAACACCGGAGCGCCCTCCGGCAGGTCGTGCTGGACGACCACCACGGGCATGCCGGCCTCGCTCGCCGCGTCGACCGCACGGACGATCTGGGCGAGCGACTCGTCACGGGGTGGGTACTGGATCTCGAGCGGACCGTCGAAGTACTCCTGCTGTACGTCGACGACGATCAACGCGCGATTCTGCGAACTCATGTGGATCCTCCGGATAGGCGGTACGGCCGGGAACTCGGCCGTTACCCCGATCCTCGCGGACCGACTGCGCTACCGTGAGCGGCACAAAGGAACACTTTCGATGGAAATGGGCCAACCTGTGCGTATCGCCGTTCACGTCTTCGACGGCATCACGATGTTCCACCTCGCGGCGCCCCTCCTCGTCTTCGGCGAGGTGACCCGGCTCGGACTCGCGGACGGGTGGCAGGTCGACACCTGGAGCACAGACGGCGGAGACGTCAACACCGCCGAGGGGATCGTGCTCGGCGACCTCGACGGGCCCGCGACGGCGGAGCAGGCCGACATACTGGTTTTCCCCTCATGGTCTCCGGAACTCCCCGACCGGGATCCGTGCCTGTTATCGATCGTGCGTGGCGCCCATTCCCGGGGCAGCCTGGTGGCGGGGTTGTGCCTCGGTGCCTATCCCGTGGTCGCGAGCGGAGTGCTGGACGGTCGTACCGTCGTCACCCACTGGGAGGGTGCGGCGGAGCTCGCCCTGCGGTACCCGGCGGTCGACGTCCGCTCGTCCGACCTGTACATCGACCACGGGGATGTGATCACCTCCGCGGGGACGGCCGCCTCGCTCGACGCGTGCGTCCACATCGTCCGATCCCGGCTCGGTGCCGCGAAGGCCGCCGTGCTGGCCCGCAGGATCGTGGTGGCGCCGCACCGCGAGGGTGACCAGGCGCAGTACGTGGAACTGCCGGTGCCCGACGGGGGAGACGACGGGGAGATCGGGGAGACGATCGACTGGGCGCTGGCCAATCTCGACCGGCCGCTCTCGGTGGACGACCTCGCCGGACACGCCTGCATGAGCAGACGCAGCTTCGCCCGGAAGTTCCGGGCGACCACCGGCGCGAGCCCCGGGCGATGGGTGCTGTCGCGCCGGCTCGACCACGCGCGGACGCTGCTCGAGACCACGACCCGCTCGATCGAGGACATCGCCCGCGACTGTGGGTTCGGCAGCGCGGTGACGTTCCGGCAGAACTTCGACAGGAAGTACTCGACGACACCGTCGTCCTACCGCGCCCGGTTCGGGGAGGCGCAGGAGTGAGTTCCACCAGGCCCGTCGCCCCGGACCATGCGGACGCGTCCCGACCGGTAGGAACGGCGCCTGCCCGGTGCGGAACGCGGCCGCAGACGTCATGGCCACGATCTGCGTGACCAGACCATCTAGCCGCCGGACAGGGGCAGGTAGTCGTTGGTCATGGCTGCGGCGCCGTCGACCTCGGTCTCCAGCAGTCCGTTGCCATGCATCCACGACGCGTAGGCCGCCCAGTCCCGGGCTGTCTGCCGCCCGAAATCCTCCTCGGGTAGAAGCGCCAGCGTGGCGTCGATCATCTTCTCCAGCATGTCGGGCTCGTAGGAGCCCTCGGTCACCGGGGTGAGGGACTCGAGGGCAATCCGGCGGTCCGCCAACGCGGCCTGCTGCCCGGCCTCGGTTCCGGTGAGGAAGTCGCCCACGCGCTCGGCATAGTCGGCGTCGCCGGCGAGCCGGTTCGGGTTCGCGATGATCACCAATTCCGCGTAGTCGGGCACCCCGAGTTCGGTGACCGGCATGATCTCGACATCGCCCCGGGCGCCGAGTTCCACGCCTTCGATGTTGCGGAACGCCCCGAAGATCGCGTCCACCTGGTCGGTGAGCAGCGACTGGTTGAGACTCTGCTGCACATTGGGGGTGGATATCGAGTCAGGATCGATTCCGGCCTCACGGGCGATGAAGTCGAGGGTCGGTTCCTGGGAGGCCAGCCCCGACAACCCCACGGTCTTGCCCTCCAGATCGGCTGCGGAGGTGATGCCGGACTCCGTCCTGGCGATCAGGGAGGTCAAGGACGTCGGGATCAGTGCCGCGACCGAGATCACGTCGAGTCCCTGTTCGAGGGCGATGAGCGTGTCGGGCTCGTAGGAGATGGCCAGGTCGACCCGCCCCAGGGACACCTCCCGGGCGGCGTCGGCCGTGTTGGACGGCGTCGTGAACGTCACGTCCACGCCGGCGTCGGCGTAGGTGCCGGTGTGCTGCGCGGTGTACAGGGCCACATGGTCGGGATTGGGGCTCCAGTCGAGCAGAACACTGACTGGGGCGGCGCCGGTCTCGCCTGGCTCGGCGTTGTCCGAGGATGCCTGGCAGCCGGTCAGAGCCACCGCGGCTGCGGCCACCATCGCGAGCATGCGGGCGCCGGGGCGCGTGAGAGTCCGGCGTCGGATCCTGCTGGGTCGTGTTTCCGTCATGATGGGTTCCTTTCCCGGGTGGGTGTGTTCCACGGGCAGATCAGGCGTTCGAGCATGGTCACGCTGGCGAGGAGGACGCTGGACATGATCGTCAGCACCGCCACCTGGGCAAAGACGAAATCGGTCTGGAGCCGGGGGATCGCCTGGAGCATGAGGTAGCCCAGGCCGTTGGTGGAGCCGGTGTACTCGGCGAAGACGGCGGCCACCGGCGCGAAGGTGACCGAGACGCGCAGCCCGGCGAAGCCGCGAGGCGCGGCGAAGGGCAGACGCACCCGCCAGAAGAGCGACCACCTGGTGGCGTGCAGACTCCGCAGGGTGTCGATCATCCGGGCGTCGACCGAGCGGATTCCGGAGAGGAGATTGAGGGCGACCGGGAAGAAGCACAGCAGGGCCACCACGATGACCTTCGGCGCCATGCCGTAGCCGAGGGAGATCGTCAACAGTGGGCCTATCACGATGACCGGGATGGCCTGGGAGGCGACCAGCAGGGGGGTCATGGCCTGACCGACGGCGGGCACGAATCCGCTGATGACGACCACGGTCACCGCGACGACCACTCCGAGGACCACCCCGACGACGGTCTCCGTGGCGGTCAGCAATGTGGCCGAGCCCAGCCGGTCGGGCCAGGTGGATACGAGCGAGTCGAGCACGGCGAGGGGTGAGGGAATGACGTACTCGGGCACGAGCTCGAGCGTGGTGACCGTGATCCACGCGGCGAGGACCAGCAGGAGCGTGACGCAGGCAGGGCCGGCGGAGCGGAGGAATCGCACGGTCATGGGGCGGTGCCGCCTCCGGTCAGGTGGGATTCCCGGGCCAGTGCCCGGAGCACTTCCCTGCGGGCTGCCGCGAACGCCTCGTCGCCGAGGAGGACCTCTCGGGGGCGGTCGTCGCCGAACCATCCCGGCCAGGTGCGGACCACACGCGCCGGGGCGTCGGCCTGGTCTCGTGCCAACAGGACCACGCGTTCGGCGAGGAGCAGCGCCTCATCGACGTCGTGCGTGACCATGACGAGGCTGGCCGAGGTGTGGGTGATGGTGTCGCGGAGCCACTGCTGGACCTCCGCACGGGTGATCGCGTCGAGCGCACCGAGCGGCTCGTCGGCCAGCAGCACGGGTTTGCGCGCCAGCAGAGCCCGCGCGAGAGCGGCGCGCTGGCGCATGCCCGCGCTGAGGGCTGAGGGACGGGCATCGGACCAGGCGCCCAGTCCCACACGGTCCAGCATGCGCTGGGCCTCGGATCGGGCCACGCGCCGGCGCACTCGTTGGTTGCGGAGACTGATCGCGACGTTGTCGAGCAGGGACAGCCAGGGCAACAGGCTGTCGCCCTGGGGCATCAACGCGCAGGTCTCCAGGCGTCGTGCGGGCCGGCGGTCATCGAGGACGGCGGCGGTCCCGGTGGTCGGTTCGACGAGGCCGGCGATCACCGACAGCAGCGTCGACTTACCGCATCCGCTGCGTCCGACAACGGCGATGTGCTCGCCTACCGGAACGGACAGGTTGAGGTCTGCGAGAACCGGGCGGAGCGCGCCCGGATAGGTGTGTCCCAATCCATTTAACGCCACTGCCGTGGTTCCTGGGCGGCTCACGAAAGCCCATGCCAGCGCATCTGACATCCCTCCGCTCGTGTGAACGAGTTCAGGTTCAGCGGGTGTGATCTCAGCCCCGTTCGGTAGGGGCACCCCGTGTCATCGAAGCTGATCTTGCGAATCAGCTCGAAGTCCGAACGTACCACCGGCACGTCTCGGGATCTGATGTGCGTCCATGGCTGGAGCGAGGCGCGGGCGGGCCGCCGTCAGTGGAGAGCGGATTGCCGGCCCGTGTCGGCGTGAGTGCGCCCCCGAGAGGATTCGAACCCCTGACCAGCCGGGTAGAAACCGGATGCTCTATCCACTGAGCTACGGAGGCCTGGCGACGCGCGCGTGGGGCGTCGCCGGGAGAATGGTAACCGATCCGGGGGGTGGGTCCGACAGTGGCGAATCGGCCCGGGGGCGCCGCGGTTCCTACGATGGTGGTCATGACGTCGTCGAAGACCGCCCCCGCCACCGCCGGGCGGTTCGGAACCCGCAACATCGTCGCCCTGGTACTGCTCCTGGCGGCGGTGGCGGCCGCGGTGGTGATCCCACTGTCGGCCATGTCCGCCGAGGTGGCGCTCGAGCTGGTGGGCGTGCCCGATCCGGGTCCGCTCACCACGGCCGGCCTCCCGGCGCTCCGGTCGATCGCCGAGCTCCTCGCCGCCGTGGCCGTGGGGGCGGCGCTGTTCGCGGCGTTCTTCACCCCGCCGCAGAAGGACAAGACCCTCGACGTCGACGGCTACCGCATGCAGCAGATCTCGTCGTGGGCGAACATCGCCTGGGCGATCGCCGCGGCACTGCTCATCCCGCTGACCCTGTCGGACGTCTCCGGGCGCACTTTCCTCCAGTCGCTCCCGCCGGGCCAGTGGTTGGTCGCGATCAACCAGATCGACATCGCGTCCTCGTGGCGGTGGGCCGCGATCATCGCGCTGGTCGCCGGGATCGGGCAGCGACTCACGCTGAGCTGGCGCTGGTCGGTCATCTGGCTCGGCGTCACCGCCCTCTCGCTGCTTCCGGTGGCGGCCACGGGCCACGCGTCCGGCAGCACCGCGCACGACCTGGCCACCAACTCGCTGATGATCCACCTGTTCGGCGCCGCGTTCTACGTGGGTGGGCTCATCGCGCTGATCATCCACACGTGGCGCGGCGGCTCGCGCGTCGCCCTGGCCCTGCGCCGCTACTCGGTGGTGGCGACGGTCGCGATCGTCGCCCTCGGGTTCACGGGCGTGATCAACGCGCTCGTCCGCCTGCACCCGGGTGACCTTCTCACCTCCACCTACGGATTGCTGGTCGTGTCCAAGGCGTTGGCGCTGTGCCTGTTGGCGCTGTTCGGTCTGGCGATCCGCCGCCGGATCATCGTCAAGATCGAGTCGACGGGGGCCAATGCGCCGGTCGACCGGCCCACGCTGCTGCGGATCATCGTGGTGGAGGCCGTCGTCATGGCCGGCACGCTGGGTCTGTCGGTCTCGCTCGGCCGTACCCCGCCGCCGGCGCCGCTGTACGTGCCCACGAGGCAGGAGGCGCTACTGGGCTTCGAGCTGCCCGGGCCTTTCGCGTTCGGAACGGTCTTCGGCACCTGGCGCTTCGACCTGGTCCTGGGGCTGGCCGCGGTGATCCTGCTCGGCCTGTACCTCTGGGGCCTGGTGCGCCTGCGCCGCCGCGGGGACGCCTGGCCCCTGAGCCGCACCGCGTTCTGGGTGGCGGGCTGCGTGATCCTCTTCCTCACCACCAGTTCCGGCATGGGGATGTACATGATGGCCGACTTCGCCAGCCACATGGTGGGCCACATGCTCATCTCGATGCTGGTGCCGGTCCTCCTCGCGCTCGGCGGCCCGTTCACACTGGCCCTGCGCGCACTCCCGGCCGCCGGCCGCGGCAACCCGCCCGGGCCCCGCGAGTGGCTGGTCGAGTTCATCAACAACCCGCTCTCGCACTTCCTCACCCACCCGATCGTGGCGTCGGTGCAGTTCGTGGCCGGTTTCTACCTCATCTACTTCGGCGGGTTCTATCAGACGTTGGCCTCGGAGCACCTGGGCCACATGTTCATGAACGTGCACTTCCTCATCAGCGGCTACCTGTTCTACTGGGTGATCATCGGCGTGGACGCCGCGCCGCGGCACTTCTCGCCGATGTACAAGCTCATGGTCCTGCTGAGTTCGCTGCCCTTCCACGCGTTCTTCGGCATCCTGCTCATGAACACCAAGACCGTGCTGGCCGAGCCCTGGTATTCGGGCATCGGCCTGCCGTGGATCCCGGATCTGCTGCAGAGCCAGCAGGTCGGCGGTGGCGTCGCGTGGGCAGCGGGGGAGATCCCGCTGGTGATCGTCATGCTGGCCCTGGCGTGGCAGTGGTACCAGAGCGACATGCGCGAGGCGCGGCGCGGCGAGCGGCAGGCCGACCGCGACGACGATGCCGAGCTCAAGGCCTACAACGAGATGCTCCGGGAGATGTCCCGCGCCGACCGCCGGCCCTGAGACCGAACACCTCGTCGTCGTCACAGGCGCCGGTTCTCCACACCCCCCGCCCCCCTCCACAGGGCGGCCACCGCGGGCGGTGGGAACGAGGGGTGACGACGACGAGGTGAGGCACGCTGCAAGTCACGAGGCCGACGCACGGTCGGCCGAACGTGACAGGAGTGAGCCCATGAACGAGACCCACACGACCGTCCGCGGAACCGTGATCACCGACCCCACCACCCGGAGGGTGGGCGACGACCAGGTCTTCACCTTCCGGGTGGCCAGTAACAGCCGCTACCAGGACCGGCTCACCGGCGAGTGGAAGACCGGCGGCACGCTGTACTTCTCGGCCAACTGCTGGGGACGCCTCGGGCAACGGGCGTCCGGCGCGCTGTGCAAGGGCGACGGCGTGATCCTGCACGGCCGGCTGCTCACCAACGAGTACGAACGCGACGGTCGCATCATGCGCGACCTGGAGATGCGGGTCAGCGCCGTGGGGCCCGACCTGTCCCGCATGGACGTCACCGTGCGCCGCGCCAGGACGGACGCGCCGGCCGAGGGGGCCGGCGTCGACGGGGCGGGTGTCGACGGGGCGGGCGTCGACGAGGGCGGCCTGCGGGGAGCGGCCGAGGACTCCGACGCCATGGCGCTCGGGTCGCTGGACCCGGATGAGCCGGGGTCCGAGCAGAGCGAGGCGGACGAGTTCGTGGGGGCGGCCGGCGCCTGATGCTCCCGGGGGTGGGGCCGGCGTCCGCCGCGGACGCCGGGGCCGCGGGCGGACACGTAACATGGGGGTCGTGCCCGCGGCCGACCCGCGGCGAAGTGAACTGTCTGCGCAGGTGAGAGGGTAGAATGGCCGAGTTTATCTACACGATGAAGAAGGTACGCAAGGCGCACGGGGACAAGGTGATCCTCGACGACGTCACGATGTCCTTCTATCCCGGTGCGAAGATCGGCGTCGTGGGCCCCAACGGCGCCGGCAAGTCCTCCATCCTCAAGATCATGGCCGGGATCGACCAGCCCTCCAACGGCGAGGCGTTCCTCGATCCCGAGGCGACCGTCGGCATCCTGCTGCAGGAGCCGGAGCTCGACCAGTCCAAGACCGTCAAGGAGAACGTCGAGGACGGCCTCGGCGAGACGATGGTGCAGCTGCGTCGGTACAACGAGGTCGCCGAGGAGATGGCGACCGACTACACCGATGAGCTCATGGAGGAGATGGGTCGGCTGCAGGAGCAGCTCGACGCCGTGGACGCCTGGGACGTGGACTCCCAGATCGAGCAGGCCATGGACGCCCTGCGCTGCCCGCCGGGCGACTCGCCGGTGACCAACCTGTCCGGTGGCGAGGCGCGTCGGGTGGCGCTGTGCAAGCTGCTGCTGAGCAAGCCCGACCTGCTGCTGCTCGACGAGCCCACCAACCACCTGGACGCTGAGTCCGTCCTGTGGTTGGAGCAGCACCTGGCCGCCTACCCCGGCGCCGTCCTGGCCGTCACACACGACCGGTACTTCCTCGACCACGTCGCGCAGTGGATCTGTGAGGTCGACCGCGGTCAGCTGCACCCCTACGAGGGCAACTACTCCACCTACCTCGAGAAGAAGGCCGAGCGCCTCGAGGTCCAGGGCAAGAAGGACCAGAAGCTGCAGAAGCGGCTCAAGGCCGAGCTCGAGTGGGTGCGCTCCGGTGCCAAGGCGCGCCAGTCCAAGTCCAAGGCCCGTCTGGCCAAGTACGAGGAGATGGCCGCGGAGGCGGAGAAGCACCGCAAGCTCGACTTCGAGGAGATCCAGATCCCCACGCCGCCGCGGCTCGGCAACGTGGTGGTGGACGTCGACAAGCTCACCAAGGGCTTCGACGACCGCGTCCTCATCAAGGACCTGTCGTTCACGCTGCCACGCAACGGCATCGTCGGCGTGATCGGCCCCAACGGCGTCGGTAAGACGACGCTGTTCAAGACCATCGTGGGCCTGGAGGAGCCGGACTCCGGCACCGTCAAGGTGGGCGACACGGTGAAGCTGAGCTACGTCGACCAGAACCGCGCCAACATCGACCCGGAGAAATCGGTGTGGGAGGTCGTCTCCGAGGGCAACGACTACATCGAGGTCGGCCAGAACGAGATGCCCTCGCGTGCCTACGTCAGCGCCTTCGGCTTCAAGGGCCCGGACCAGCAGAAGAAGTCCGGCGTCCTGTCCGGTGGTGAGCGCAACCGCCTCAACCTGGCGCTGACGCTCAAGGTCGGCGGCAACCTGATCCTCCTCGATGAGCCCACCAACGACCTCGACACCGAGACGCTGGGCAGCCTGGAGAACGCACTCGAGGACTTCCCGGGCTGCGCCGTGGTCATCTCGCACGACCGCTGGTTCCTGGACCGCACCTGTACCCACATCCTCGCCTGGGAGGGCAACGTGGACGAGGGGCAGTGGTACTGGTTCGAGGGCAACTTCGAGGGCTACGAGAAGAACAAGGTCGAGCGTCTCGGCCCCGACGCGGCGCGCCCGCACCGGGTCACGCACCGCAAGCTCACCAGGGACTGACCGCAGATGGCCACGCCGACCACCCAGGGCTCGGACGCCCCGACCACCGGAACCTCACCCGGGGCCGCCACCGTGGCGGGGGCCGTGCACCGGGTCCGGATCCCGTTGCGCATCTCCGACTTCGTGGGCATGCACGTCAACAACGTGCGGTTCCAGGAGTTCTCGCAGGACGCCCGCCTGATGTGGTTCCGCGAGAAGTTCGGGGTGCCGGGCTCCCGGGTGCCGAGCGCGCTGGCGCGGTGGATGGAGATCGACTTCCGTCGCACCATCGCCATGGGCGTGCCCGAGGTGTGGGTGGACGTGCAGGTGGTGCGGGTGGGCCGCACCTCGTTCACGATGCGGACCTTGATCGGCTCCGAGTCGACCGGCTCCGAGCCCTGCGCGGTGGTCGACACCGTGATGGTGGTGACCGCGGCTGACGAGACCACGACACTGGAGATCACCCCCGAGGAGCGCGCGGCGCTGCTCGGGGACCGGGAGGAGGCGGGATGACCATGCGCGACGCCGTGGACGCCGGAACGTTCCGCTGCACCCTGCAGGTGCGGTGGGCGGATTTCGACCAGTACGGCCACGTCAACAACATCAAGTACCTCGAGTACGCGCAGGAGGCGCGGATCCTGTTCATCCGCAGCCGATTCGGGCCGTTCGGCCTGGGCAACCTGCCCCAGGTGGTGCGGCGCACCGAGATCGACCACCTGCGGCCCGTCCTGCGTGACTCCACCTCGGTGGACGTGGAGATCGACGTCGAACACGTCGGGACCACGTCGTACCAGATCCGCCAGACCATCCTGGACGCGGCGGGCGAGATCTGTTGCACGCTGCGGGTGGTCATGGTCGCCTACGACTCCTCCACCTCGACCGCGGTGGAGATTCCCTCCGGTGTCCGCAACGTGCTGGAGGCGGCCACACAGCCGGCGGCGATCACCGACCAGGGGCCCGCCACGTGACCGACCAGCTCGTCTACGAGACCGGCGGCCCCCTGGGCGTGTCCGGACAGCCGGGTCGCCGGGTGTTCACCTCGGCGATGCCGGTCCGGTGGTCGGACCAGGACCTCTACCATCACGTCAACCACGCCCGGATGATCACGCTCATCGAGGAGGCGCGGATCCCGTGGCTCTTCTCCGAGGGCATGCCCACCGCGACGCTCACCGCGGGAGCGGTGATGACCGACCTGTCGGTGAAGTACCGGGGCCAGGTCAAGCACGCCGACGGCCCCATCCGCGTGCGCATGTGGTGCGAGAAGGTCGGGGGAGCGATGTTCGTGGCCCGGCACGAGGTCCGCGGCCGCACCACCCCGGACTCGGCGTCGCCCGCGGTGGACTGCACGGCCACCATCGCCGCGTTCGACCTGGCAACCCAGCGCCCGCGTCGGTTCACCCGCGCCGAGCGCGACTATCTGCTGGAGTTCCGGCACGAGGACCCGGCGTGACGGCACCGGGTTCGGACGCCGGGATGATCCGGGTGCCCGACCCCGCCGACCGCGACGACCTGCGCACCCTCCTCCGCCGCATCCTCCGCCTCGATGAGGCCGCCGTGGTGCGGCTGACCTCCGGGGCCGGGGGCCGGATGCGCGTGTGGGCCCGCACTCCCTTCGGGGCACTGGTCGTCCGCGGACTCGGCGGCGACTGCCCCGGCGGCGACGTCGTTGCAGGTGCGGACCATCTGCTCACCGAACTCGACGTCCTGCCGCGCGGAGACATCGACGGTCGGATCGACCCCGGTATGCCACTGCTCTCGGCATGGCAGGGACTGCTGCCGCCCACCGACGGGTTCCAGCCCGTCGAGGACGTGCCGGCCCAGGTGCTGCTCGACCTCACCCGGTCGGGTCGGGAGGCCGCGCGGGAGAACGCCGGCCCCGCCGGCCTGCCGCCGTCGCTGCTCGACCAGGTGGCCCTGACCGTCCGTGCGGACACCGCCCACCCCGTCGGCGTGGACATGCGGACGGTGTTCTCCATGGTGATGTGCGGGTTCGTGCCGGAGAAGGCCGGTTCCGCCCCGGAGGGCGAGCCGGTCCGCGTGAGCGAACGCGGCGCCTGGCTCCGTCTGGACGCCCGGTACGGCACTGTGTTCAGGCGGACCGACTCACTCACCCTCGAACCACTGCGGTGACCGCTCCCGACTTCTCCATCTCCTGGCCCGGGCGGGGCCGCGCCGCGGCCCCGGGCGCCGACGGCCCGGTCCCGCGGATCGAGGCCCTCGTCACCGGCGACGCGGATCGCGCCGACGGGGCCGGGTTCGTCGCCGAGGGGGCCGTGCTGGTCGGTGACGGCGCGCGCATCGCCGAGGCCCACGACGCACTGGCCGCGCACGGCCTCGCGCCGTGCGGCGCCGCGCAGGTGGTCTACCTCGACCCGCCGTACAACCGTGGGGGCCGGTTCGACGCCTACCACGACAACATGCCGCGCCACGAGTGGCTCGACTACATCGAGGCGCGGCTCGTGGTGGCCCGCGACCTGCTCGCCGAGACGGGCACCGTGTGGGTACACCTCGACGACGCCGAGGCCCACCGGGTGCGTTGCCTGCTCGACGAGATCTTCGGCGCCGACGCGTTCATCGCGGACCTCACGGTGGAGAGCAACCCCAAGGGTCGGCAACTGGACCGCTTCTTCGCGGGCTCCCACGACCGGCTGATGGTGTACGCCCGTGACCCCGAGCAGGTACGGCTGGCGGGCGGGGTGGCCTCGGCGGTCGATCCGGCGGACTTCCCGCACCGGGGCATCGACGGGGTCAGCTACCGGCTCCTGCCGCTGCGCAACACCAACAAGCGTTTCAACCCGCGGACCACGCCCACCATGACGTACCCGCTCTACGGCGACCCGGGCACCGGCGAGGTGTCGGTGGAGCCGGGCGAGGGACTGGAAGAGGTCCTCCCGGTGTTCGGCGATCTCACCCCTGCGGTGTGGCGGTGGTCGCGAGAGCGGGCGCGGGAACGCGTCGGCGACCTGGTGTGCCGGACGGTGAAGGGCCGCTCGGGCCCCCGGGTGGACATCTACCAACGGGACCGGTTCGAGGCGGGTCGGATCAAGAAGCTCAAGACCATCTGGCTGTCCCAGGAGGTCGGCTCGACGGACACCGCGCGAGCCGAACTGAGGGCGGCCGGGGTCGACGGGTTCCGCACCCCCAAGCCTGAGGCGTTGATGCGGCGGGTCGTCGAACTGGCCACCGACCCCGGCGAACTGGTCGTGGACCTGTTCGCCGGGTCCGGGACCACGGCGGTCGCGGCTCGTGCGCTGGGCCGGCGCTGGGTGGTGGTCGAACGCAACCCCGAGACGGTCCGCGACGTGCTGGTGCCGAGGTTGCGAGTCGGCTCTGACGACGGTTAGCGGAGCATGAGCCCGCCGCCGTCGACCATCATCGTCTGGCCGGTCATGTACGACGCGTCGTCGCTGGCCAGGAAGACCGCGACCCGTCCGATGTCGGACTCGGGGTCCCCGAAACGGCGCATCGGGGTGCCGGACAGGAGCCGCTTCTCGATCCCCGGGTTCGCCTCGATGTAGGCCTCCACGCCCTCGGTGAGCGCGAGGGGGGAGATGACGTTGACGTTGATCCCGTCGCGCGCCCACTCGTTGGCGGCCACCCGGCTGATCGCGCGGATCGCCTCCTTCGCCGCGGCGTACGACGCCTGGGTGGGGCTGCCGTCGATGCCGGCGCCGGAGGCGAAGTTGATCACCGACCCGTCCCGCCTTGCCAGATGCGGGTGTGCGGCCTTCATCAGCCAGAATGTCGGGTAGAAGCCGGTGGAGAAGGACAGGTCCATCATGTCGCCGGTGGTCTCGAGCAGTGGCGCCTGTCGGGAGGCGTGGGCGTTGTTGACCAGGACGTCCAGGTGCCCGAACGCCTCCACGGCGGCCGCGACGATCGATGCGGCGTTGGCCTCGAACGAGATGTCCGAGTGGAGGTAGCGCACCTGCTCACCGAGCTCGGCGGCGAGCGCGTCCCCGGCGTCGTCATTGATGTCCACCACGAGGACGTTGGCGCCCTCCTTGACGAACGCACGGGTGATGCCGCGGCCGATCCCGCCGGCACCGCCGGTGACGATCGCGGTCTTGTCGGAAAGTCGCACGTCGAAGCCCTTCAGGAGTCCTGCAGCCACACGGCGGTGTCCGGTGGCAGATCCCTCCCGTCGAGTGGGCCGGAGGCGAGGAGGATCTCGCCGTCGGGCAGGGGCACCGTCCGAGGGGATGTATTGATCATGCACAGGATCCCGCCGCCTTCGCGCCGAAACGCCTGACACCCGTCAAGTTCACTTTCCCAGACGATCGCTTCCGTGTCCGCCGTCGGCCAGGATTGCCTGATCCCGATCGCCGTCCGGTACAGCGACAGCACGGAGTCGGGGTCCTCCCGCTGGGCGGCGACCGTGAGGTGTGACCATCCCTCGGGCATCGGCAACCAGGTGCCGTCGGCGGTCGAGAACCCGTACGGGGGCCGGTCGCCCTCCCACGGGATCGGCACGCGGCAGTGGTCACGGCCCATCTCAGCGTGGCCGGTCCGTTCCCAGGTGGGGTCGGTGAGTCGATGGTGGGGGATCGCAAAATCGCTGGGCAGGCCGAGCTCGGCACCGTTGTAGAGGAACGCGATCCCCGGCAGCGCCAGCGTCACCAGGAGCATGGCGCGGGCCCGGGCCGTACCGACGGCCCCGTTGCCGTAGCGGGTCACCTCGCGGACGACGTCGTGGTTCGACAGCGCCCATGTGGGTGCCGCCCGCGAGACCCGTGCGGCCTCGAGCGTGGAGTCGATCGCCTCGCGCAGGGCGCGCGCGTCGAACGGGGCGCCGGTGAGGGCGAAGTGGAACGCGAAGTGCAGCTCGTCGGGTCGGAGGTAGCGGGCGAACCGGTCGGTCGGTCCCACCCACACCTCGCCGAAGGTGGCGGCGCCCGGGTAGTCGTCGAGGACGCGGCGGATCCGTCGGTGGATGTCGTGGACGCCGGGTCGGTCCCAGCGCGCGTCGCGGGGGTCGACGACGAGCTGGGCGATCTCCACGTCGTCGGGTAGGTCCGCCAGGTCGTCGGGTTTGGCCAGCCCGTGGGCCACGTCGATCCGGAAGCCGTCGACCCCCAGGTCGAGCCAGAACCGCAGGGTCCGCTCGAGATCGTCGGCGACCTCGGGATTCGTCCAGTCCAGGTCCGGCTGTTCGGGGGCGAAGAGGTGGAGGTACCACTGGCCAGGCGTGCCGTCGGGCTCGGTGACGCGGGTCCAGGCGGGTCCGCCGAACACCGACGGCCAGTTGTTCGGCGGTTCGGAGCCGTCCTCGCCGCGGCCGTCCCGGAAGAGGTAGCGCGCGCGTTCCGGGCTGCCCGGTCCGGCGGCGACCGCGGCGGCGAACCAGGGGTGCTCGATGCTGGTGTGATTGGGCACCAGGTCCATGATGAGCACCTTGCGGGCGGCGTGGAGCCGCCCGAGGAGCTCACGCAGCGTGTCGACGCTGCCGAACAGCGGATCCACGTCCCGCGGGTCGGACACGTCGTATCCGTGGTCGGCGCCGGGGGAGCGCATGATCGGGGAGAACCACACCCCGTCGACGCCCAGATGGTCCAGGTGGTCGAGGCGGTCGATCACGCCCTGCAGGTCACCGACGCCGTCGCCGTCGGAGTCGGCGAACGACCGCGGGTAGATCTGGTAGAGGACCATGTCCTCCCACCGGCGCGTCGCGTGGGAGGGAGGCCTCACCCGATCTCCGCGGTGTTGACCATCATTGCCGCGGCGCGGGTGAGGTAGTCGACCAGCGCGGCCCGGTGTTCGTCGTCCAGCGTCTCGCGGTCGATCGTGTCCACGGCGGCCAGCATGTGGGTGAGCCAGGCGTCGTGGGCGGCGCGGTCGACGACGTACGGGTTGTGCCGCATCCGCAGCCTCGGGTGCCCGCGCTGCTCGGAGTAGGTGGTGGGCCCTCCCCAGTACTGCTCGAGGAACATCCGCAGGCGGTCCTCGGCCGGCCCCAGGTCCTCCTCGGGGTACATCGGGCGCAGCACGGGGTCGCCCGCCACCCGGCGGTAGAACTCGTGGACGATCTTCCGGAACGTCTCCGCTCCACCGATCTCGTCATAAAAGGTGCTGCTGCTCATGCCTCCCATCATGCCTGCCCAGGCGCTCGTGGGGCCCCTGGGCAGGTGGTGACGGGTGGGCGGTGGTGGCCGGACCCCCCAGGGGACGACGACGACGAGATCCCGCGACGGCGACCCGGATCCGCCCGCCCGCCGGGCCGAACCGGCGGGGTCGGCCACCTTCTGCTACGCGTTAGCCGCACGAAGTGTTCACCGAAGGTGCATCATCGTGGCAGGCGAGGTTCACGACGAGCCCGGACACGGCTGATGCACTGGGCTCGGGGCAGACGAGCGGAGACCGACCATGGGCACTGCAGTGCGCGAGAACACGGAGTACCGACAACGGGGTTCACGATCCCCCTCCCGGCTGGAACCGGTCCCGGACCGGCACGTCCCGCTCGCGTCCGCCCCGCGCGTCCTGCTGCTCAACGCCAGCTACGAGGCCCTGACGGCCCTGCCCGCCCGCCGCGCGGTGGTGATGTTGATCGGCGGTAAGGCCGACGTGGTCCATGACCACCCGGTCGAGCTCCTGGTCCGCTCGGTGGACACCGCGATCCGCGTGCCGTCGGTGATCCGGCTACGCGAATACGTCCGGATCCCGTACCGCTCGCAGGTCCCCATGACCCGCGCGGCGCTCATGCACCGCGACGGACACAGGTGCGGCTATTGCAGCGCCAAGGCCACCACCGTCGACCACGTCATCCCGCGCAGCCGCGGGGGAGCGCACGGGTGGGAGAACTGCGTGGCCTCCTGTGCGCCGTGCAACCACCGCAAGGCCGACAAGCTGCTCTCCGAGCTCGGCTGGGAGCTGCGGGTGCCCCTCGCCGCCCCGCGGGGCCGGACCTGGCGGTTGGTGTCCCAGTTGCGGGAGATCGGCCCGCACTGGGAGGACTACCTCTACCTCGACGCCGCCTGAGGCGATCGGGCCCCCGTCGCCGGGGTCAGCCGAGCGCGAGGCTGTAGACCCCGTCGGATCCGGTGTCGGCGAAATACAGGGTGCGCCCGTCCTCGGACACCGCCAGCCCGGTGACACCGGCCATGCCGGTCTCGAAGACCCGGCCGGGGGAGCCGTCCCAGGCGAACTCGAGGACCCGGCCGGTGGCGTTGTCGGCGACGAACCAGGAGTCGGCGCCGGCCGCCAGCCCCGACGGGCGCTCCGCGATGGCCGGGCCCGCGTCCTCGACGGCGGCGTCCCACACGTAGGAGTACTCGGCGAGGGTCTCGCGCGGCATGATCCAGCGGTCCCCGGCGGCGTCTATGGCGTCGCGGTTCCCGTGCTCGTCCACCCACGTCCGGACGGTCTCCGGGTCGTCGCCGTCGCCGGGGCCGCCGGGGAGGTGGCTCCAGTCGATCACGCCGGGGCCGTGCTCGCCGTGGCCGGCGGGGGAGCCGTTCCAGTTGGAGACCATGACCTCGGTGCGCCCGCTGTCCGGCTGGAACCTGCGGACCACGCCCGCGCCGGTGTCGGCGTAGTAGACCCAGCCGCCGTGGGCCATCATCCCGCTCGGGACGCCCTCGACGCGCTCGTAGGGCAGGTCGATGTAACGCCGGGTGGTGCCGTCCCCGTGGAAACCGTTGCCCTCCTGGTGGTCGCGGTTGAAGTCCACGCGGGCCACGTGCCCCGGCCCGCTGCACCCGCCCTCGGTGTCACCGACCCCGCAGCCGTCGAGGACGTAGTACGCGTTGACGGCGTCGTGCAGGATCCCGGTGCTCAGCGGGTTGCCGTGCAGCATGTCCAGGTGGCTGCCCTGACGGGGCCACACGCACCGCGAGATCGTGTCCGACCAGTACTCGGCCGGGCACTGGTGCTCGGGGATTTCGTCCGGCGGATCGTGACTCAACCCCGGCTGCGGCCAGTCGGCGAGATAGGGCTTGTTCTGGCCCGCCAGGGCGAAGGTCTCCGGGGAGAAGAGCGAGGGGCCCATGAAGTTGTTGTCGCGGAAATGCGTATCGCGCTCCGGGTTGAGCACGAACTCCATGTCGCGCACCTCGTTGTTGGAGTCGTTTGACACGGCGAAGAACGCCCCGTCCTCGTTGAAGGCGATCCCGGAGGGCCTGGCCGTGAAGTGCTCCCCGTACCCGTCCCGCAGCGTGCGCGCCGAGGAGGCGTCGGCCGGGTCGACCACGGTCAGAGAGTCGTCGGCGGCGTTGGTGATCCACAGTTCCGCGGTGCCGGGCCGCACGGCGATCGAACTCGGATCGGCGAGCAACTCGCCCACCAGCACCGGTTCGGGACCCGGAGCCCCGCGGTCCCCGGCGGCGTCGGCGGGCTCGGCGTCGGCGGAACACCCACTCACCAGGAGCACGAGGGCGGCGGCCGCGGCCATCACCGCGACGGGTCCCCGGCGGGAGCGCCCCTCAGGTCGGTTGTCGTTCACAGGCCATCCCGTCACTCACGGCCCGCACGACTGCGCCGACACTCAGACCGGGAATTCTTCCACGACGCCGATGTGAGTCCACTTATCGGGGCAGTTGGAGACGCTGTCGTGTCGGAGTGGGTGGAGTGTCGGTGTCGGCGTGTCTCGGCGGCGGCTGGTCTCAGTGGCGGCCGGTCAGCCGGCCTCGGCCGCGTCGACGGCGCGGGCGTCCAGGGCCCGGACCATGTCGGCGGTCTGCTCGGCGATGATCCGCCGGAGGGCCGACGGGTGGGTCTCGTCCGCGATGACCTGCTCGAAGCGCTCGACGGTGTCGCGGTCCACCGCCCAGGACGGGAAGATCCCCTCGGCGACGGTCTGGGCGAGATCGCCGGGTCGTGCCCTCCACAGCGCCGTGACGTCATCCAGGTAGCGCTCGCAGAGCCCGCTGAGCAGGTGCTCCTGACCGGGCAGGTCGACACCCAGGAGCGTGGCGCGCACGATCGCGTTGGTGGGGGCGTCGGCGCCGGTCTCCAGCAGCAGCTGCTCTGCCTCCTCCTTGGCTCCGACGGTGGGGCGGGCGGCACGCGCGGTGGCAGCCCGCCGGGCTCCGCCGGCGGTGTCATCGGTGGCCAGTTCCGCCTCGATGCTGTCGGTGTCCGCGGCGCCGGCGGCGACCAGCGCGGTGAGCACGGTCCAGCGTAGGTCCGTGTCGACGACGAGGCCGGGCAGTCCCGCCTCGTCGGCTCCGGCGTCGAGGAGCGTGGCGAGCACGCGCCCCTGATCGACACCGACCGGGCAGGCGCACAGGGCGGTGAGGAACGCCAGCTGGTGATCGGACCCGGCCTCGGCGTCGCGGGCCGCGGTGAGCATGGCCGCGGAGAACGTCTTCCAGCCGGTGGCGGCGGCCCAGGCCGGGTCGGCGTAGCGCGCCAGCGCGGTCTGGGCCTGGGTGAGCACCCTCTGCACCACGCCGATGTGGGACTCACGCGGCACGGCCCGGGCCACGACCTCGACGAACCGGCGGGCCGGCAGGCGCCCCTCCCGCGTCATCTCCCACAGCGCGGACCAGCACAGCGTCCGCGCCAGCGGGTCCGCGACGTCCTCGAGCGACTCCAGGACGGTGGCCAGGGACCGCTCGTCGAGCCGGACCGAGCAGTAGGTCAGGTCGTCGTCGTTGGGCAGGACCAGATCGGGCACGGGCTGCCCGGCGAGCGCGGAGACGGGCGTCCGCTCGCCGGAGATGTCCAGCTCGGCCCGTTCGGTGCGCACGATCGCACCGGACTCGTCGCGGCTGTACAGGCCCACGCCGAGCCGGTGGGTGCGCAGCTCGCCGGCGCCCGGGGACGCCGGGCCCTGGACCACGGTCAGGCCGTCGATCGTGCGGGAGTCGCCACCGGTCGTGACCTCGACGGAGATCGGGTTGATGCCGGTCGTGCGCAGCCACTGGTCGGCCCACCCCGACAAATCGCGCCCCGACGACGTCTCCAGTGCGGAGAGCAGGTCGTCGAACCGGGCGTTGCCGAAGGCGTGCTCGGCGAAGTACGCGCGCAGACCGGCCAGGAACGGCTCGCGGCCCACGTAGGCCACCAGCTGCTTGAGCACCGAGGCGCCCTTGGCGTAGGTGATCCCGTCGAAATTGGTCTCCACCGTCTCCAGGTCGGTCATGTCCGCGGCGACGGGATGCGTGGAGGGCAGCTGGTCCTGGCGGTACGCCCACGACTTCTCCACGATCGCGAAGGTCGTCCAGGCGTCCGTGTACTGCGTCGCGTCGACCTGGGCCAGCACCGAGGCGAACGTGGCGAACGACTCGTTGAGCCACAGGTCGTCCCACCAGAACATGGTCACCAGGTCGCCGAACCACATGTGGGCCATCTCGTGCAGGATCGTCTCGTTGCGCCGCTCGTAGCGGTAGCCGGTTGCCCGGGAGCGGAAGACGTAGTCCTCGAGGAACGTCACGGCACCGGCGTTCTCCATGGCACCGGCATTGAACTCGGGGACGAAGATCTGGTCGTACTTGCCGAACGCGTACGGCAGGCCGAACTCACGGTGGTAGAAGCCGAAGCCCTCCTTGGTCTCGGCGAACAGGCGTTCCGAGTCGAGGAACTCTGCCAGCGACGCCCGGCACAGCAGGCGTAGAGGGATGGTGCCGTGCTCGTCGGTGTAGGCGTCCTCCACCACGTGGTACGGGCCCGCGATGAGGGCGACCAGGTACGTCGACATGATCTCGGTGGGCGCGAAGCGGTGCACCACGCCACCGCCGGGGGCCGGGGACTCCTCGGCCGGGGTGTTGGCCACCACCACCCACTGCTCGGGCGCGGTCACCGTCAGGGTGTAGCGGGCCTTGAGGTCGGGCTGGTCGAAGCAGGCGAACACGCGCTTGGCGTCCGCCGTCTCGAACTGCGAGTAGAGATAGACCTCCCCGTCGGCCGGGTCGACCATCCGGTGCAGGCCCTCACCGGTGGTGGTGTACGCCAGATCGGCGTCCACGATCAGCTCATTCGTCGCCTGCAGGTCGGGCAGGGTGATGCCGTCCTCGTCGTCGTATCGCTCGTCGTCGTACCGCTCGTCGCCGGGGGCCGGGAATAGTTCCCGGCCGTTCAGGGTCGCCGACCGGATCACGGCCGCGCGGAGGTCGATGAAGGTCTCCGCACCCGGACGCGAGCAGGAGAACCGCACCACGGTGCGCGAACGGAAGGTGTCGGTCCCGGGCCCGCCGTGGCCGTCGGTGAGATCGATCTCCACGTCGTACGACTCGACGGCGAGCAGTTCCGACCGGGCGGCGGCGTCGGCGCGGGTGAGGTTGAGCGAGCGCATCGGTGAGGACCTCGGTTCGGTGGGGGGTTCGGCTACCGCACCAGTCCTACCACCCGGTGGGGAGCCGAGGCGGCCGCAGTGGCGGCGGCCGCCGGAGACGGGGAGGATGGGGTCATGACATCAACTACCCGGTCCGCTACCCGCTCCGTCGACTTCTGGTTCGACCCGCTGTGTCCGTTCGCGTGGGTCACCAGCCGCTGGATCCTCGAGGTGGAGAAGGTCCGCGACATCTCTCTGACGTGGAACGTCATGAGCCTGTCCGTGCTCAACGAGGGCCGCGATCTGCCCGAGGAGTACACGGCATTGATGCAGCGCGGCTGGGGGCCGGTGCGCGTGGCCATCGCCGCGGCGAAGCTCCACGGTCCGGAGGTCCTCGGGACGCTGTACACCGAGTTGGGCACCCGCATCCACGATGAGGGCCGCGGCATCGAGGACCCCACCGTGATCACCGAGGCGCTCCAGGCCGCAGGCCTGGACGCCGACCTCGCCGCCGCCGCGGGGACCGATGAGTACGACGACGAGCTGCGCGCCTCCCACCACCGTGGCATGGACCCGGTGGGCGACGAGGTCGGGACCCCGGTCCTCCACGTCGACGGCACCGCGTTCTTCGGTCCCGTCCTCACCCGCATCCCCCGGGGCGAGGACGCCGGCAAGGTCTTCGACGGCGCCGCCATGCTCGCCGACTACCCGTACTTCTTCGAGCTCAAGCGCAGCCGTACCGAGGACCCGCAGTTCGACTGAGACCCGGGGGTGGGGTCGCGGTCGCGCGTGGCAGAATCGCGGTCATGCGCATCTACCTGGGGGCGGACCACGCCGGCTTCGAGACCAAGAACGCCATCGCCGAGCACCTCAAGGCCTCCGGGCACGAGGTGGTCGACTGCGGCGCCCACACCTACGACGCCGAGGACGACTACCCGGCCTTCTGCATCGACGCGGCAGCCAAGGTCGTCGCGGACCCGGGCAGCCTCGGGATCGTGCTCGGCGGCTCCGGTAACGGCGAGCAGATCGCGGCCAACAAGGTCCCCGGCGCCCGCTGCGCGCTGGCGTGGAGCGTCGAGACCGCGCGGCTGGCGCGTGAGCACAACAACGCCCAGCTCATCGGCATCGGGGGCCGCATGCACTCGGAGGAGGAGGCCCTCGCGATCGTCGACGCCTTCCTCGACCAGGAGTGGTCGGGGGTCGAGCGCCATCAGCGGCGCATCGACATCCTCGCCGAGTACGAGGCCACCCACGAGGCCCCGCCCGTCCCCGGCGCCTGAGTCCCCGTGCCTGAAGGGCACACCCTTCACCGGCTGGCCCGCCTGCACACCCAGTACTTCGTAGGCGGGCCCGTTCGTGTGTCCAGCCCGCAGGGGCGGTTCGCCGACCACGTCATCGTCGACGGACGGCACCTCGACCGCGCGACGGCCGTCGGCAAGCACCTCTTCCACCACTACGAGGGCGGCCTCGCGGTCCACGTCCACCTGGGGTTGTACGGGTTCTTCGACACGCACCTCGTCCCCGAGGGGCAGGACCCGCCCGCCCCGGTCGGGCAGGTGCGGATGCGGGTGCGCGCGACGGCGGGGGAGGGGCCCGCCCACGTCGTCGACCTGCGCGGCCCGACCCGCTGTGAGGTGATCGCCGAGGCGGGCGTCGCAGACGTACGAGATCGACTGGGCCCGGATCCGCTGGATCCCGGTGCCGATCCGGTACGGGCGTGGGCGCGGATCAGTCGCAGCTCGCGGGCGATCGGCGCGCTGCTCATGGACCAGAAGGTGCTGGCCGGCGTCGGCAACGTCTACCGCGCCGAGGTGCTCTTCCGGCACGGGATCAACCCCTTCCTCCCCGGGGTGGAGCTGCGCGAGGGTCAGTACCGGGCGCTCTGGGACGACCTCGTGGAGCTGATGGAGGTCGGGGTGGAGACCGGCGCCATCCACACGATCCGGCCCGAGCACGACCACGGCGACGTGCCCCGCCGGGGCGCCGATCGACCGCGCAACTACGTCTACCAACGCGACGGCTGGGAGTGCCGGGTGTGCGGGGACGAGATCGCCCTGCAGACGATGGACGCCCGGACGCTCTTCTGGTGCCCGACGTGCCAGGCGGGCCGACCGCGCTGAGGCCGCGGGCTGATCGGACAGGCGCTCGCGCGAGTCGCCGTCCGTGGGCACTCCGGCCGGGAAATCGACGATGCCCTGCCTCGTCAGTGTCTGACGGGGCAGGGCATCCGGTGGAGCGGGTGACGGGAATCGAACCCGCGTAGCCTGCTTGGAAGGCAGGGGCTTTACCATTAAGCTACACCCGCGTCGGCGGCCTGACCTGGCGTTTCATCCACGGTCACGCTCACGCCCGGACAACACTACCGGACCCTGGCGGCGCTCCCAACTCCCGGTCCGACAAGTCGGAATCGGCGGGCGGATGGCCCTGTCGTACACTGGCCGAGTTGGTTTGCGGCCCGGCGGATGTCCTGTGCATGATCGCGGGATGGTCGGCCGCGCGACTCACCGGGATGTGGCGCAGCTTGGTAGCGCATCCGCTTTGGGAGCGGAGGGTCGCAGGTTCGAATCCTGTCATCCCGACCAGCGGAGCCGAAAGACACGAACCCCACATGACTTCCTAGGAGAACATCACCGTGAAGAGCACTGTCGAGCAGCTCAACCCGACCCGGGTCAAGATCACCGTGGAGGTGCCGTTCGCGGAGCTCGAGCCGGATTTCGCCAAGGCCTACAAGTCGCTCGCCGGCCAGGTCAACATCCCGGGCTTCCGCCCGGGTAAGGCCCCGGCCAAGCTCCTCGAGTCGCGGATCGGTCGCCCGGCGGTCCTCGAGCAGGTCATCAACGACATGATCCCGTCGCGCTACAGCCAGGCCGTCGACGAGCACGAGCTCGTCGTGCTGGCCCAGCCCGAGATCGAGGTGACCAAGCTGGAGGACAACGACGTCGTCGAGTTCACCGCCGAGGTCGACATCCGCCCGGAGATCACCCTGCCGACCTTCGAGGACCTCGAGGTCACCGTCGAGGCCCCCGAGACCGACGAGGCCGCCGTCGACGCGGAGCTGGACAACCTGCGTGCCCGCTTCGGCACCCTCAAGGGCGTCGAGCGCGGCGCCACCACGGGCGACTTCCTCTCGGTGGACCTGGCCGCGACCGTCGACGGCGAGCCCGTCGACGAGGCCTCAACCGAAGGCCTGTCCTACGAGCTCGGCTCGGGCACCCTCGTCGAGGGCCTGGACGACGCGGCGGCGGGTCTCAAGGCCGGCGAGTCCAAGGAGTTCACCTCCTCGCTCGTCGCCGGTGACCACGCCGGCAAGGAGGCGGTCATCACCGTCACCGTGCAGTCCGTCAAGGAGCGCGAGCTGCCCGAGGCCGACGACGAGTTCGCGCAGATGGCCAGCGAGTTCGACACTCTCGACGAGCTCAAGGCAGACCTCACCGAGAAGGTCGCGCAGCAGGCCAAGGCCGGCCTCGCGGGCGAGATCCGCGACAAGGTCCTCGACGCGCTGATGGAGGCCACCGACGTCCCGACCCCGGAGGCGGTCGTCGCCTCCGAGGCCCACGCCCAGATGCACCAGCTCATCGACCAGTTCGGTGGCGACGCGTCGATCCTGGACCAGGCGCTGGCCGCCGAGGGCACCGACCGCGAGACCTTCGAGGCCGAGACCCGTGAAGGCGCCGCCCGCGCCATCCGCAGCCAGCTGCTGCTGGACGCCGTCGCCGAGCAGAACTCGACCGACGTCTCGCAGGAGGAGCTCACCCAGCACATCCTGTTCCAGGCCCAGCGCTACGGCATGGACCCCAACCAGTTCGTGCAGCAGATCCAGCAGGCCGGTCAGCTCGGCTCGCTGTTCTCCGACGTCCGCCGGTCCAAGGCCCTGGCCGACGTGATCGGCAAGGTCACCGTCAAGGACACCGAGGGCAACGTCGTCGACACCAGCGAGTTCTTCGGCACCGTCGAGGCGGACTCCGCCGAGGACGCCGATGAGGCCGGGTCCGACGTCGTCGAGACGGCAGCGGACGAGAAGGACTCCGACGCCTGATCGTCCCCTGATCGACCCCCGACAGGGCCGGGACCGCACCACGCGGCCCCGGCCCTGTCGTCGTGGCCCCCGCGGACGATGCTGGTGGCCCGACGCTGAGAGCGAACACCCGCCCCGGCGGGACGGTTCCGTCGTCGGTGTTGGTTAGTGTTTGACGTAACGGTTCCCCGGCCACCGGTCGGCCGGGCGCCGCGCTAGCGGTGAAGACGATGAGCGAAGGTAGGTTCCCCGTGGCCCAGAACGGTTCAGCGGCTCAGCCCGGTTCGACGCAGCCCGCACTCAGCTCGCCGGGGTCGCACGGACTCACCCTCGGCGACTCCGTGTACGAGCGCCTCCTGCAGGAGCGGATCATCTTCCTGGGCTCCCAGGTCGACGACGACATCTCCAACCGCCTCTGCGCGCAGATCCTGCTGCTCGCGGCGGAGGACCCCACCCGCGACATCGCGCTGTACATCAACTCGCCCGGTGGTTCCGTGACGGCCGGCATGGCGATCTACGACACGATGCAGTTCGTCGAGTGCGACGTGGCCACCTACGGCATGGGCCTGGCCGCCTCGATGGGTCAGTTCCTGCTGACCGCGGGCACCAAGGGCAAGCGCTACGCCCTGCCGCACGCGAAGATCATGATGCACCAGCCGTCGGCCGGTGTCGGTGGTTCGGCCGCCGACATCGCCATCCAGGCCGAGCAGTACGCCGCCACCAAGCGTGAGATGGCCGAGCTCATCGCCTTTCACACGGGCCAGACGTTCGAGCAGGTCACCGAGGACTCCGACCGTGACCGCTGGTTCTCCGCCGAGGAGGCCAAGGAGTACGGGTTCGTCGACCACGTGATCTCGCGTGCGTCCCAGACGGGCGGGACCTCGCCGTCGTGATCGAGCCCTCCGCCCACGGGAGCGCTCCCGCAGCCCACCCAGCCCCGCACACCACCACGGAGTCACCGATGACCTCAATGCCGACCTCCCGATACATCCTGCCGTCCTTCGTCGAGCACTCCAGCTACGGCGTCAAGGAGTCCAACCCCTACAACAAGCTCTTCGAGGAGCGCATCATCTTCCTGGGCACCCAGGTCGACGACGCCTCGGCGAACGACATCATGGCCCAGCTGCTGGTCCTGGAGGGTCAGGACCCGGACCGCGACATCACCATGTACATCAACTCGCCGGGTGGCTCGTTCACCTCGCTCATGGCGATCTACGACACCATGCAGTACGTGCGGCCGGACATCGTGACGGTCTGCCTCGGCCAGGCCGCGTCGGCCGCCGCGGTACTGCTCGCGGCGGGCACCAAGGGCAAGCGGGCCGCGCTGCCCAACGCCCGCGTGCTCATCCACCAGCCGGCCACCGGCGGCATCCAGGGCCAGGTCTCCGACCTCGAGATCCAGGCCGCGGAGATCGAGCGGATGCGTCGCCTCATGGAGACCACGCTGGCCCAGCACACCGGGCGCACCGCCGATCAGGTCCGCAAGGACACCGATCGCGACAAGATCCTCACGGCCGCGGAGGCCAAGGACTACGGCATCATCGACACCGTGTTCGACTACCGCAAACTGTCGACGAGCAACTGAGCCGACGGCGGCGCGCCGCTGGGGGTAGCGGTGCGCCGTCGGGTGCAATGAACTGATCACGCGGGGTCGGATTTACGGCCGTCACCGCGTACCGTCGACTACGGGGCGTGACATCGGCGCCCCCGGAATGCGAGGACGTAGAACTCATGGCGCGTGTAGGTGAGAGCGGCGACCTGTTGAAGTGTTCCTTCTGTGGGAAGAGCCAGAAGCAGGTCAAGAAGCTGATCGCCGGTCCCGGCGTCTACATCTGCGACGAGTGCATCGAGCTGTGCAACGAGATCATCGAGTCCGAGGTCGACGATGCGCAGGAGACGGGTCCGGACACGCTGCCCAAGCCGTCCGAGATCCACGCGTTCCTGGACGAGTACGTGGTGGGGCAGGACGCCGCCAAGCGGAACCTGGCGGTGGCCGTCTACAACCACTACAAGCGCATCCGGGTGGGGGCCTCCCTCGGCCGCGGCGACGGTGTCGAGTTGGCCAAGTCCAACATCCTCATGCTGGGCCCCACCGGCTGTGGCAAGACCTACCTCGCCCAGACGTTGGCCAAGATGCTCAACGTGCCCTTCGCGATCGCGGACGCCACCGCGCTGACCGAGGCCGGTTACGTGGGCGAGGATGTGGAGAACATCCTCCTCAAGCTCATCCAGGCCGCGGACTTCGACACCAAGCGTGCCGAGATGGGCATCATCTACATCGACGAGGTCGACAAGATCGCCCGCAAGGCCGAGAACCCGTCGATCACCCGGGACGTCTCCGGTGAGGGCGTCCAGCAGGCGCTGCTGAAGATCCTCGAGGGCACGCAGGCGTCGGTGCCGCCGCAGGGCGGCCGCAAGCACCCGCACCAGGAGTTCATCCAGATCGACACGTCCAACGTGTTGTTCATCGTGGCCGGTGCCTTCCAGGGCCTGGAGAAGATCGTCGGCGACCGCGTGGGTCGCAAGGGGATGGGTTTCGGGTCCGAGGTCGCCAGCAAGAAGGACCTCGACACGACCGACAACTTCAGCGAGGTCATGCCGGAGGACCTGGTGAAGTACGGGTTGATCCCCGAGTTCATCGGCCGCCTGCCCGTCGTGGCGACCGTGACGAGCCTGGACCGCGAGGCCCTGGTCAACATCCTCTCCGAGCCCAAGAACGCGCTGGTCAAGCAGTACGCCCGGCTGTTCGAGATGGACGGCGTCGAGCTGGAGTTCACCGAGGACGCCCTCGAGGCCGTGGCCGACCAGGCGATCCTGCGGGGGACCGGTGCCCGTGGCCTGCGCGCCATCATGGAGGAGGTCCTCCTGCCGGTCATGTACGACATCCCCGGGCGCGACGACGTCGCCCGCGTGGTGGTCACCGGTGAGACGGTCCGCGACAACGTCCTGCCGACGATCGTCCCCTTCTCCGACGAGGAGCTGCGCGAGCGTTCCGCCTGACACCGGACCCGCGAGAAGGCCCCCGCCACTCGGCGGGGGCCTTCCTTCGGCTCCGGCCCGGGCGGGCGCCGGGTCAGGCCGCCGCGCGCCGCTCCAGCAGCGCCGAGACGGCCATCCCCAGCACGATGCCCCAGAACGGCGCCGAGATCCCGAGCAACGACACGTCCGCGACGGTGACGAGCAGGCACACGAGCGGTCCGAGTGCCCGGTCGGTCCGGAACGCGGTGACGAACGCCGACTGCAGCGGCGCGAGCATCGCCAACCCGCCCAGGGCGGCGATGAACGCTGCGGGCGTGCCGAGGATGAGCCCGACGAAGGCCGGGGAGAAGACGCCGACCACCAGGGCCAGGCCGCCGTTGCCGATCGCGGCGGCGTAGTGGCGGTCGCGCTCACCTGAGGAGACGAGCAGGGCGTTCGTCGGTCCGGTCAGGCACGTCGAGACCGCGCCGACCGCCGAGACCAGCAGAGACCAGACGCCGCATGCCACCGCGCACGCCGAGACCGGGGGGTGGTGGCCCTTCGCGCGCAGGACCGCGATGCCCTGACCGTTCTGCACCACGAGGACGGTGATGGCCAGTGGGACGACCAGCTCGGCGATCGCCCGGAGGGTGAATTCCGGGGCCTGCAGCATGGGGGCGGCGATCAGTCCGTCGTCGAGGACGCCGCGCGACAGCCCGCCGGACAGGACCACGGCGACGATCCCCACGACCATCGCGGCCAGGATGGGCGGTACCACCCTGGCCAGGCGGGGGACGGCGCCGACGACGAGGAACGCGATCGCCATCGGCAGGGCCACCGCGACGGAGGCCCACACGGCCTCGACCAGTCCCAGCCCGAACCGGAGGAACACCCCGGCGACCATCGCCATGATGATCGGCATGGGGATCCAGTCCATGAGCCGGCGGGCCAGGCCGGTCAGCCCGACCAGCAGGATCAGCACCCCGGTCACGACGTAGGCCCCCAGGACCTCCGACCACCGCAGGTGCCCGAGTGAGTTGCCCACGATCACGGTGCCCGGGATGGTCCAGAAGAACGCCAGCGGCGTGCGGTAGACCCAGCTCATGAGGATGGTGAGCAGTCCGTTGGCGAAGAACACGCCGAAGATCCACGAGGACAACTGTGCGGGGGACAGGTCGCCCTGCCCGCCGGCGGCGAGGATGACGGCGACGGGGCCGGTCGCCGAGAACACGAGCGCGATCAGCGCGTTGGCGAACTCGCGGGGGCCGAGGTCGGCGAGGACCCGGCGGGGCGAGGGGCGCGCCACCGGGGCGGAGTCGCGTCGGCGGCCGCGCGCGGGCGGCTGGCCGGTCGCGGTCGGGTCGGCGGGGCGGACGGCGGGGCGGACGGTGGTGTCGTCCGGGGTTCCGTTGCTCATAGGTCTCCCGTGGGGTCGGGGTCGGTACGCGCTGAATCGATACGGGGCGAGTCGGTACGGAAGGGCTCGCTGCTGCGGGAGACGTGTGCGGCCAGCTCGGTGCGACCGCTCACTCCGAGCTTCGAGTAGATGCGGGTCAGGTGGTACTGGACGGTCTTGACCGACAGGAACAACTCCTCGGCCGCCTGGGCGTTGGTCCGGCCCGCGGCGACGAGCGTCGCGACCGCACTCTCCTGAGGCGTCAGGGTGCTGTTGCCCCCCGTCCTGGCCACGTCCACACCGCCCGCGCGTCGTTCGCGATCGCACCGCTCCACGTAGGCGCGGGCGCCCAGTTGCTCGTAGATGTCGCGGGCGGTGCCCAGCGCGAGGTGCGCCTCCCGGCGTCGGCCGGCCCTGCGCAGGGTCTGCCCGTAGCCGAAGTGCATGCGCGCGGAGTAGTAGGGCATGGCCAGGCCGTCGAGGTGGTCGAGACTGCGCCGGAAGATCCGGTTGCACTCGTCGACGTCCCCGCGCACCGCGGCGATACGGGCGCGCACCGCTCCGAGCCGGGCGAGGGTGGAACGGTGGCCCCGGCGCTCGGCGCGGGCCTCGGCGGGACCGATGAGGTCCTCCGCCTCGTCGAGCCGACCCGCGAGGACGAGTGCGTGGGAGTACAGGTCGTGCCACGGCCAGTACCCGGGCTGATCGATGTCGAGTTCACGGGACAGGGCCACCAGGGGCTCGGCGGCCAGACGCACGGACGTGTAGTCACCGGACGAGGCCGCCACCTGCATCCGCGCCATCGCCGACGGGATGACCTGGACCGGGTAGGCGTCGGTGCTGGTCGTCAGATTGCGCAGGTGGGCGGCCGCCCCGAGGTGGTCTCCCCGCATCGACCGGATGACGGCGCCGGGCCAGTGGACGACCGGGGCGAGCAGGTCCAGTTCGAGGTCGTCGACCCTGCGGGCGGCGGTGTCCACCACCCGCAGGGCGTCATCCCAGTCGCCGCGCAGCAGGAGCGTGCGGGCGAGCCACGCCTGGGCCCAGATGGAGATGCGTGCGGAGCCCGAGACGTCCGCCGTGGGGACCGCGGACCCCAGGTGCCGGCGGGCGGTCTCCAGGTCGTCGCGAGCCAGGGCGATCCACCCCGATGCCATCTCGAAGCGCTGGGCCACGGCCGGCGCGAGACCGGCGAGCCGGTCCTCGACGGCGGGGGACGCGTCGGGGCCGCCCTCGATCGCGCGGCCCAGCATCTCGATGGCCCGGGCCTCCTCGACCTCGGGTTGGTCCGGGCGCCCGCTGCCGGTGACCACCCGTGTCCAGTGGCGGATGCGGGTCGGTCGCCACTCGCACAGGGAGTGGACGACGAACTTCTGGGCCAGGGCGACCGGGTCCGCGGCGGGAGAACCCGGGACGCCGCCCTCGCGGGCGGCGAGGGCGCGGTCGAGCAGGACCTGGGCCTCTCCGGCGTGCCCGAGGTGCACCGCGAGGGATCCCAGTACGGCGTCCCGCCGGGGATCCGACCGCACCCGCTCCAGTCCCTGGGCCAGTGATCGGGCCTCACTGATGCGGCCCGCGTTGATGAGTGCGTCGACCCCGTCGATGTGCAGGTCGCGGGCGCGGTCGCCGTCAGGGGTGAGCGCCGCCGCGGTGAGGTAGGCGTGGCCGGCCGAGCTCCATCGACCGGCGCGGGCGTGCACGAGCGCGCGGGCGCGCAGCGTCTCGGACAGGTCCGCATCGGGCCCCGTCGACGCGGAGGCGCGGTGGTCGAGCGCGCCGTCGACGTCGTCGGCGGCCTCGGCGACGCGGCCGGCCAGCGTATGCAGGTGGAGCAGTTCGCTGGGCGGTACCCCGCGAAGGACCGCCGTCCGCAACAGTGGGGAGCGGAACCGGACGGTCGCGGCGCCGGGGGAGAGGTCCACCTGGGCCAGGTCCGCCGTGTGGGCGGCGTCCAGGGCGGCGGACACGAGCGCGGGGCCGGGTACGACCCCGCCCCGCGCGGAGATGAGCGCGGTCAGCGACTCGAGCGTGACCGGTGGGGACAGGACGGCGGCAGCCTCGATGACCTCCCGCTGCCCGGGCTCCATCGCGTCGAGCAGCGCCGCCGTCTCCCGCTCGACGGAGGCGGGCAGCGGCGGGACGGAGAAGGGGGCGATCCACCACGAGCCGGGCGCCTGATCGGCCACCGTCGCCACGGCACCCGCCTCGCCGCCGGTGTAGTCCAGTAGACGCCGGGCCGCCGCCGCGGACGGTTCGCGCCCGGTCCGGGTCGCGACGAGCCTCCGGATCTCGGACTGGTCCAGGGCTCCCAGCCGCACGGTCTCGCGGGCCAACTCCGCGCACAGTTCGGCGGAGGGGCCGTGCGCGGGGCTGCCGAGGGTCAGCACGAGCATGACGGAGGCCCGGCCGGCCGCCTCCACGGCGGAGGCCAGGACACGCAGGGAGTCGGGATCGGAGTACTCCGCGTCGTCGATCACCACCACCGCGCCGGGGCCGGCGGTGACGAACGCCCGGGCCAGGGCCTCGACGAGCACGACGTCACCGACCGGCCCGGCCGTCTCTGCGACCCCCGCGACCCCGGCCGTCTCTGCGGCCGCGGCGCGACGTGGTGGTTCGGCGTCGGGCCGGGGCAGGCGCTCGAGGACCCGGGCGGCCACGACGAGCTTCGTGTCCTTCTCCCACGGCAGCGCCCGCACGAGCACCGAGGTGACCCCGGCGAGTTCGGCGACCACGGAGTCGACGAGGTGGCTCTTGCCCCCACCGTCGGCGGCGGTGACCAGCACGGTCGTCGACCGCTTGCCCGCCACCGCGTCGTGGATCGAATGGAGACGATCCGCGGCGCGGTGGTGACCGTAGCGGGGGACGGGGTGGGCGAAGGTCATGCGGTCAGCGTAGATCCGACCCGGCGTGCTCGACCGGTTCCGCGGCGACGGGCTCCCCGGCCACCGCGGCGGCCGGCGGGTCGAAGTCCAGCGGCGTGACCTCGTCGGGGACCGCGACGGGCTCGGACTGGGCGGGCGAGCGGGGCACGGCCAGGGTCAGGGCGGCGCCGGCGAGGGCGATCCCGCCGAACACGAGGAAGGAAGTGTCCGCCTCCAGTCCGGCCGCGACGAGGAAGCCGCCGATCACGGGACCGAGGATGCCGCCGAGGCGTCCGAACCCCGCGCACCACGCCACACCCGCGGCGCGTGCGCCCGTCTCGTAGTAGTTGGAGACGAACCCGTACAGCAGGACCTGTGTGCCGATCGTGCCCATGCCGGCAGCCGCGACGAGGGCGACGACCAGGACGAACGGCGGGGACACGGTGATGGCGACCAGGGCCAGGGTGGCCAGGACGAACGAGCAGGCGACGATCACGCGCGGCCCGTGCCGGTCGGCGAGCCACGAGGCCGCGAGACCGCCCACGATCGCGCCGCCGTTGAGGACGAGCAGGAAGCCGAGGGAGCTCTTGGCGTCGATGCCGTAGTTCTCCATGATCGTCGGCAGCCAGGTGTTGAGGCCGTAGGTGAGCAGCAGGCCGGCGAAGCTCATGAACCCCAGGAGCAGGGTGCCGAGGCGGTAGGCGGGGGACAGCAGGGCGGCGAAGCCGGTGCGGGCGGCCACCTTGTCGTCGTTGCGGTCATCGCGAGGCGTCGTGTCGGCGGTGCGGGGCGCGCCCGGCGCCGCGGCCATCTCGAGCGGCAGGCCCCTGCTGGCACACACCTCGGCGGCCTGGCGGGTGCGGCCGCGGGAGGCCAGCCACCGCGGGGACTCGGGGAGCGCGAACCAGGCGTAGGGGAGGACCAGCACCAGTGGGACGGCGCCGATGAGGAACAGGCCGCGCCATCCGATGTGGTCCCGCAGCACCATGGCCAGCGCGGAGGCCAGGACACCGCCGGCGGGGATCCCGCTGTAGACGACCGCGTTGAAAAGGTTGCGACGCCCGGCGGGGGCGAACTCGGCGATGATCGCACCGGCCGTGGCGACGATGGCGCCGATCCCCAGCCCGGTGAGCAGGCGAAGGACGCCGAACGTGGTGATGTCGCGGGCGAACGCGGTGGCGGCCATCCCGACGGAGAACCAGGCGATGGCGCCGAGCATGATCCGGCGTCGGCCGATGCGGTCACCGACCGCGCCGGCGGTGAGGGCGCCGATCATCACTCCGACGAGGGCGTACGAGCCGAGTGCGCCGGCCTGAGCCGCGCCGAGGGCGCCGATCTGGGTGGGGTCGGCCATGAGGGTGGGCAGGACGGCGCCGTAGACGACGAGGTCATAGCCGTCGAAGAGGATGGCGAGCGCCACCACGGCGAGGACACCGTAGACCGTGCGGCGGTGGGCGGGGGACTCCCACACCTCGGAGGCGGGGGCGGTCGTCCCGGGTGGGCTGGAGGGGACGGGGCGGCTGGAAGGCACAGGGGTGCTCGAGGACACGGAAGGGCTCCGTTCGGTGGGGGGTGGGGAGAGGTGTGGGCGGTCAGCCCGGGGTGGCAGGGCGGTCAGCCCCGGGGTGGCAGGGCGGTCAGCCCCGGGGTGGCAGGCGGTTCAGCCCTGGTCGCCGCCGGCGACGGGGAGGACGGATCCGGTGATGTAGGAGGCCTCGTCGGAGGCGAGGAAACAGATCGGCGCGGCCTGCTCGTGGAGGGTGCCGTAGCGGCCCATCACGGTCGAGTCGACGGTCTGCTCGACGATCTCCGAGTACCAGGTCTTCTCCTGGTCGGTGCGGGCGTCGCCGCCGCGGGAGATCCGTCGTTCGGGGGCGAGGGTTCCGCCGGGGGCGGTGGCCACCACCCGCACCCCGTGCGGCGCGGCTTCCAGCGCCAACGCCGAGGTGAGGCCGTTGACGCCGCCCTTGGACGCGGCGTAGGGGACACGGTTGACGCCGCGGGTGGCGACGGAGGAGACGTTGACGATCGTGCCCGCGCCCGCCGAGACCATGGACGGCAGGACCGCCCGGCACATCCACAGCGTGGGGAACAGGGAGCGGCGGACCTCGGCCTCGATCTGCTCGGCCGAGTACTCGTGGTACGGCCGGGCCCAGATGGTGCCACCGACGTTGTTGATGAGCACGTCGATCCGGCCGTGGGCGTCCAACGCCGCACGGGCCGACGACTCGGCACCCTCGAACGTCCCCAGGTCGGCCTCCACGGGCACGACCCGGTGGCCGTCCGGGGACACCGCGGTCAGCTCCCCGGCGACCGTGGTGATGAGGTCGGCCCGGTCCACCACGGTGACCAGCCCGCCCTCGCGGACCACCCGGTCGGCGACGGTGCGTCCGATCCCCTGGACGGCGCCGGTGATGAGCACCGACCGGCCGGCGAAGCGACCGGGGGAGACGACGGGCGGGACGGGGTCGTACTCGCCGACGGGCGCGCTCACGACGCCGCCTCCACGGCCTTCTGGTCCAGTGCGGTACGCATGGTGGCCTTGGCGTGTTCGCTGTGCCGACGGATGAGGTACCGGGCGGCGTCGCGGTCGCCCGTCTCGAAGGCCGCGACGATCTCCAGGTGCTCGGGGACGATGTCCTCGGACACCCAGCGGGCGTCGGGCAGGACGCTGTTCATCACCTGGGTCACCTCCAGCATGCGGTAGGCCTGCAGCAGCGAGTCGTTACCGGTGCAGCGGAACAGGAACTCGTGGAACTGGGCGTTCGCGGCGGTGAACCGTTCGGGGTCGAGGAACCGATCGCCCTCGATGTACTGGTTGGCGGACTCGGCGAGCATCCGGAACTCGGCGAGGCGGGCGCCGTCGAGACGTCCCATGGTCAGCTCGATCACGCCGAGCTCGAGCGCCATGCGGGCGTCGAACTGGGCGTCGGAGTGGCGGATCGCGGGATGCACCTCGCCACTGACGACGCCGGGGGCCGACGTGATGGTCTCGGAGCGGTTCCCGCCGGCCAGGGACACCGTGGTCGTGGTGCCCGCGGTGGGTGCGGGTGACCTGGGCGCGAGCGTGACCTGCGGCGGGACGTAACCGACCGGGCGTGCGGCGATGGGCGCGGGAGATTCGGTCGCGCGGTCGGCGGGCACGGCGTGCCCGCCCGGGGTCGGCGGGGTGAAACCGACCGGGCGCGCGGCGATGTTCGTCACCGGCTCGGCGGTCCGGGTGGCGGGCGCCGTGTGTCCGCCGGGGGCGGGCGGGGTGTAGCCGACCGGTCGGGCCTCGATGGCCGGCACGGGGTCCCCGGGGCGGCGCGAGATGATCCGGGCCGGCCCGTGTGGTGCGGCCGGGGCCGTGGTGGCCGCGGCGGGTGCCGCGGGCTCCGTCTCCGGGGTGGAGGGGGAGGTGTCGACGACGAGGGCGGCCTCCTCCGTCGGCTCCGCCGATTCCGCGGCGGGCTCGGCGGACTGGTCGGGCACCGCGGTCGCGGGAGTGAACTTCTCGTAGTAGAAGTGCGTCACCTGCAGGCCCTCGTCGTCGAGGAATCCGCGCACCGCCTCGACCATCGGGGGAGGCCCGCACAGGTAGATGTCGGTCGTCCCGTCATGCAGGTGCTCCGGGCGGATCAGCCCCGTGACGTACCCGCTGTTCGGGTGGGTCGTGGCCGGGTCGGCGACGACCAGGTCCCAGGTCATGCCCGGGATCCGGGTGGTGAACTCGTCCAGCAGGTCCGTGTAGACCACGTCGGTGTCGAACGAGGTGCCGTAGATGAGGTGGACCGGCCGGTCGGTGGTGCCGGCGGCGGCGAGGGTCTCCAGGATCGACAGCACGGGCGCCAGGCCGGTGCCGCCCGCCAGCAGGAGCAGGGGGCGGCTGGACTCGCGGAGGAAGAAGCTGCCCATCGGACCGGTCAGCTCGAGGCGGTCGCCCACGGCGCAGCGCTGGGCCAGGTACTCCGACATCGCGCCGCCGGAGGCGTACTTGATGAGGAACGACAGGTGCCGCGAGTCCGCTCCGGTGGAGAACGAGTACGACCGCGTCTGGTCGGTACCCGGAACCGCGATGTTGACGTACTGGCCGGGCAGGAACGCCAGGGCGTCGCGGTCATCCAACTCGACCGACAGCGCGAACGCACCCTCGGCCAGGCGCTCGACGGCCATGACCGTCGCCGGGTGCGCCGCGGCGGCCGTCTTGGCCACGTCGGAGGTGGTGGGGATCTGCACGACCAGGTCGGATCGCGGGACCATCTGGCAGGGCAGGCAGTATCCGGCCGCGGCCTCGTCCTCGGTGAGGGCGTCGTCGATGTAGTCGCCGCCGTCGAAGTCGCCGGACTCGCACAGGGACTTGCACGTCCCGCACGCTCCGTCGCGGCAGTCGAGGGGGATGTTGATCCGGGCCTTGTACGAGGCGTCGGCGACGGTCTCCATCGGACCGCAGTTGACGAAGCGCGTCACGCCGTCCTCGAAGGCCAGTGCCACTGAATAGCTCATGGGGTCTCACTCCAGGTCGCTGGCGGTGTCGGCCGCGCACGCGACCGGGTGGGTGCCGGCGCCCTGGGCGGGCGCCGGCGTGGGTGTGGGATCACACCATGTAGACGTCCACGATATGGTGGATGTAGTCGTTCTTCAGGACCACCTTCTTGTAGGTGATCAGCGGGGACTCACCGGTGACGTCGAGGGTGTAGAAGGACGTGCCGAAGTACTGGTCGGTGGTGTTGTACCGGAAGTACGACGACAGCCAGTTGAAGCGGATGTCGACCTCTCCGGGCCGGCGGTCGAGCACCTCGATGTTGCTGATGAGGTGGTTCGTCCGCGGTTCCGGCAGTGACGTCGAGGAGGAGCGCTCGGTCCGGATGCGGAACACCCGGTCCTCGATACCGGCCCGGTTCGGGTAGAAGATCAACGAGATCTCCGAGTACGGGTCGGTCGTGAGCTCACCGTCGTCGTCCCAGGCGGGCATCCAGTACATCGCGTCCTCGCGGTAGCACTCGATCCACTGCTCGAACTGGCGGTCGTCGAGCAGTCGTGCCTCGCGGAACAGGAAAGCGGAGATCTCGTCGACGGAGATCGACGCCACGGCGGGGGCGGTCATGGTCAGGCCTTTCGTGGGGCGGGGGTGGGGCGTGCGGTCGACTCGGGCCGGGTCAGGCGTCTGCCGGGACGGTCGTGCGCTGCCGGGCCCGACGCTCGTCGTCCTCGCGGGCGCGGGCCTCGGCGGCATCACGGGCGGCGGTCTCGGCCTCGAGCGCGCGCTGCATGGTCTCGAGCCAGTAGGCGTGCTGGATCGGGTACAGCCCCTCGTCCTCGGTCTTGGCCCCGGAGGACAACACGTTCTCCATGCCCAGGCCGCGGGCGGTCTCGTCCGGGCCCGTGATCTGGTGGGTGCTGCCGCGGGTCATGTCGTTCCACGGCGCAACGTCGGCCAGGTAGGTCTTCTGGCAGGACCGGAACTCCTCCAGGTCGTCCGGGGTCGCCATCCCGGTGGCGTTGAAGAAGTCCTCGTACTGTCGGATCCGGGCCGCGCGGTTCTCGGCGCTCTCACCCTTGGGGGCGATGCAGTAGATCGTCACCTCGGTCTTGTCCACCGAGACGGGCTTGAAGTGGCGGATCTGACTCGAGAACTGGTCCATCAGGTACACGTTCGGGTACAGGCACAGGTTGCGGGAGGCTCCCACCATGAACTCGGCCTTCTTGGTGCCGATCTGGTCGGCGAGCTCCTGGCGGCGGTCCCACAGCGGCCGGTCCTCGGGGTTGCCCCACCACATCCACAGGAGCAGGTGGCCGTGCTCGAATGACCAGTAGCCGCCGCCCTGCTTGCCCCAGGTGCCGGCGTCCATCGCCTTGGTCTCGTTCTTGGACTCACCCGACGAGCGGCGCGCGGTGGTCGCCGCGTAGTTCCAGTGGGTGGCCGACACGTGGTAACCGTCGGCCCCGTTCTCGGCCTGGAGCTTCCAGTTGCCGTCGAAGGTGTAGGTGGACGAGCCGCGCAGGACCTCCAGTCCCTCGGGGGACTGGTCGACCAGCATGTCGATGACTGTGCGGCTGTCTCCCAGGTGCTCCTCGAGCGGGAGCACGTCCGGGTTGAGGCTACCGAACAGGAACCCGCGGTAGCTCTCGAAGCGGGCCACGCGACGCAGGTCGTGCGAGCCGTCGGTGTTGAACTGCTCGGGGTACCCGGCGTCCCGCGGGTCCTTGACCTTGAGCAACTCTCCGGAGTTGGAGAACGTCCAGCCGTGGAACGGGCAGGTCAGGGTGGTGCGGTTGTCGGTCTTGCGCCGGCAGAGCATCGCGCCGCGGTGGGAGCAGGCGTTGATGAGGCAGTTGAGCTGCCCGTCCTTGCCGCGGGTGATCACGACGGGCTGGCGGCCGATGTCGGTGGTGAAGTAGTCGCCGACCTCCGGGACCTGGCTCTCGTGCGCCAGGTAGACCCAGTTGCCCTCGAAGATGTGCTTCATCTCGAGTTCGAAGATCTCCTCGTCGGTGAAGATGCGACGGTTGGCGCGGATGATGCCGTCCGCGGGCCGATCCTCGAGTGCGGTCTCGAGGGTGGCCTGGACGTGGTCGAGTCGATCTGACATCGAGGGCTCCTAGCGTGGGGTCGGTTCCGGCCGCGACGATGCGGCCTGCTGCCGGTGTTCCTCCACGGTGCCCTACTGTGGGTTCGATCACACTAGGGCACCTCCTAGTCATACCTAGGTGTGTTGCGTTCGCAATGCGAACACTGTGGAGGCATCAGGCGCGAGACCTGCGCTATTGCCTGAAAAGTGTTCGCTTCGCGCACGAAAGGTCCTCTACAGACGTTGTGTGCGGTGATTGACGGCACATCGAATCCGGCGCACAGTAGGGACATCGACCGGGCCCCACCGGTCCGATCCGACCCCCACCCCGACCCCACCAGAGGGAGCGTCATGACCAGCACCGCAGTGCCCACCGCCGCCGGCTCCGGCTCCGCCGCGACGGACAAGTTCAAGGGCAGCCGCTTCACGTCCGACACGAGCACCGAGCGTGCGGCCGCCATCTACAAGGACGTGCTCACCAAGCTGTCCGAGGTGATCTTCGAGCACGAGGTCACCTACGACGAGTACCGCGTCCTCAAGCAGTGGCTCATCGAGGTCGGCGAGGGTGGCGAGTGGCCGCTCTGGCTGGACGTCTTCCTGGAGCACTTCATCGAGGACTCCAACAGCCGCATCTTCAACGGGACCAAGGGTTCCATCGAGGGCCCCTACTACGTGCCGAACGCCCCGGACCTCGGCGCCGTGGGCGTCATGCCGATGCGCGAGGACGAGAAGGGCACGCAGTTCGTGTTCAAGGGCCAGGTCCGCGACCTGGACGGCACGGGCATCGAGGGCGCGTCCGTCGAGCTGTGGCACGCCGACGCCGACGGTTACTACTCGCAGTTCGACGACGGCATGGGCATCCCGGAGTGGAACCTGCGCGGCACCTTCACCACGGACGCCGAGGGCAACTTCCACATCACCACGGTCCAGCCGGCGCCGTACCAGATCCCGCACGACGGCCCGACCGGCGAGTTCATCGCCAGCTACGGTGGCCACCCGTGGCGTCCGGCGCACCTGCACCTGAAGGTCACCGCCCCGGGCAAGCGCCTCATCACCACCCAGCTGTACTTCCAGGGTGGAAAGTGGGTCGAGGACGACGTGGCCGGGGCCGTCAAGCCCGAGCTGATCCTGGACCCGAAGCCCAACGCGGACGGGATCGACGAGGTCGTCTACGACTTCGTCCTGGACCCCGTCTCCGAGAAGCGTTTCGTGGCCTGACCGGCGACGACCTCGTCTGCAATCCCCGCCCGCCCCGGCCGCCACGAGCGGCCGGGGCGTCGGCGGTCGATCCGGCCGGACCACCAACACGAAGGGCTCGACGATGTCTGACCTGACCATCCGTTCCGTGGAGACACGGATCCTCGACGTGCCGCTCATCAGGCCGCACAAGTTCGCCACCACCACCGCCACCGCCCAGTCGATCCTGCTCGTGGCGGTCACCACCGAGTCCGGGGTCGTGGGCTACGGCGAAGGCGTCACACCGGGCGGCCCCTGGTGGGGAGGCGAGTCCGCCGAGACCATGCAGGTCCTGGTGGAGAAGTACCTGGCCCCCGTGGCCGTCGGTCGGCGGGTCGACGAGATCCCCGCCGTCCTCGAGGCGATGGAGGGCGTGGTGGCCCGCGGCCGTTTCGCCAAGGCCTCCCTCGAGATCGCCATGTTCGACGCGTGGGCCCGGTCGCTTGACGTACCCGTGCGCTCGCTGCTCGGCGGAGCGGTCCGCGACTCGATCGAGTGCACGTGGGCCCTGGGCGCGATGCCGCTCGAGGAGATGGTCGAGGAGATCGACGAGCTCCTCGCCGCGGACCGGCACCGCACGTTCAAGCTGAAGATGGGCGCCCTGGACCCGGCAGAGGACGTCGCCCGCATCGCGGCGCTGGCCGAGCGCCTCGACGGGCGGGCGGGCCTGCGGGTGGACATCAACGCACGTTGGGACCGGTTCACCGCGAACGTCCACCTCCCGGCGCTCGTCGAGGCCGGCATCGAGCTGATCGAGCAGCCGACCCCCACCGAGCAGATCGAGGTGCTCGCCGAGCTCAACCGCTCGCTGCCGGTGCAGCTCATGGCCGACGAGTCGGTCCAATCCCCGCACGACGCCCTCGAGGTGGCACGCCGGGACGCGGCCGGGGTGATCGCGGTGAAGACCACCAAGCTCGGTGGACTGACCCGGGGCAAGGAGGTCGTGGCGATCGCCCGCGCGGCCGGGATCGCCTGCCACGCCGCCACGTCGCTCGAGGGGCCGATCGGGACCGTCGCCTCGCTGCATCTCGCGTGCGCCGAGCCCGGCTTCAACTACGGCTCGGAGCTCTTCGGGCCGCTGCTGCTCGCCGAGACCTACGTGACCACCCCGATCCGCTACGAGGCCGGCCGGGTCCATCTGCCGTCCGGGCCCGGGCTGGGCGTCGAGCTCGACCACGACGCCGTCGACAAGTTCACCCGCCGCTGACCGCGGCACCACACGAGAAGGAGAGTCCGACGATGGCACTGTTCCACGTCCGCATGGACGTCACCATCCCCAATGACCTGGACCCCGAGGTCCGCGCCGACACCCTGGCCCGTGAGAAGGCCTACAGCCAGGAGCTGCAGCGCTCCGGCACGTGGCGGGAGCTGTGGCGCATCGTGGGCCAGTACTCGAACATCAGCATCTTCGATGTCGGGTCCGGCGACGAACTGCACGAGATCCTCCAGGGGCTGCCGCTGTTCCCGTACATGGACATCGAGGTCATGGCCCTGACTCGGCACCCGTCGCGGATCGAGTGATCGCGCCGGACTGACCGCCCGGGAACTCCCGTCCCGCGGAAGAAGACGAGGCCGCCCGCCCCGATCGGGGCGGGCGGCCTCGTGGCGCGGCTGGTGGTCGGTCAGACGCGCTCGAACACCGCCGCGAGCCCCTGGCCGCCTCCGATGCACATGGTCTCCAGGCCCCACTGCGCGTCGCGGCGCACCATCTCGCGCGACAGGGTGGCGAGCATGCGCGCCCCGGTGGCGCCGACGGGGTGGCCCAGGGAGATGCCGGAGCCGTGCGGGTTGAGGTGCTCGGAGGTGGGGTCGATGTCCCACTCGCGCATCACGGACAGGGCCTGCGCGGCGAACGCCTCGTTGAGCTCGATGACGTCCATGTCGGCGAGCGTGAGGCCGAGCCGGTCGAGCGCCTTGGCGGTGGCGGGGACCGGCCCGATGCCCATCGTCTCCGGTGCCACGCCCGCGACGGCCCACGAGGCGAGGCGGACCAGCGGGGTCAGTCCGAGGGCGGCGGCTCTGTCCGCGGTGGTGACGATGCACATCGCGGCTCCGTCGTTCTGGCCGGAGGCGTTCCCGGCGGTCACGGTGGCCTCGGGGTCGGTGCGGCCCATGATGGGTCGCAGGCGCGCCAGCGCCTCGACGGAACTGTCGGCACGGGGATGCTCGTCGGTGTCGACGACGAGGTCCTCACCCTTGCGCTGCGGAACGGTCACCGGGACGATCTCCTCGGCGAACGCCCCGGACTCCTGCGCCGCCACGGCCCGCTGGTGGGACTGCACGGCCAACCGGTCCTGCTCGTCCCGGCTGATGCCGTACTCACGACGGAGGTTCTCGGCGGTCTCGATCATCCCGCCGTCGATGATGTGCGAGCGTCCGCCGACGGTCGTGCGAGCCCGGCCGAGACGGTCGACCAGCGAGATCCCGTCCCCGCGGATGCCCCAGCGGGGGCTCGGGGAAGCGTAGAACTCCACCTGGCTCATCGACTCGACGCCGCCGGCGACCACGAGGTCCATGCCGCCGGAGGCGACCTGGAGTGCGCCGGTGATGATCGCCTGGAGTCCGGAGCCGCAGCGCCGGTCGAGTTGCATGCCCGGCACGTCGATCCCCAGGGGGGAGTCGAGTGCGGCGATGCGGCCGATGGCGGGCCCCTCGCCGTTCGGGGAGCCCTGTCCCAGCACCACGTCGTCGACGTCGGCTCCGGTCAGGCCGGTGCGCTCGACGAGGGCGGTGAGCAGGTCGGTGGCCAGGGTGTTCGCGTCCAGGTCGCGGAACACCCCGCCGAAGCGTCCCACGGGGGTGCGCAGGGGTTGGCAGATGACGACGTCACGCATGGGGTTCCTTCGTTCGGGTTCAGCGGTTGACTATGGCGAGGTCCGCCGACAGTGCGCGGGCGGTGGCCAGCAGTTCGGGGATGACCTCGTCGTCGAGTTGGGTGGGGGAGTAGCGGGCGGCGTGGGTGGAGACGTTGAGGGCGGCGCTGACCGCGCCGTGGCGGTCGTGGACCGGGGCGGCCACCGAGCGCAGGCCGGGCTCGAGTTCCTGGTCGACGACGCACCACCCGCGCTCGGCCACCCGCGAGAGCTCCGCGCGGAGCGCTGACTCGTCGGCGAGGCCGTGGGGGGTGAGCGCCCGCAGGTCCGTCGCGGCGAGGTAGGCGTCGAGGTCCTCGGCGGGGAGCGAGGCGAGCAGGACCCGCCCCATCGATGTGGCGTAGGCGGGGAACCGGGTTCCGATGGTGATGCCGATGGTCATGATGCGACGCACCTGGACGCGCCCCACGTAGACGATGTCGGGGCCGTCGAGGACCGCCACGGACGAGGATTCGCCGAGCCGCGAGCTGAGCTTCTCCAGGTGCGGTTGGGCGAGATCGGTCAGCGGGAGCGCCGACAGGTAGCTGTACCCGAGGTCGAGGACCCGGGGGGTGAGCCAGAAGACAGAGTCGGCCGTGTCCACGTAGCCCAGTTCGACGAGGGTGTGGAGGAAGCGGCGGGCGGTCGCCCGGGTCAGGCCGGTGTTGCGCGCGACGTCACTGAGGGTCTGGCGGGGCTGGCGGGCGTCGAATGCCCGGATGACCGCCAGGCCGCGCGCGAGCGACTGGACGAAGTCGGGGGAGGCCGGGCGGTCCCCGCCGTCGTCCACGGACCCGGCCGGGGTCGACACCACGTCGGGGCGGGTCACGCCGCGCCCGTGTTCCGTGCGGCGTCGAGGTGTCGGCGGAGCACGTCGGTGATGCGGTCCGGGATCTCGACGGTGGGCACGTGGGCCGCCGGGGAGACGACGACGAAGTCCGCTCCGGGCACCCCGTCGGCGATCTCGCGCAGTACCTCCGGGGGAGTGGAGGGGTCTTCTTCCCCGGCGAGCACGAGGGTGGGGCAGGAGATCCGACCCAGCTCGGCGCGGTTGTCCCAGCCGGCCAGCGCGTCGCAGCAGGAGGCGTATCCCTCGGCCGGGGTGCCCAGGACCATCTCACGGAGCCCGGCGACCAGCTCGGGCTCGGCCTCGGCCCGCGCGGCGGTGATCCACCGTGCGACGACGGCGTCGGCGACCGCGGCCGTCCCGCCCTCGCGGACCGCGGCGGCGCGATCGGCCCAGCCGGACGGTTCACCGAACTTCGCGGCGGTGCACAGGAGGGCGGTGGAGAGCACGCGGGTGGGCTCGTGGACGGCGAGCCACTGGGCCACCGCGCCACCGAGCGACAACCCGGCCACGTGGAACCGGTCGACGTCGAGCGAGTCGAGCAGGGCCAGAACGTCGGCGGCCAGGTCGGCGATCGTGCACGGCCCGGGGACGACCTCGGACGTGCCGTGGCCCCGGTGGTCCACCGCGACCACGGTGTGGTCGCGGGACAGGTCCCGGACCTGCGCGTCCCACATCGAACGGTCGGACCCGAGTGATCCGAGGAGGACGAGGACGGGGGTGTCGGCGGACCGGGGTCCGCTGACCTCGTGGGACAGGGTGGCGGGCATGGTGTCGGTCCTCTCGTGCGTCTGGTTTCCGGTTCGGGACCACGATACGCGGAGATCGTGCGAAGGGCGAACACTTGTACAAGATGCGAACACCGGATAGGGTTCGTGACATGACCAACAAGATCTTCTCGTCGGCCGCGGACGCGGTCGCGGACATCCCCGACGGTGCCTCCCTGGCCGTGGGCGGGTTCGGTCTGGTCGGCATCCCCGCCGTCCTCATCGACGCGCTCCTCGAGCAGGGCGCCACCGACCTGAGCACGGTGAGCAACAACTGCGGCACCGACGGTTTCGGCCTGGGCAAGCTTCTGGAATCGCACCGGATCACCCGGACCACGGCCTCGTATGTCGGCGCCAACAAGGAGTTCGCCCGCCAGTACCTCTCCGGCGAGCTCGAGGTGGAGCTCACGCCGCAGGGCACGCTCGCCGAGCGCATGCGGGCCGGAGGCGCCGGCATCCCCGCCTTCTACACCCCGGCCGGCGTCGGCACGATGGTCGCCGACGGGGGCCTGCCGCTGCGTTATGACGGCGAGGGGGGCGTCGCCAAGGCGTCCGAGCCCAAGGAGGTCCGGGTCTTCGACGGCGAACAGTACGTCCTCGAGCGCGGGATCGTCACCGACTTCGCCCTGGTCCACGCCCACAGGGCCGACACCGTGGGCAACCTGCAGTTCCGTGGGACGGCTCGCAACTTCAACCCGGACGTGGCCATGGCCGGTCGGATCACGATCGTGCAGGCCGAGGAGGTCGTCGAGCCGGGCGGGATCGACCCGGCCAACGTCCACATCCCCGGCATCTTCGTCCAACGGATTGTCGAGGTCGGCCGCCAGGAGACCGGCGTCGAGATCCGCACCACCAGGGAGGCCTGAGCCATGAGCTGGACCCACGAGCAGATGGCGGCTCGCATCGCCGCGGATTTCACCGACGGCCAGTACGTCAACCTCGGTATCGGTATGCCCACCCTCATCCCCGGATATCTTCCCGAGAGTGTGCAGGTGACCCTCCACTCGGAGAACGGCATCCTCGGCGTCGGGCCGTACCCGACGGACGACGAGCTCGACCCCGAGATGATCAACGCAGGCAAGGAGACCATCACCGCCGAGGCGGGGGCGGCGTTCTTCTCGTCGTCGGAGTCCTTCGCCATGATCCGCGGCGGTCACGTCGACGTCGCCGTCCTCGGCGCTATGCAGGTCTCGCAGTCCGGCGACCTGTCCAACTGGATGGTCCCCGGCGCCATGGTCAAGGGCATGGGCGGTGCGATGGACCTCGTCCACGGCGCCGACCGCGTGATCGTGATGATGGACCACGTCACCCGCAAGGGCGACCTCAAGCTCATGCAGGAGAACACGCTCCCGTACACGGGCAAGGGCTGCGTCCAGCGGGTCGTCACCGACCTGTGCGTCCTCGACATCGCGCCGGAGGGCTTCCGACTCGTCGAACTGGCGCCGGACGTGACCATCGACGAGGTCCGCCGGAAGACGGGCGCCGAGATCCACGCCTGAGTCGACGCTCGGGTGGACGTCAGGTGTACACCGCCCGCGGAGGCGGGAGGCGGGGTCGGATTCTCACTACTGTGGGAACCGACCCCGTCGTCGTCCCCGGAAGGTCCGTCCCACATGAGCACCTCCACCCCGGTCACCGCCACCCCGGCCACCGTGACCGTCACCGGCGCCGCCGGAAAGATCGCCTACTCGTTGCTGTTCCGTCTCGCCTCCGGGCTGGTGTTCGGGCCCGGGACCCCGGTCCGCCTGCGTCTGCTCGACATCCCGTCGGCCGTGGTCGCGGCGGAGGGCGTCGCGATGGAGATCGAGGACTGCGCTCTCCCGCTGGTCGAGTCGATCGAGATCACCGACGACGTGGACACCGCGTTCGACGGCGCCAACGCGGCATTCCTGGTGGGCGCCAGGCCGCGCGGCAAGGGGATGGAGCGCGCCGACCTGCTCACCGCCAACGGGGCGATCTTCCGGGAACAGGGCCGCGCCATCAACGCCCACGCCGCCGACGACGTGCGGGTGGTGGTGGTGGGCAACCCCGCCAACACCAACGCCTACATCGCCCACCGACACGCGCCCGACGTCCCCGCCGGTCGCTTCACCGCCCTGATGCGGCTCGACCACAACCGCGCGCTCAGCCAGCTCGCCACCCGGCTGGGAGCGCCGGTCGCCGACCTGGACGGGGTGGTGGTCTGGGGCAACCACTCGGCCACCCAGTTCCCCGACGTGTCGTACCTGACGCGACGAGGCGAGCCGGTCACCTCCGGGCTCGACGAGGAGTGGTTGGCCGACACGTTCATCCCACGGGTCGCGAACCGGGGAGCCGAGATCATCTCGGTGCGCGGATCGTCGTCGGCCGCCTCGGCCGCCGGCGCGGCGGTCGACCAGATGCGCGACTGGGTGCACGGCACCAGTGGGGAGAGCTGGACCACGGTCGCACTGCCGTCGGAGGGGCAGTACGGCACCGTGCCGGGTGTGGTGACGGGGTTGCCCTGCCGCAGCCGCGGCGCGGAGTGGGAGGTCGTCGAAGGACTGGCGATCGGGGACTTCCAACGAGCCCGCATCGACGCGTCGGTGGCGGAGCTGGTCTCGGAGCGTGACGCCGTTCACGGACTGGGACTGGCCGACTGACCTCGGGTGCACCGGGGCTGACGGCGTGTGCCGGGCCCCGGCGTCCACGGCCTAGGATGGTCGGGTGACGACTCCAGCTTCTGCCTCCCCGAACACCGACCGCGCGGACGCCCTGCCCGCCTCCTGGAACCCAGGTGAGGTGGAAGGCGGGCTGTACCAGCGCTGGGTGGAGGCCGGCTACTTCGAGGCCGACCCGTCCAGCGACAAGCCCGCCTACTCGGTGGTGTTGCCGCCGCCCAACGTCACGGGCAGCCTGCACATGGGCCACGCGCTCGACCACACCCTCATGGACGTGCTCACGCGGCGCAAGCGCATGCAGGGCTTCGAGGTCCTGTGGCTGCCCGGCATGGACCATGCCGGGATCGCCACGCAGACCCTCGTGGACCGCAAGCTCCGCGACGAGGGGATCGACCGCCACGAGATCGGCCGCGACGCGTTCATCGAGAAGGTCTGGGAATGGAAGCGCGAGTCCGGTGGGACCATCGGGGAGCAGATGCGTCGCCTCGGCGACGGTGTCGACTGGTCGCGTGAGCGGTTCACCCTCGACGACGGACTGTCGCGCGCGGTGCAGACCATCTTCAAGGAGCTCTACGACAGCGGTCTGATCTACCGCGCCGAGCGACTGGTCAACTGGTCGCCCACCCTGCAGACCGCGATCTCGGACATCGAGGTCAAGTACGCGGACGTCGAGGGCGAGCTGGTGAGCTTCCGCTACGGCTCGATGGACGATTCCGAGCCGCACCTGGTCGTGGCCACGACCCGGCTCGAGACGATGCTCGGTGACACCGCGATCGCCGTCCATCCCTCCGACGAGCGCTACGCGCACCTGGTGGGCACCGAGATCCCGCACCCGTTCCGGGACGGGTGGACCATGCGAGTGGTCGCGGACGACTATGTCGATCCCGAGTTCGGGACCGGCGCGGTGAAGGTCACGCCCGCGCACGACCCCAACGACTTCGCGATCGGCCAGCGTCACGGCCTCGAGATGCCCACGATCATGGACGCCACCGGCCACATCACCGGGACCGGGACCCGCTACGACGGCATGGACCGTTTCGACGCCCGCAAGGCCGTCCGGGAGGACCTCGCCGAGCAGGGGCGCATCGTCAAGGAGGTGCGTCCGTACCTGCACTCGGTGGGCCACTCCGAACGGTCCGGCGAGCCGATCGAGCCGCGGCTGTCGCTCCAGTGGTGGGTGCGGGTCGAGGAACTGGCGAGGATGGCCGGGGACGCCGTGCGCGACGGTGACACGGTGATCCACCCGACGAGCCAGGAACCGCGCTGGTTCGACTGGGTCGACGACATGCACGACTGGTGCATCTCCCGCCAACTGTGGTGGGGTCACCGCATCCCGATCTGGTACGGCCCCGACGGCGACGTGGTCTGCGTGGGACCAGGCGAGGAGCCGCCCGCCGGATACACCCAGGACACCGACGTGCTCGACACGTGGTTCTCCTCCGGACTGTGGCCGTTCTCCACCATGGGCTGGCCCGATCGCACCGCCGACCTCGAGCGGTTCTACCCGACGTCCGTCCTGGTCACCGGGTACGACATCCTCTTCTTCTGGGTGGCGCGGATGATGATGTTCGGCACCTTCGTGGGCCGGACCCTCACCGGCGACAAGGCCGCTCCGGGGAAGGTTCCGTTCACCGACGTCTTCCTCCACGGCCTCGTGCGCGACGAGCACGGCCAGAAGATGTCCAAGTCCAAGGGCAACGGCATCGACCCGCTCGACTGGGTGGACCGCTTCGGCGCCGACGGCCTGCGCTTCACCCTGGCCCGCGGGGCCAGCCCGGGCGGCGACCTGTCGGTCGGGGATGACGCCGCCCAGGCGTCGCGCAACTTCGCCACCAAGCTGTTCAACGCCACCCGCTTCGCGCTGATGAACGGGGCGAAGGTGGGCGAGCTGCCCGCCGCGTCCGCGCTCACCGACGCCGACCGGTGGATCCTGCACCGCCTCGGGGAGGTGCGGGTAGGCGTCGACGACGCGCTGGACCGCTACGAGTTCTCCAAGGCGTGCGAGGCCCTGTACCACTTCGCCTGGGACGAGGTGTGCGACTGGTACCTCGAGCTCGCGAAGGTCCAGTTCGGTTCGGACGACGCCGCGCGCGCGTCCGAGCGGGCCGAGAACACGAGACTCGTCCTCGGACACGTGTTGGACGTCCTCATGCGGATGCTGCACCCGGTCATCCCGTTCGTCACGGAGACGCTGTGGACGGCACTGACCGAGCGGGAGTCCGTGGTGGTCGCGGACTGGCCCACCGACGTGGCGCCGGCCGATGACGCCACGGAGCCGGTCCGCCGCGTGGCCGACGCCCAGACCCTCGTCACGGAGATCCGGCGGTTCCGCTCCGACCAGGGCCTCAAGCCCGGTCAGCGGGTGCCGGCACGGATCTCCGGCGTCGACGCCGCCGACCTGCCGGCGGACCTGCTCGCCCAGGTGTGCGCACTCGCCCGGCTGACCCCGGCCGCCGAGGACTTCACCGCGACGGCCTCGCTCGAGGTCCGGCTCGGGTTGTCGACGGTGGACGTGGAGATCGACACCTCCGGGACGATCGACCTCGCCGCCGAGCGACGCCGGTTGGAGAAGGATCTCGTCGCCGCCCGCAAGGAACTCGAGACCACCGGTGCCAAACTCGGCAACGAGGCGTTCCTGGGCAAGGCGCCCGACCACGTCGTCGACAAGATCCGCGGTCGCCGCGACCTCGCCGAGGCCGAGGTCGCCCGGATCACCGCCCGGCTCGAGTCGATGCCGGTAGGAAGTGACCCCGCGTGAGCGATCGACAGTGGCTCCCACCGCACGACCCGAGCGAGGGGTGGGACACCCCGACCGAGGAGGACGTCGCCGAGATGCTCGGCGAGGACGGCCTCGTCTCGGGCGTCCCGCTCGGTGGTCCGATCCCGGGTGACGAGGACGGCGACGGCGACGATCACCTGCCGCCGCGCCCGGTCCCCGAGGTCGGCAGCCCCGAATGGCAGGCCGACGCGGCCGACCTGGCCGCGGTCGAGGAGGAACTGACGACCCGCTGGCCGGAGTCCCGGCTCGAGCCGAGCCTGGACCGGATCGCCGAGCTGATGTCCGTGCTCGGCGACCCGCAACACGCGTACCCCGTGGTCCACGTGGCGGGCACCAACGGCAAGACATCGGTCACGCGGATGGTCGACGCGCTGCTGCGGGCCCTGCACCAGCGCACCGGACGCAACTCCAGCCCCCACCTTCAGAGCGTCACCGAGCGCATCGCGCTCGACGGGGAGCCGGTCACCGCCCGCACCTTCGTGGACACCTACCGCGAACTCCAGCCCTATCTCGAGCTCGTCGACCAGCGGTCCGAGGAGGCCGGCGGCCCACGCATGAGCTACTTCGAGGTGCTGACCGCGATGGCGTTCGCCGCGTTCGCCGACGCACCGGTCGAGGTGGCGGTCGTGGAGACGGGGATGGGCGGGACGTGGGACGCCACGAACGTGGTCCGGCCCGCCGTCGCCGTGATCACCCCCGTCGGCCTGGACCACACCGACTACCTGGGCGAGGACCTCGCGACGATCGCGGGGGAGAAGGCCGGGATCATCCAGCCGGGCCCGGAGGACGATCTGCTGCCGCGGGACCCGATCGCCGTGATCGGGCGCCAGGAGCCCGAGGCCATGGACGTCCTGTTGCGTCGCGCCGTGGAGGTGGGCGCGGTCGTCGCCCGCCTCGGTTCGGAGTTCGACGTGGTCGAGCGGCGGGTCGCCGTCGGCGGCCAGCAGCTCACCCTGCGGGGCCTCGGTGGCGAGTACCCCGAGGTGTTCCTCCCGCTGTTCGGGGAGCACCAGGCCGAGAACGCCGCGACCGCGCTCGCGGCCGTCGAGGCGTTCTTCGGCGCGGGCCCGGACAGGGCCCTGGACCCGGAACTCATCCGTGCCGGCTTCGCTGCGGTCGACAATCCCGGGCGCCTCGAGCGGCTCAGCTCCAGCCCCACCGTCCTGGTGGACGCCGCCCACAACGGGCACGGAGGACGCGCACTCGCCGAGGCTGTCACCTCGGAGTTCGACTTCAAGCGGCTGGTCGCCGTGGTCGCGATGCTCGACGGCAAGGACGCCGACGCGTTTCTCGCCGCACTCGAGCCGGTGGTGGAGGAGGTCGTCGTCACCCGGGCCGCCTCATCTCGCGCGATGGACCCGGGCGACCTCGCACGCATCGCCGAGGAACGGTTCACCGCCCAGCGCGTCCACGTGGTGGACACCCTGCCCGACGCGGTCAGCGCGGCCCTCGACCTGGTCGGGGTCCCGGATCCGACCGCGGACGACGACGTCTCGGGCGTCGGCGTGCTCATCACGGGTTCCGTGGTGACCGCCGGGGCCGCCCGCAGCCTGTTCGGAAAGGACGCACAGTGACCGACCCGACCCCCGGCCCCCGGGGCGCCGCGCACGAGCCCTCGGTGGACCCGTGGAAGGGGCTGCGGGGCATCATGGCCGGCACCCTCGTGCTCGAGGCGATCGTGATCGGTCTGGTGCTGACGGTCATCGCCCGGCTCGACGGCGGCGCCCACTTCCAGCCGTGGAAGGTGTGGTTCGTCAGCCTCCTCGCGGTCGCGATGCTCGTGGCCAGTGGACTCCAGCGCAAGCCCTGGGCGATCCCGCTGAACCTCACGCTCGCGGGTCTGGCCGTCGCCGGCTGGGCCGTGCACTGGTCGATGGGGGTCTGCGGCCTGATGTTCGCCGCGGTCTGGGCGTACATCCTGTACCTGCGCCGGGACCTGACCCGCCGGATGGCCGGTGGCTATCTGCCCAGCCAGCACGACTGACGGCTCCGGACGGTCGGCGTGGACACCGGGCTTGTAGGATCGCCCTCGTGACCGAGAGAACTTTCTTCCTCATCAAGCCCGACGGTGTCGAGCGCGCGCTGACCGGGACCATCCTGGCCCGTATCGAGGCCAAGGGCCTCAAGATCGTCGCCATGGACATGCGTCAGGTGTCCCGGGAGACGGCGGCCGAGCACTACGCCGAGCACTCCGAGCGTCCGTTCTACGGGGACCTGCTCGAGTTCATCACCTCCGGTCCCGTCGTCGCCGGCGTGCTCGAGGGGCCCCGGGCGATCGCCGCGTGGCGTCAGCTCGCCGGGGGCACCGACCCGGTGGAGAAGGCCGCGCCCGGCTCCATCCGTGGCGACTTCGGTCTCGAGACCCAGTTCAACCTCGTCCACGGCTCGGACTCCGAGGAGTCCGCCGCCAGTGAGATCGCGCTCTGGTTCCCCGGTCTGTAGATCCCCCGTCCTCCCGCAGTGATCGAGCTGCGCGCGCCCGTCGGCCCTGAGGCCCGGCGGGCGCGTTTGCGTTCGGTGGTGCCGGGCGACGACGTTTCGGCGGCGGGTGTGGGAGAATGGTCGAAGCCCATCCTGGCGAGTGGACCACCAGTCCGCCCCGGAACGGGCGCCCGCCACCCGTGGCCCGGTTCGTCCCGGTGCCGCGGACCACAAGACGTCGCCCCACCCCGGTGGGGCCCAGACAAGAAGACGCCCGACCCCGTGCGGCGGCGTGGGTCACCGGTATCCGGTGACGTGATCGCGCCCGGAGTCCGGCCGGAGGAGACACGTGTCGGATCCGAACCTGACAATCGACGACATCAACGCGCTTCCCGAGAGGATGCGCGCGCACGCGGCCGCCAGGGCCGTGGGCATGAGCAGCAGGGAATTCCTGACCGCCATGGCCGGGATCGGCGTGGAGATCAAGAGCGCCCAGTCCGGGGTGACCAGGCAGGTGCTGTTCGACTGGTTCACCAGCCGCGGGCAGGACACGGGGACGGCGTCCGGTGTCGCGCCGGCAGGGGACACCGGTGCCCAGGCGCCGGCGGCCGAGGCGTCCGCGACCGACGCCCCCGCCCGGAAGGCCCCGGCGAAGAAGGCCGCCGCCAAGAGGGCGGCCAAGGCGCCCGCCGGGAAGACCGCCGGGAAGACCCCCACCGCAGAGGTGCCCGCCGACCCGGCGTCGGCTGAGCCGACCGCCGCTGAGACGATGCCGGCCGAGACGCCGGCCGAGGCGCCTGCTGCAGAGTCGGCGACGGAGACCGCTCCCGCGAAGAAGGCGTCCGGCAGGAAGAGCCCGGCGCGCAAGACCACAGCCGAGAAGACCGCCGAGAAGGCCACGGACGCCGAGAAGTCCGCCTCCAGGTCCGCGGAGAAGTCCGGCACGAGGACCGGGAAGAAGTCCGTGCAGGGCTCCGCGGACGAGTCCGCAGGGACCGGGGGAGGCGGGACGAGCGGTCGGAACCGCCCGGCGCTGCCCGAGATCGCGATCGTCACCGGCGAGGTGGGGTCGGAGGAGTCGGGCAACCGTCGGCGTCGGTCCACCGCGACCCCGTCGTTCTCTCCACTGTTCCTCTCGCCCGACGAGGCTCCCGCGCAGACGCAGGCGGACACCCGTTCGGGCGACGAGCCCCGCGGCCGCCGCGGCCAGGGCCAGACCCAGGGCCAGACCCAGGGCCGGGCCCGCACCGAGACCGCCCCCGACACCGCCCCCACCCCTCCCGCCGAGGACGCGCAGGTCGAGCAGGACGGGCAGGAGCAGGGATCCGACGACGGCCGCGCCACGGACCAGTCCGACTCCGGTGACGGCGGGGCCCGTCGTCGCCGTCGGGGCCGTCGTGGGCGTGGGCGCGGTCGCGGCGAGGCCGGCGACGACCAGAACGGCGAGAACACCGGGACCGAGTCGTCGGACGACGGAGACCAGCGCGACAGCGACCAGCGCGACGACGCCCCGGACGAGACCTCCGGCAGCGATGACGGGAGCTCCGACGCCCGTCCCGATTCCGCCGCCGAGACCGACGACCGGTCCGCCGACGACTCCGACGGGCAGTCCGGTCCGGGTGACGCCGACGGTGACGATTCGGACGACTCGGGGAACGGTCCGTCGGGTTCGAGGCGCCGTCGCCGTCGTCGTCGTCGCAGTGGGAGCTCCGGCTCCGACGACACCCAGACGTCCAACGACGACCCGCCCCAGACCGAGGTCCACGAACGCGAGGCCCGCCGTCGCTCCGGACGCGGGGGACAGGGCCCGGGTACGTCGTCCGACGAGGTCCAGGGCATCACCGGCTCCACGCGGCTCGAGGCCAAGCGCCAGCGCCGCCGCGACGGCCGCGAGGCCGGTCGTCGTCGCCAGCCGATCCTCTCCGAGTCCGAGTTCCTCGCCCGCCGCGAGGCCGTGGACCGCGTCATGGTGGTCCGCGAGAAGCAGCGCGGCGACGGCAAGGGCGTCATGACCCAGGTCGGCGTACTCGAGGACAAGGTCCTCGTGGAGCACTTCGTCACCACCGAATCGGCGCGTTCGATGGTCGGCAACGTCTACCTCGGCCGTGTGCAGAACGTGCTGCCCAGCATGGAGGCGGCGTTCGTCGACATCGGGCGCGGCCGCAACGGCGTCCTGTACGCCGGCGAGGTCAACTGGGAGGCCGCCGGGCTCGGTGGCAAGGCCCGGCGGATCGAGCAGGCGCTCAAGTCCGGCGACATGGTGCTGGTGCAGGTCACCAAGGACCCGATCGGGCAGAAGGGTGCCCGCCTGTCCACGCAGATCTCGCTGGCCGGGCGCTTCCTCGTGTACGTGCCGGACGGCAACTCCACCGGCATCTCGCGCAAGTTGCCCGACACCGAGCGTCGCCGCCTCAAGGCGATCCTCAAGGAGGTCGTGCCGGAGGGCTCCGGCGTGATCATCCGCACCGCCGCCGAGGGCGTCAGCGCGGAGGAGATCGGCCGCGACGTCGAGCGTCTCGCCGCCCAGTGGACCGAGATCTCGGAGGCGGCCGCCAAGCGCACCGGCTCCGGGGCCGGCACGCCCGTGGCGCTGTACGAGGAGCCGGACCTGCTGGTCAAGGTCGTCCGCGACCTGTTCAACGAGGACTTCTCCAAGCTCGTCATCCAGGGCGAGACGTCCTGGGACACGGTGCACGACTACGTCTCGCGGGTCGCGCCCGAGATGACGGAGCGCGTGGAGCGGTACGACAACCCGGATGTGGACGTGTTCGCCACCTACCGTGTGGACGAGCAGCTGGCCAAGGCGCTCGACCGCAAGGTGTGGCTGCCCTCCGGCGGCTCCCTGGTGATTGACCGCACCGAGGCGATGACCGTCATCGACGTCAACACCGGCAAGTACACCGGGTCCGGCGGCAACCTCGAGGAGACCGTCACCAAGAACAACCTCGAGGCCGCGGAGGAGATCGTCCGCCAGCTGCGCCTGCGCGACGTCGGCGGGATGGTGATCATCGACTTCATCGACATGGTGCTCGAGTCCAACCGCGACCTCGTGCTGCGGCGCCTCACCGAGGCGCTGGGGCGCGACCGCACCCGGCACCAGGTCTCCGAGGTCACGTCGCTGGGGCTGGTGCAGCTCACCCGCAAGAAGCTCGGTACCGGGCTGGTCGAGGCGTTCTCCACCCCGTGCGAGCACTGCCAGGGCCGCGGGCTGATCGTGCACGCGGACCCGCTGCACACCGAGTCGCACAACGCCGATGAGCCCGGTGGCCGCCGCGGCCGTCGCAAGGGTGGCAACGGCAAGGGCTCAGGGGAGTCAGAGGCGCCCGCGCCCAAGCAGGCCCCGCGCAAGGACGGCCCCGCGCCGGCCGCGCACCCGGCCGCGCTCGCGATCTCACGGCAGAACGGCGAGGCCGACGCCGACGCGGACAGCGCGGCCGGGTCGCACGCCGAGGGTGGCACCCGCACCGACGGGGGCCGTGGCGCGGCGCCCGAGACCCGGGCAGCCGAGACCCCGGCAGCCGGGACCGAGGCAGCCGATGCCAGGGGGGCCGCGACCCCCGAGGTCGTGACCGCGCCGACCGCGGAGACGCCGACCGCTCCCACCGCGGAGCAGACCGCCGAGCCGACGCCGACGCCGGGGACCGCCGAGCCCGACTCGGCGGACGCCGCCGGGACCACGCGGCCGGCGCGTCGCCGCCGGGCAGCGAGGCGGGCCACGAGCAGTGCTCTGGCGCCGACGACAGCGGCCGAGGACGCCGCTGCGGCCGAGGTGACCGACACCCCGCAGTCCGAGGCCGCCGTGGTGGCCGAGGCGGAGACCGTCGTGGAGCAGGTCTCCACCCCGGGTCCGGACACGGCGGGTCCGGACACGGCGGGTCCGGACTCCGGGCCGACGGGTCAGGCCCCGGGCGGGCGTCGCCCCCGCAGGCGGTCCACCCGCCGCGAGGCGGGCGCCGCCGGGGCCGATACCCCGCCGCAGGCCGCACCTGCCGATCCGGTGGCGAAGGTCGAGGCCGCGCCCCTGGCGGAGGCACCCACCACCGTGGTCGCCGAGCCGCGCACGCGGCCCGCGAGGCGACGTGCCACCAGGACGACGACCGCCCCCGCGGGCGACTGACGCACCTGGCCGCGGGCCGGCGGCACGGTCGGTTTGACCTGCTGCGCCGCCGGACCGTAACCTTGACAGGTCGCTCGTCGCGGCGCTATGTCGCCGCGCGAGGAGTCGCGGGCCCGGTCCACACGGACCGGCGTGGCCGACGACCTCCGACCGGCGTGAGCCGGCGAGCATGAGAGAACACCGCACACCAGGTGCGGTCGCCCCGGCGGCCGCACACCCGAGAAGCAAGGGGAAGCCCTCGATGTACGCGATCGTCAAGACCGGCGGCAAGCAGTACAAGGTCGCCGAAGGGGACCAGGTCAAGGTCGAGAAGATCGAGGGCGAGGCCGGAACCTCCGTGTCGCTGTCCCCGATCCTCGTGGTGGACGGCTCGGCCGTCACCTCCGACGCCGACGCCCTGGCCAAGGTCACCGTCTCCGGCGAGATCGTCGAGCAGACCAAGGGTCCGAAGATCCGGATCCACAAGTTCAAGAACAAGACCGGGTACCACAAGCGTCAGGGCCACCGTCAGAAGCTGACGGTCGTCAAGATCACCGGTATCAAGTAATCCATCTCCGGCCGCTCAGGCCACCAGCTCAGCGCCCTCGGGCGTGCTCCCTGAAGGAGGGACTCGGACATGGCAAGTAAGAAGGGCGCATCCAGCACCCGTAACGGTCGTGACTCCAACGCACAGCGCCTCGGCGTCAAGCGGTTCGGCGGCCAGGAGGTCAACGCCGGTGAGATCCTGGTGCGCCAGCGCGGCACCAAGTTCCACCCGGGCGTCAACGTCGGCCGCGGTGGCGACGACACCCTGTTCGCCCTCTCCGCCGGTGCGGTGGAGTTCGGCACCAAGCGCGGTCGCAAGACCGTGAACATCGTGCCGGCCGGCGCCGAGGCCTGAGCCTCCCAGCCGACCACTTTCATGAACAGCCCTCGGGGGCCGGGCGGGGTCGTCAAGACCTCACACCCGGCCCCCGAGAGTATTTGCACCACCCCGCCCGTCACCACCCGTCACCCGGAGGAGTCCCCACCATGTCGAGATTCATCGACCGCGTAGTGCTCCACCTCGCAGCGGGGGACGGCGGCCGCGGCTGCACCTCGGTGCACCGCGAGAAGTTCAAGCCCCTCGGCGGCCCCGACGGCGGTAACGGCGGGCACGGCGGCGACGTCGTCCTCGTCGTGGACCCCCAGGTCCACACCCTGCTCGACTTCCACTTCCGGCCCCACGCCCGCGCGGGCCGGGGCCAGCCGGGTATGGGCGCCAACCGCAACGGAGCCCAGGGCGCCGACCTCGTGCTGTCGGTGCCGCCCGGCACCGTCGTGCTCGACGAGGACGGCGAGGTGCTGGCCGACCTCACCGGTGTCGGCACCCGCTTCGTTGCCGCCGAGGGCGGCAAGGGCGGGCTGGGCAACGCCGCCCTGGCCTCCCGGGCCCGCAAGGCCCCCGGCTTCGCGCTGCTCGGTGAGCCCGGCGAGGTCCGCGACCTCACGCTCGAGCTCAAGTCCATGGCCGACGTCGGACTGGTCGGCTTCCCGTCCGCCGGGAAGTCCTCCCTGGTCTCGGTGCTCTCGGCGGCCAAGCCCAAGATCGCCGACTACCCCTTCACGACCCTGGCACCCAACCTCGGCGTGGTCTCGGTCGGCGACGACACCTTCACCATCGCCGACGTGCCCGGCCTCATCCCCGGCGCCAGCGAGGGCAGGGGCCTGGGTCTGGACTTCCTGCGTCACATCGAGCGCACCGCCGTGCTGGCCCACGTGGTGGACTGCGCGAACCTCGAGTCCGACCGGGACCCGATCTCCGACGTGGACGCCCTCGAGGCCGAGCTCGCCGCCTACCGGTCCGAACTCACCGACGCCGGGATCGGCGACCTGGCAGACCGCCCCCGCGTGGTCGTGCTCAACAAGATCGACGTGCCCGACGCCGCCGACATGGCGGAGATGGTGCGCGAGCACTTCGAGGCCAAGGGGTGGCCCGTCTACGCGATCTCCGCGGTGGCCCACAAGGGGCTCGACGAGCTGCGGTACGGCCTGTACGAGTTGATCAAGGCACACCGTAAAGCCAACCCGCCCGCCGCGCCCGAGCGGATCGTCATCCGCCCCAAGGCGGTGGACGTCGAGGAGTTCCGCGTCCGCCCGGATCCCGCCGACCGCGGCGCGTTCATCGTCACCGGGGCCAAGCCCGAGCGGTGGATCCGCCAGACCGAGTTCGACAACGACGAGGCCGTGGGCTTCCTCGCCGACCGGCTGGCCCGGATCGGGGTCGAGGAGGCACTCATCAAGGCCGGCGCCACGGAGGGCTGCACCGTCACCATCGGTGACGTCTCGTTCGAGTGGGAGCCGCAGACCCCGGCCGGCGTCGACCTCATGCGCACCGGGCGTGGCACCGACATCAGGCTCGAGTCCGACGAGCGGATCGGCGCCACCGAGCGCAAGTACCGCAAACGGGTGCGCCGCGGCCTGATCGACCCGGACGAGGAGATCCTGGAGTGACCACGGAGCGGGAGTTGCGCCGTCGTATCGGCGCGGCCCGCCGCGTGGTGGTCAAGATCGGCTCGTCGGCCATCACCAGCTTCCACGGCGGGATCCGGCGGGCCGAACTCGACGCACTCGCCGACGTCTGCCAGTCCCGGATGGCCGCGGGGTCGGACGTCTTCGTCGTCTCCTCCGGTGCGATCGGCGCCGGCATGGCCCCTCTGGGGATGACCACCCGCCCCGGCACGCTGTCCGCGAAGCAGGCCGCGGCCAGCGTCGGCCAGCTCGAGCTGGCGCGCGCGTGGGGCGACTCGTTCGCCCGCTTCGACCGCGTGGTTGGCCAGGTCCTGCTCACGGCCGCCGACATCGGCCGGCGGGACAGCGCCGCCAACGCCCAGCGGACCCTCGACCGCCTGCGCACCCTGCACGCGGTTCCGGTGATCAACGAGAACGACACCGTGGCCACCAACGAGATCCGGTTCGGCGACAACGACCGGCTCGCCGCGCTGGTCGCGCACCTCATCAGCGCCGACGCCCTCATCCTGCTCTCGGACGTCGACGCCCTGTACGACTCCGACCCGCGCAAGGGCGGGGCCAGCGCGGTGACCATGGTCGGCGGCGAGGGCGACCTCGACGGCGTGATCGCCGGTGCCGGCGGGGCCCTGGGGACCGGCGGCATGGCCTCCAAGCTCGCCGCCGCCCGTCTGGCCGCGGACGCGGGTATCCCGGTCCTGCTCACGGCCGCGGAGCTGGCGCCGCAGGCCCTCGCCACCGACCCGACGGTGGGCACGGTCTTCGCGGCCCGGCCCGAGCGGATGACCGCCCGGCGCTTCTGGGTCCGGCACGCCGCGGACGCGCGCGGGGCGGTCCTGCTGGACGACGGAGCGGTTCGGGCGGTGACCGGCTCGCGGCGCTCCCTGCTGCTGGCCGGGGTGACCGGGGTGGACGGGCTGTTCCACTTCGGCGACGTCATCGAGATGCACGACGTCGACGGCCGGGTGGTCGCCCGCGGGATCGCCCAGTACGACTCGGTCGAGGTCCGCGCCCGGTTGGCCGACCGGGCGGCGGGCGGCACCGGCTCCGGTCAGGGGCGCCCGTTGGTGCACGCCGACGACCTCGTCCCGGTCTGACCAGCGCTGGTCCGGCCGGCGGCCCCGGTCGGCCCTCGCTCAGCCGTCCGTGACGGTCCCCTCGGTGTGGACCGGGGTGACGGTCCCCTCCTCGAGGTTGTAGATCGCGCCGACGATCGCGGTGCGGCCCTCGGTGATCGCGCGGTCGACGACGGCCGACTTCTGCCGGATCGCGGTGACGGTGTGGCGGACGTTCTCCACCACCACGTCGTCGTACCCGGCGTCCGGGTCGCGCCGCGCCTCGAACACGGCCGGCGAGATCCGCTCGACCACGTCGCGCAGGTAACCGGACGGGGTGGAGTGCGTGTCGATGGCGGTGATCGTGGCGCCCACCGCGCCGCACGAGGTGTGTCCCAGCACGAGGGTCAGCGGGATGTTCAGGGCCTCGATCCCGAACTCGATCGACCCGAGTACCGACGAGTCCACGATGTGTCCGGCGTTGCGGATCACGAACAGGTCGCCGAGCCCCTGGTCGAAGACGACCTCGGCGGGCACCCGTGAGTCGGCGCAGCCGAAGACCTGCGCGAACGGATTCTGCTGGCCGGCGAGCTCGGTGCGCCGAGAGGGGTCTTTGTGCTCGTTGAGGTTCTCCCCGGCCACGTAGCGGGCGTTGCCGCGGAGTAGTCGGGCCAGTACGGTCTCCGGTGTCTTTGCGATCTGCATGGCCCTATTTTGCTCCTCGACGCTCACCCGTGGTGCGGCAGGGCCGCATCTGTCAGCTCGAGGACCTCCACGCAGTCGCCGTCGATCGTCAGGGTGGCCTCGCCGTGCGCGCGGGTGCGGCCGCGGTTGACCACCGCGACGGGCGTGCCGGTGGTCACCGCACGTCGTACGAACCGGTATCCGGACCGGACGGTCAGGGAGGAGCCGACGACGACGAGGACGTCAGAGGAGTCCACGAGGTCGTTCGCCGCGTGGACACGGGAGGCGGGGACGTTCTCTCCGAAGTAGACGATGTCCGGTTTGAGGACTCCCGAGCAGGCCCGACAATCGACCATGCGGAAGTCGGAGGTCTCGGCCAGGACGGCGTCGGCATCCGGCGCCACCTCGATCGCCCCGCGGGAGGTCACGCGTTCGATGAAGCCGGGGTTGAGGCGTTCGAGCTGTTCGTGCAGAGCCCACCGGCTCTGTCGCAGGCCGCAGTCCAGGCAGATGACCACGGCGTAGGTCCCGTGCAGGTCCACGAGCCGGCGGTTGCCCGCCTTGAGGTGCAGCAGGTCCACGTTCTGGGTGATCACCCCGGTGACGAGGCCGCGCCGCTCCCAGTCGGCGAGCAGGAGGTGCGCCGCGTTGGGCCGCGCGGCCTCCATGTGCCGCCAACCGAGGTGATTGCGCGCCCAGTAGTGCCGACGGAACGCGGGGTCGCCCACGAACTGTTGGAACGTCATCGGGGTCCGGCCGGGCGAATCGGGCCCGCGGTAGTCGGGGATGCCCGACGGGGTCGAGATGCCGGCGCCGGTGAGCGCCACCGCCCGCCGGCCCCGGAGGAGTTCGGCGAGTGCGGCCGCGCGGTCGGGCAGGTCCGGATCCGCCTCCGTGCGCTCGGCCGGCGTCCAGGCGGTCTCACGGATCCTGACCATCTACAGGCCCCCGGGCCCCGAGGGGTCGTGCGCGCACACCACGTCGAGGGTGTCGCGGCGACGCCGGGCCAACCCGGCGAGCCTGGCGTGCGTCAGGGACACCGCGCCCGGTTCCAGGGCCAGGGCGCGTTCCAGGACGGGGATCGGCCGCGGCACGCGACCCGTCGGACCGATCTGTCCCCGGTGGTAGAAGGCGTCCCCGGCGTGGAGGAGGTCCTTGTCGTCGTCGTTGCCGTGGACGCGGCCGTGGTCACCGCCACCACCGCCGCGGCCGCCGCCGGGCACGAACACCCCGGCGTGACCCACCGCGTGGCCCGGCAGGTCCACCAGCATCATCCCCTCGGCGACGTGGTCCAGGGGGTGCGCCCGGAAGCCCTCCCACCGGTCGGTCCCGTAGGAGTACTCGACGAACCGCGGCCCGTGCGACCACTGGGGGCGGCGGTACCGGCGGCGCTCGACGAACCGCGGCGTGCGCACCGCCCACGTCAGCGCCTGGGCGGCGACGTGCACCTGTGCCTCCGGGAAGTCGGCGAGCCCACCGATGTGGTCGGCGTCCATGTGGGTCAGCACTATGTGCCGCACGTCCCGCGGATCCAGGCCCAGCGCCTCGATGCGGTGGACCGCGGTCTCGCCGGTGCGCAGCGCCGGGCGCAGCGCGTGACGCATCGCACCGAGGCGGCCGGCCGGATCGGCGATGTCCTGCAACCCGATCCCGGAATCCACCAGCACGAGCCCGTCCGGGGCCTCCACGAGCAGGACGCGCGTCGGTACGAGGCCCCCCATCGTGCCGCAGTTGAGCTGGTGGATCCGCATGGGAGAAACGGTACCGACCGACGGTAGGGTGCGTGGCATGGCCGCAGGTGGAGTGCTCGATCCACGACCGGTGGTCCGCGTCGAGCGGCAGCGCGACGCGGGCGTGGCCGAGTGGGTCGATCCCGTGGCGGCCGGGGCGGGGCGGTGGCCGTACTCGATCCCGGCGGTGGCCCAGCTGTTGCGCGAGGGACTCGAACTCGATGATCTCACCGTGCTCGTGGGCGAGAACGGCGCCGGCAAGTCGACGATTGTCGAGGCCGTCGCCATGGCGTACGGACTCGGCGCCGAGGGCGGGTCGGTCAACGGCCGTGACGTCACCTGGGAGTCGGAGTCCCCGCTGCACGACTCACTGCGGCTGGTCCGGGGCGGGGGCGCGTCGAAGTGGGGGTATTTCCTGCGCGCCGAGACCATGCACGGCATGTTCACCTACCTGCAGTCCTCGGGCCCGGAGCAGGACTTCCACTCGCGAAGCCACGGCGAGGCCTTCTGGGACATCGTCACCACCTCGCGGTTCTCCGGCGGCGGGTTGTTCGTGCTGGACGAGCCCGAGGCGGGGCTGTCCTTCGACGCCCAACTCAGGCTGGTCGCCCTGCTGCTCGAGCTGGCCGACCGGCGCGGGGCGCAGGTGCTCATGGCCACCCACTCGCCGATCCTGGCCTCGGTGCCCGGCGCCGCGGTGTACGAGCTCTCCGACGCCGGGATGCACCGGACCCGCTGGGAGGATCTGGCGATGGTCGACCACCACCGGCGCTATCTCGACGCGCCGGAACGGTATCTGCGCCACCTGCTGGAGTGACCGGGCACACTGGGGCGCATGAGCCGCTCTGAGTCCCGAACGCACCGCACCACCGGCGAGGCCCGGCCCGTCCACCCCGTCTACCCGGAGTGGCAGCCGCCATCGGCGTCACGGGCGGCCAACACCGGACCGCTTCCCGCGCCGGAGCCGGGCTTCACCCCGGACGTGATCGTCGTGGGGCACGGTCTGTCCGGACTGGTCGCCACCCACGAGGCGACCCGCGCGGGCAAGAAGGTGCTCGTGGTGGACCAGGAGAACGAGAAGAACCTCGGCGGTCAGGCGTTCTGGTCCCTCGGCGGACTGTTCCTCGTGGACACCCCGGAGCAGCGGCGGATCGGGATCTCCGACTCGCTCGAATTGGCGTGGCGGGACTGGCTCGGCTCCGCCGGGTTCGACCGGCCGGAGGACCACTGGCCGCGGCAGTGGGCGCGTGCCTATGTCGAGTTCGCCGCAGGGGAGAAGCGGCGGTACCTCCACGACCTGGGCCTGCGGATCATCCCCACCGTCGGCTGGGCCGAACGCGGCGGCGGCGACGTGGCCGGGCACGGCAACTCCGTCCCGCGCTTCCACGTGACCTGGGGGACCGGGCCCGAGGTGGTGCGGGTGTTCGAGGAACCCGTCCTGGAGGCCGCCCGGGCCGGGCTCGTGCGCTTCGCCGTACGTCACCGGGTGGACGAGATCGTGGTCGAGGACGGTCGCGCCGTCGGCGTGCGCGGCGCGACCCTCGTGCCCTGCGACCACGACCGGGGTGTGGCCTCTCCGCGCGAGGAGACCGGCGCGTTCGAGTTCCGGGCCGGGGCGGTGCTCCTCGCCTCCGGCGGTATCGGCGGCAACCCCGACCTCGTTCGTCGGTACTGGCCCGCGGACCGGCTCGGCGACGCTCCCGAGCGCCTGATCCTGGGGGTGCCCGAGCACGTGGACGGCCGGATCCTGGAGATCTCCGCGGTGGCCGGGGCCAACCTCATCAACCGGGACAGGATGTGGCACTACACCGAGGGCGTCGAGCACTACGCGCCCGTGTGGCCCTCGCACGCGATCCGCATCATCCCCGGGCCGTCCACCCTGTGGCTGGACGCGAACGGCGACCGGATGCCGGTACCGCTGTTCCCGGGGTTCCACACCACGGCGTCCATCGAGGCCATCCGCCGCACCGGCCGGGACTACTCCTGGTTCATCCTCGACTCCGCCATCGCCGGCAAGGAGTTCATCCTCTCCGGCTCCGAGCAGAACCCCGAGCTCACGGACAAGAGCATCAAGAAGTTCGCCTCCAAGGCCGGCAGCGGACTGCCGCCGTCGATCGCCGAGTTCGCCGAGAAGGGCGTCGACTGGGTGGTCGCGGACACCCTCGAGGAGATGGTCGCCGGCATGAACTCGCTGCTGCGCGACGGGGAGCCGGAGCTCGACGTGGAGCGGGTGCGCGAGTTCGTCCTGGCGATGGACGGGCAGATGGACAACCCGTTCGCCAAGGACGCCCAGGTACAGGCCATCCACAACGCCCGGCGCGTCCTCACCGACAAGCTCACCCGGATGGCCAAGCCACACCGGCTGCTCAGGGACTCGGGGCAGGGCACGGGCTCGGCGGCCGGCTCCGGCGGCCCGCTCATCGCGGTCAAGGTGCACCTCATGACCCGCAAGACGCTCGGCGGCATCGAGACGACCCTCGACTCCCAGTGCCTGACCCGCGACGGCGAGCCCTTCCCGGGCCTGTACGCGGCGGGCGAGGTCGCCGGCTTCGGCGGCGGCGGCGTGCACGGGTACAACTCGCTGGAGGGGACGTTCCTCGGCGGGTGCATCTTCTCCGGGCTCAAGGCGGGCCGGGCGATGACGCGGGAGGCCTGATCGGCGCGGGCGGCGGCGAGGAGCGGTCTGCCGGAGCTGGTGCTCGGGCTCGTCGCCAGCGCCACGTTCGTCGGCTACCTGGCCGGCCTGCTGCTCGCGGGACCCCTGGCGGCCCGGCGTGGACCGCGCGCACCGACCACCGTGGGCGGGGTCTGCGGCGCGCTCGGTGCCGCCATCGTGGTGACCGCGCAGTCGCCGTGGCTGCTCGCGGTGGGCCCGGTGCTGGCCGGCAGCGCGGGTGGCTGGGTCTGGGCGCCGTACTCGGACATAGTCACCCGGACGGTGACCGCCCGCCACCAGCCCAGGGCCCTGGCGATGATCACCACCGGCACGGGCGTCGGGCTGATCGCCCTGGGCGGGCTGGCCGTCCTCGCCGTCCAGGGATCCTGGCGTCTGGTGTGGGCGGGGGTCGCCGCGGCCGCGGTCGTCAACCTGCGCCTGGTACCGCGGACCGACCCGGTGGCGCGCCCGCGGGGTCAGCGCGGGCTCGCGGACCTGGCCAGGGTCCTGCCCGTGCCCGCCGGCTACTCGGTCGTCTACTTCGCGGTCGTCATCATCTACTTCACCTACGCCTCCGACGTCCTCGACCGCACGGACCTGCCGGAGCTCGCCGTCCCGGTGGCCTACGTCCTGATCGGTGCCAGTGGCCTGACGGCACTGGCGACCGGCGCCATGGCGCAACGGTGGGGCAGTGCCCGGGTCGCGGCGATGTGCCTGGTGACCGTCGCGGTCTCGTTGGCGCTGCTGGGTCAGGCGGGGAACTCCCTGGTCGCGACGGTGATCTCCGCCTGCGTCTTCGGTGTGGGGTACATGACCGGTTCGGCGGTCCTCGCCGTGTGGACGGCGGAGCTGGCCCACGATCGCGCGGGGGCGGCGTTCACGGCGTGCCTGGTGGTGGGCGCCGTGAGCTCCGTGATCGCGCCGGCGCTCGCCGGGGCCGTCATACCGTCCCTGGGCCTCGGTGCACTACTGCTCGCCTCCGCCGCGGTCTCGGGGGTCAGCGGTGTCGTGCTGCTCCGGGCCCCCGGAGCCCCACGACGGTCGCCCGCGCCCGCCGAGTGACCACCGGAATTTGCGATTCCGATGTGGGCCGGGTACCGGTCCGCGAGTGTGGCGGGTATGCGGGATGCGCACGAGATCATGGACCTGTTCGACCCCTCGAGGACCTCGCCGGGAATCGAGCGGGTGGGGGACTCGGGCTTCTACGCCGTCCGGTCATGGGACCTGATCGTGGAGGCCGCGAGCAGGGTCGAGGACTTCTCGTCCAACCTCACCGCGACGATGGTGGTGGGCCCTGGCGGGGAGGTGACCGAGTTCCCCGTCGCCGAACTCGGATCCCCCGTCCACGCGCTGGCAACCGCTGACGGGCAGGTGCACCGGGCCCACCGGAGCGTGGTCGCGTCGTCCCTCTCCCCGCGCACACTGCGAGCCTGGCGGCCCTTCGTCGACCGCCGACTGCGCGAACTGTGGGCGGACGGCTGGCGAGACGGCGGGATCGACTGGGTGGCGGACATCGCCGAACGTCTCCCGCCCGCCGTCATCGCGGAACTCATGGGACTGCCGCCACAGGATGCCGACCGCCTGTGGGAGTGGGCGTTCGCCAGCACGAGGATGTTGGACGGGATGGTCACGGCCGACGAGCTCGACGACTCGCTCCGGTCGGCAGGGGAGCTGGTCGACCACCTCTCCGCCGCTGTGACCGCGGCGGAGGCCGGGCAGGGCGCCTCGGTGCTCGGGGCACTCGCCCGTGAGCTGGAGCGTGGCGAGATCTCCCACGACGCCGCGGTGCAGGTCCTCGTCCAGCTCGTGGCGGCGGGTATCGAATCCACCGTGGGCCACCTGGGCACCCTGGTTCGGCGCCTGGGGCAGCACCCGGAGCACCTCGACAGACTCCGGTCGGACCCGGGGCGCCGCTCGTCGTTCATTGAGGAGACCCTCAGAACGGATGCGCCCTTCCGGGGGCACTGCCGCCACGTCACCACGGACACCGAACTCGGTGGGACCGCTCTCGCCGCGGGCACCCACCTCTTCCTCCTCTGGGGAAGCGCCAACCGGGACCCCCACCGGTACGGGGACCCGGACCGGTTCGGACCGGACCGCGATGAGGGCTCGCACCTGTCGTTCGGGCGCGGCATCCACTTCTGCCTGGGTGCGGCCCTGGCGCGCATGGAATCCCGCGCCGCACTCGACTTCCTCCTCGAGATCGGAGGGGACCTCGAGATCGACGTCTCGCGGACCGAATGGCACCAGAGTCTTCTGGTCCGTCGCCTCCGGAGCCTCCGACTCACCGTGTGAACCGGAGGTCCTCGGCGAACGGGCCCGGCGAGGGCGCTCACCCGTCGCGGGTCACCCCTTCCGTCGGGTCCTCCTCGTCCGCTACGCGCGCCCCCGCCGCGACTCGCCGCTCCCGCGCCTGTCGGCGCCCCCGCAGTACGCCGAGTTCATAGGTGGCCAGCACGATGAGCCACAGCGCGGTGATGGGGATGACGAACCAGAGCATGGCGGCGCTGAACGGATCCAACGCGTCGTGGTCGGCCGCCTGCAGCACCACGTAGACGACGTACGCGGCGTAGAAGCCGGTGAAGAGCAGTCCCTCCCACCGCTTGATCGCCATACCGGTGAAGGCGATCGGGAGCAGGGCCAGCGAGACGGCGAGCATGATCGGCAGGTCGAAGCGGACGGCCCCGGGGGCGACGTCGATGGGCGTGATGAGCGAGGTCATCCCGAGAACGGCACCGATGTTGAACATGTTGCTACCGACGATGTTGCCGATGGCCAGGTCCCGTTCGCCGCGGATCGCCGCCACCACGCTCGTGGCGAGCTCCGGTAGCGACGTCCCGACCGCCACCACCGTGAGACCGATGACCAGGTCACTCATTCCCCATGCCGACGCGAGATCACTCGCCGCCGCGACGAGTAGTCGCGCGCCGACCACCAGCAGAGCCACACCGACGACCACGAAGACGCTGCTGACCAGAACCGGGTGTGACGACGCGACGCCGGACGACCGCGTCTCGCCCGCGCTGGCGCCACCCGCGTCGCCATCACCCGCGCCGTCGACGGCGGCGTCGCCACCACCGGGGCCGTCAGCGACCGGGTCCTCCGGTGCCGCGGCGACCCGGCCTCCATCCTGCTTGCGCGAGATGACGATCGTCGCCACCACATACGCCACGAGGCCGGCGAACAACAGCAGACCGTCGAGGAAGCTGATCGTGCCGTCGAGTGCCACCAGCAGCGCGACCACCGAGAACAGCACCATGATGGGGATGTCGACCCGCACGATGCGGGACGTCGCCACCAGCGGGGCAACGATCGCTGTCAGTCCAAGGATGAGCAGGATGTTCGCGATGTTGCTGCCCACCACGTTGCCGACGGCCAACCCCGGGTATCCGCTCAGCGCGGCGTCGACGCTCACCGCGAACTCCGGCGCGGAGGTCGCGAAGGCGACGACGGTGAGTCCCACCACCAGCGGGGAGATCCCGAGGGTCGCGGCCAGACCGCCGGCGCCTCGCACCAGCACCTCGCCGCCGCCGATGAGCAGGACGAATCCCACCGCGAGAGCGAGCACCGTGAGGGCGCTCATGACGGGTCCGACCGGATCGTGGTGAACCCCGGCCCGGCCGACGGTGACGGTCTCGTTGAGTTACCCATGGGTCGATGATCCCGTGCCGGACTCCGGTCTGTCGATGCGCGGGCGGCGACCTCCCTGGACATCACACCTAGCCGGACATCACACCTAGCCGGATGTGGCCACGGCCAGGGGCAGGACGGCGGGAACCCCGGAGGAGCGGAGATGCCGGGCCGCCTCGGTGATCGTCCACCCCGTCCCGAGCAGGTCGGTGACCAGCAGGACGGGGCCCTCGGACGGTGTCGACGGGCCGGAGAACGTGCCCCACAACTGAGCCACGCGGTACGCGGAGTTCTGGGCCGTCACCGCGGGAAGGGCCGGATCGCGGGAGATCTCCCCGAGATGTTCCATGCGACCCATCTGCGCCAGGGCATGGGCGAGAGTGGTGACCAGCTGCGGGTGCTCGCCGGTGAGGAGGGCGGCCACGCCGGTGGGCCGGTCGGCCCATCCCCACTCGCGGAGGACGGGAATACACGCGCGTGCGAGCCAATCCGGAGCGTCCTGGTCGGGCTCGGCGAGCAGGGCGCGCAGCTTCTGGCCCAGGCCGAGATCGGTCAGGCGGGCCAGAGCCCGGCCCTCGGCGGGGCCGTCGGCGATCTTGCCCTTGAGCGGGACATCGAGCTTGGCGAGGCCGGTGGGCCACTGGCGGCGGGGCGGCAGGACCACGCCGGGCCGTTCGAGGGCCTCGCGGGCGCGGGTCAGGGCCCCGGAGTCGACGTCCGTGGTGCGGCGCTGACCCGTGCAGTTGTCGCAGCGACCGCAGCCGTCGGAGGCCGGGTCGAGGGTGGGGTCGTCGAGCTGGCCGCGGAGGAACTCCATGCGGCAGGACCCGGTGCGCTGGTACTCCAGCATCGCCTGCTGCTCGGACTGCCGTGCCTCCGCCAGCCCCGCGTACCGCTCGGCGTCGTAGTGCCACGGCCGCCCGGTGGCCACCCAGCCACCCCGGATTCGCTGGACCGCGCCGTCGACGTCGAGGACCTTGAGCACCATCTCGAGCCGGTTGCGGCCGAGGTCGACTGCGGGTTCGAGCGCCTGCGTGGACTGCGGTCGGTCGGGCTCCAGCGCGTCGAGGACCCGCCGCACCACGTCCTCGGGCGGGAACGCCAGGGAGGCGAAGTGATTCCAGATCGCGCGGTCCTCGGGCCCGGGCAGCAGGACCACCTCGGCGCGGTCGGCGGCACGCCCGGCGCGGCCGATCTGCTGGTAATAGGAGATGGGGGAGGGCGGGGCACCCAGGTGGACCACGAAGCCCAGGTCCGGCTTGTCGAACCCCATGCCCAGCGCGGAGGTGGCGACCAGGGCCTTGACCTCGTTGTCGAGCAGCGCGCGCTCCAGCTCCTCGCGTTCACCGGCGTCGGTGCGACCGGTGTAGGAGCTGACACGGTGCCCGGCCGAGGTGAGCAGTTCGGCCATGTCCTCGGCCGCCGCGACCGTGAGGCTGTAGATGATGCCGCTGCCCGGCAGCGACTCGAGGTTCTCCACGAGCCAGGCGGCGCGCTTCTCCGAGTCGTCGATATCCACCACCGACAGCCGCAGCGACTCGCGGTCCAGTCCGCCTCGCAGGACGAGGGTGTCCTCCGAGGCGGACTCACCGACCCCGAGCTGCTGCGCGACATCGCGGACCACCCGGTCGTTGGCCGTGGCCGTGGTGGCCAGGACCGGCACGCCCTGGGGCAGATCGGCGAGGAGCGTGCGGATACGCCGGTAGTCCGGCCGGAAGTCGTGACCCCAGTCCGAGACGCAGTGGGCCTCGTCCACCACCACCAGGCCGGCGTCCGCCGCGAGCGCGGGCAGGACCGTGTCGCGGAAATCGGGGTTGTTGAGACGCTCCGGGCTCACCAGCAGTACGTCGACCTCACCGGCCCGGACCGCCGAGCGGACCTCGTCCCACTCGGTCATGTTGGCCGAGTTGATGGTGGCCGCCCGCACCCCGGCCCGGGCGGCGGCCTCGACCTGGTTCCGCATGAGCGCGAGCAACGGCGAGACGATCACGGTGGGGCCCGATCCCAGCTCGCGGAGCAACCGGGCGGCGATGAAGTACACCGCCGACTTGCCCCAGCCGGTGCGCTGGACCACCAGCGCGCGCCGCCGGTCCGCCACCAGGGCCTCGATGGCGACCCACTGGTCCTCGCGCAGGACGGCGCCCGCCCCGGCGAGAGCGCTGAGCAGTTCGTCGGCGCGGGCCCGGAGCGCGGCCCGGTCACCGGGGGCCCGGTCCCCGGTGGCCGGGTCGTCGGAAGAGGGACGGTCCGCTGTCGAGGTCATGGGCCCATCGTGCCCCACCGCTCCGACAGCTCCCCTGCGGAGCGGAGCCCGGGAGCGTTTACTCGGTCCCGTGACCAGTGGTGGGCAGGGAATCGCGGGGCAGGTCGAGCGGGCGACGGACCGACTGTCGCGGCGGCGGGTCGGGGTCGTGATGGCTGCCGGGCCACCGGGCGGTGTCCACACCGCCACCCGCGGGGACACCGGTCGGGGCGCCACCCCGGACGCCCACACGCTCTTCGAGATCGGCTCCATCACGAAGGTGTTCACCGCCCTTCTGCTGGCCGACGGTGTCGTCCGGGGGCAGTGGCGGCTGGACACCCCGGTCCGGGACCTGCTCCCCACCGGCACGGACCTGCCGGGTGGTGACGACGACCCGATCACGCTGCAGCACCTCGCGACCCACACCTCCGGGCTCCCCAGGACGCCCGGCCGGCTGGGGCTCCGGGAGAACCTCGCCTACGTGCGCACGGGTGCGGATCCCTATGCGGACCTCACGGAATCGGACGTCCTCGCCGGACTCCGTGGCCTCCGCCCGCGTCGGCACCCGGGGCAGGGCACGCCGAAGTACTCGAATCTCGGCTCCGGCCTTCTCGGCATCGCGATGACCAGCGCGACCGGGGCCGACTTCGGGGCGCTCGTCCGCGACCGGATCTGCGGACCACTGGGCATGCCCGACACCGTGACCGAGGATCAGATGACCGACGAGCAGCGGCGGCGGACGGCCCTTGGGCACCGCAGCCGCCGCCGCGGCGCCGAACCGTGGCCGCTGCGCGGAATGCCGGGCGCGGGAGCGCTGCGCTCCACGGCGGCCGACATGACGCGGTTCCTCGCCGCGCACCTCGATCCGTCGACCACCGACCTCGAGGACGCCGTCCGACTCACGCAGGCCACGCCGCCGTCCGGGCCCGAACGGATGGGGCTCGGGTGGCATCGCGCCGGCCCGGGCACCCTGTGGCACAACGGCGGCACCGGCGGGTTCCGGTCGATCGCCGTCGTCGACACCGTCGGCGGGACCCTTGCGGTCACCCTCGTCAACCAGACCAGGGGAGCCGATCTGCCCACCTTCCGCCTCCTCCGCGCCATCGGCCCGTGACCGCCGCGTTCCGCCGGCCCGGCGGCGGCCGCCCTCGTCGTCGTCGTCCTCCGCGACATATGTCGCTCCCTGCGGCCATACTGGGCCGCATGGCTCAGACATGGAAGCAGATCGTGGAGGCAGACCCCGAGCACTCCCGGCGGTACGCCCGACGGTGGGACGACATGGTGGCCGAGGGAGTGGACATCGACGGCGAGGCGCGGCTGATCGACGCGATGGTCCCGCGCGGTGCCCGGATCCTCGACGTGGGCTGTGGTCAGGGGCGCACCGGCGCCTACCTGCACTCGCGTGGACACCGCGTCACCGGCGTCGACCTCGACCCGCACCTGATCGAGCGCGCGCGGGAGCTGTGCCCCGAAGCGTCGTGGGAGGTCGCGGACCTGGCCGACGAGGGCTGGCCCCGCGGGCCGTTCGACCTCGCCGTGTCGGCGGGCAACGTCCTGGCCTTCGTCGACCCCGCCAGCCGCGGCGCCGTGCTCACCAACCTCGCCGCCCGCCTCGCCACGGCGGACGAGGGCGCCGAGGGGAGGGCCGGCCGCCTGGTCGTGGGCTTCGGGCTCGACCGGGGCTGGACCCGGGAGGAGTTCGACCGCGACGCCGACCGCGCCGGGCTGCGGGTGCAGCAGCGCTGGTCGACGTGGGATCTGTTGCCGTTCGACGACGACAGCGGCTTCATGGTCACCGTCCTCGTGCGCAGCGACGGGGCCGCCTCGTGAGCTCCGCGGCGTGGACCGTCGACGACCTGCCCGACCTGACCGGGAAGACCATCGTGGTCACGGGCGGCACCAGCGGCATCGGGAAGGAAGCCGCGCGTGAACTCGCGCGCCGGGGCGCCCACGTCGTGCTCCCGTCCATCACCCGCGCCGAGGGGGAGGCGGCGGCCGCGGAGATCGGCGGCTCCACCGAGGTCCACGAGCTGGACCTGAGTGACCTGCACGCCGTGCGGGAGTTCGCGAGCTCGTACACGGACCCCGTCGACATCCTGCTGGACAACGCCGGTCTGATGAGCAAGACCCGGCGGGAGACTGCGGACGGCTTCGAGCTGCACTTGGGGGTCAACGCCCTCGCGCCGTTCCTGCTCACCGAACTCCTGCTGCCCCGAATCCGGGAGCGGGTGGTGATCACGGCCTCCATGGCCCACGCCAAGGGGCGGATCGACTTCGCCGACCCCCACTTCCGACAGCGCCCCTACTCGATGGCGGCGGCGTACGCGCAGTCGAAGCTGGCGTGCATGCTCTGGGGACTCGACCTGCAGACCCGTCTCGCCGCCGCGGGCTCCGCGGTGGACGTACAGCTCGCGCACCCCGGGTTCGCCGCCACCTCGATCCTCGACCCGACCTCGTTCCCGCCGGTCAATGCCGTGCTCAACCTGCTCGGCCGGCGGATCGTGCCCACGGCCGCCGATGGGGCACGCCCGCTGCTGTACGCGGCGACGGAGGATCTGCCGCCGGCGTCGTACATCGGACCGACGGGTTTCCGACAGATCGCGGGCCCGCCCGGACCCGGCGAGCGATCGGGCCCTGCCGGGGACCCGGACCTGGCCCGCCGATTCCGGGAGTTCGCCGTGCGCGAGACCGGGGCCGTCCCGACGGTCTGACTCGTCGGAAGTGGCCCCGCCGGCCGCATCGGTAAGCTGGAACGCATGACAGCCAGCCACCTCGACGCTTCCGACCTCACTGGCCAGACGGACGCCGGGCCCGCCGCGGACCCGACCCGCGACGCCGTTCACGACGCCGCCCGCCGGGCCCGGTCCGCCTCGCGCGAACTGGCCCTGCTCACCGCGGACCGCAAGAACGCACTGCTGCAGGCGGCCGCCGACGCCCTCGTGGTGGCGGAGTCGACGATCCTCGAGGCCAACGCCCGGGACCTCGCCGAGCAGTCCGAGGCCGGTATGGGCGAGGCCATGCTCGACCGGCTGAGGCTCACCGCCGAGCGGATCGAGGGCATCGCCGGCGGCCTGCGTCAGGTGGCCGGTCTGGCGGACCCCGTCGGCACCGTCACGCGTGGCTCAACCCGCCCCAACGGGCTGCAGTTGCGACAGGTCCGAGTCCCGCTCGGGGTGGTCGGGATGATCTACGAAGGTCGCCCCAACGTCACCGTCGACGCGTTCGGGCTCGCCTTCAAATCGGGCAACGCAGCACTGCTGCGGGGGTCGCGCTCGGCCCGCAACTCCAATGAGGCGTTGGTCGAGGTGCTGCGCGGTGTCCTCGCGGAGCACGGCCTGCCCGTGGACGCGGCCCAGCTCCTGCCGTCCGATGACCGGTCGTCGGTCACCCACCTCATCCAGGCGCGCGGTCTGGTGGACGTCGTCATCCCCCGCGGCGGCGCTGGTCTGATCCAGACCGTGGTGGAGAACGCCAAGGTCCCGGCCATCGAGACCGGCACCGGCAACTGTCACCTCTACATCCATGGAGACGCGGACCTGGACGAGGCCATCAGCCTGCTGCTCAACGGGAAGACCCGTCGCTGCAGCGTCTGCAACGCCACCGAGACGGTGTTGCTCGATTCCGCCCTCGGCGACGCGGCCGTGGACCGCGTCGTGGGGGCGTTGAGGACGGCCGGCGTCACCGTCCACGGCGACCGCGAGGGCCTCGTCCCCGCCGACGACGTCGACTGGGGCGAGGAATACCTCAGCATGGACATCGCGCTCAAGGTGGTCGACGGGGTGGACGAGGCGATCGAGCACATCGACCGCTGGTCCTCCGGACACACCGAGGCCATCTCCACCCGCAGCATCGACGTGGCAGACCGGTTCTGCGCCCGCGTCGACGCGGCGGCGGTGATGGTCAACGCCTCCACCGCCTGGACCGACGGGGAGATGTTCGGCTTCGGCGCCGAGATCGGTATCTCCACCCAGAAACTCCACGCCCGCGGCCCGATGGGGCTCGAGGAACTGACCAGCACGAAGTGGATCGCCCACGGCAAGGGGCACGTGCGGCCGTAGAGGCACTCGCGCCCGCGCCGCCCGCCGGCCCGCCACCGACGACCCCGAACCGAAAAGGACCCACCCGATGGACCGAGCCCGCACCGCCCAGCGACCCGCATTCGAGAGCATCGACCACGTCATCGAGGCCCTCGGTGGACAGGGGTACCTGGCCGACCGATCGACCGCGACGGTGGTCTACCTCGCCGACCGGTTGGGCAAACCGCTGCTCATCGAGGGCCCGGCCGGTGTCGGCAAGACGGAGCTGTCGAAGGCCGTCGCCGCCGCCACGGAGGCCGAACTCATCCGCCTGCAGTGCTACGAGGGCGTGGACGAGGCCCGTGCGCTCTACGAGTGGAACCACGCCAAGCAGATCCTGCGGATCCAGGCCGGGCAGGGCGAGGGGTGGGACTCCACGCGCGACGACGTGTTCGCCGAGGAGTTCCTGCTGTCCCGGCCGTTGCTCACCGCCATCCGGCGCAGCGAGCCCACCGTCCTGCTCGTCGACGAGGTCGACAAGGCCGACATCGAGATCGAGGGCCTGCTGCTGGAGGTCCTCAGCGACTTCGCGGTGACCATCCCCGAACTCGGGACCATAGAGGCCACCCGACGCCCGTTCGTGGTGCTCACCTCCAACGCGGCCCGCGAGCTGTCCGAGGCGCTCAAGCGGCGGTGCCTCTACCTGCACCTGGACTTCCCGACGCCCGAGCTGGAGCGCAAGATCCTCGCCTCCCGGGTGCCGGAACTCGACGACCGGTTGGCCGAGCAGCTCGTACGCGTGGTGGGCGTCCTGCGCGCGATGGCGCTGAAGAAGGTGCCGAGCGTGTCGGAGACGATCGACTGGGGTCGCACGCTCGTGGCGCTGGGCCTGGACACCATCGACGACGAGGTGGTCCTGCAGACGCTCGGCGTGGTGCTCAAGCACCAGTCCGACCAGCTGCGCGCGGCCGCCGAGCTCCGGCTCAACTAGGGCCGTGGGGGACAGGGAGGTGGGTGGAATGACCGAGAGGGCCCCGGGCGGGATGTCCGGTCACCTCGTCGACTTCGTCGACGCACTGCGCCGCAAGGGCATCCCCGTCGGCCCGAGCGAGGCCGTGGACGCCGCCGCGGCGATGGTGCACGTCGACCTGCTCGACCGCGCCGCGCTGCGCGAGGCGCTGGCCTCGACGATCCTGCACAAGTCCACGCACCGTGGGGTATTCGACCAGCTCTTCGACCTGTGGTTCCCGGCCGCCGTGGGGTCCCACACCGCGGGCGACGCGGTGACGCTCGAGGTGGAGATCCCGACCGACGACGACGGTAAGGTGGATCCGGACGCACTGAACGAGCTCATCGCGTCGCTCCTGCTCGAGGACACCGAGGAGTCGCGGGCCAAGGCCCGGGCGTTGGCGGAACTCCTGGTCGAGCAGCTCGGGTCATACGACTCGGTGAACGGACCGCGCTACTCCGCCTACCAGGCACTGAGCCCGCTCGACACCAACTCGATCATGCAGCGGATCCTGGACGGGCTGCTCGGCGCCGACCCCTTCGACCCGGACGGTTCCCAGCGGCACGCCGAGAAGACGGCGGCCGCCAACTCGGCCGCCGACCTGGTCCGCGGCTTCCTGCGGGAGGTCGCCGACGAGACCCGCCGCCGTACCGCCGAGACCGTGGGCCGCGACCGCGTCGCACAGTACGCGGTGGGGCCCGCGGCCGAACAGGTCGACTTCCTGCGGGCCAACGACCAGGACCTGCAGGCACTGCGCCGCAGGGTGGGTCCGCTGGCCAGGCAGCTGGGCAGCCGCCTGGCGGCCCGCCGACGTCGTCACCGGCACGGTGCGATCGACATGCGCAAGACCATGCGTCGGTCCATGTCCACCGGCGGCGTCCCCGTGGAACTGGTGCTGCGCAAGCCCCGCCCGGCACGGCCGGAGCTGGTCGTGTTGTGCGACGTGTCCGGCTCGGTGGCCGGGTTCAGCCACTTCACCCTCCAGTTGGTGCACTCGCTCCGTGAGCAGTTCTCCCGGGTGCGGGTGTTCGCGTTCGTCGACACCACCGACGAGGTGACCTCGTTCTTCGAGACCGGGTCGGACCTCGGCTCCGCGATGAGCCGGATGGTCCGCGAGGCCGAGATCGTCACCTATGACGGTCACTCCGACTACGGTCACGCGCTGGCGGGCTTCGCGGACCGGTACGCCCACACCCTGACCAGGACGGGGTCGCTGCTCATCCTGGGGGACGGCCGCAACAACTACCGGGATCCGTCCGTCGAGGCACTCGAGTTCGTCAGCGAGCGGGTCGGACACACCCACTGGCTCAACCCGGAGCCCAAGCGGCAGTGGGGGACCGGCGATTCGGCCGCCAGGCTGTACTCCCAGTACGTCCCCATGCACGAGTGCCGAAACGTCGAACAGCTCACGACGGTCGTCGCGAGCCTGCTCCCCGTGTGAGTGATCGCGGCGGCGGGGCGCGGCAGACGACTGGGCGCCACCCCCGACCGATAGACTCACCGACCATGACCACGACGGGGACCACCGACGGCGCTCGACGCCGTATCGGAGTGATGGGCGGGACCTTCGACCCCATCCATCACGGTCACCTCGTCGCGGCCAGCGAGGTCGCCCACCGGTTCGGTCTCGACGACGTGGTGTTCGTCCCCACCGGCGAGCCGTGGCAGAAACGGGGCCGGGAGGTGTCCCCGGCCGAGGACCGGTACCTGATGACGGTCATCGCCACGGCCTCCAACCCGCGATTCTCGGTGAGTCGCGTCGACATCGACCGCGACGGGCCGACCTACACGCTCGATACGCTCAAGGACCTGCTGCGCCAGCACCCGGACACCGATCTGTACTTCATCACGGGCGCCGACGCGCTGGAGAAGATCCTCACGTGGCGCGGGTGGGAGGAGATGTTCGACTTCGCCACGTTCGTCGGGGTCTCCCGGCCCGGGTTCGAACTGTCCGACACGCACCTCACCGAGATCCGGGACGGGCGGGTCCACCTGCTCGAGATCCCCGCGCTGGCCATCTCGTCCACGGAGTGCCGCCGCCGGGCGGCCGAGGACGCGCCCGTGTGGTATCTCGTGCCGGACGGTGTCGTGCAGTACATCGCGAAACGCAATCTCTACCGGCCCGAGGGCTCGACCCGCCTGGACGGCACCCCCGCAGCGACGGCCCCGGTACACCGGGTGCCCGTCCCCACCGAACCCCACCCCGAGGAGAATCCCCAGTGACCGCAAGCCCCGAGGCCCTTGAGATGGCCGCCATCGCGGCCCGCGCCGCCGACGACAAACTGGCGACCGACATCGTCGTCATCGACGTCTCCGGCCAGCTCATCATCACCGACTGTTTCGTCCTGGCGTCCGCCGACACGGAGCGGCAGGTCAACTCCGTCGTCGACGAGATCGAGGACAAGCTGCGCGAGGCCGGCCACAAGCCGCTGCGTCGTGAGGGCACCCGTGAGGGCCGGTGGGCGCTGCTCGACTACAACGAGCTGGTCGTGCACGTCCAGCACGTCGACGAGCGCGACTACTACTCGCTCGACCGCCTGTGGAAGGACTGCCCGGTCGTCGAGATCGAGGGCGTCGAGACGTCGCGACGGTCCGCTGACGACGCCGGCAACGCCGACGACTCGCTCGCGCCGGAGGAGCCACAGCGGGATCAGGAGCTCTGAACCACCCGGTGACCCGACGTCTCATCCTCCTGCGTCACGGCCAGACGCACTACAACGCCTCGTTGCGGATGCAGGGACAGCTGGACACCGAGCTCAGTGAGCTGGGTGAGCGGCAGGCCCACGCCGTCGGCCGCGTGCTGGCACCGCGTCGCCCGTGGACGATCCTGTCCTCGGACCTGCAGCGGGCGCACGAGACGGCGAAGGCGTTGGCCACCGAGGTGGGATTGGACGTCCGCACCGACCCGCGGCTGCGGGAGACGCACCTGGGCACGTGGCAGGGCATGAGCCACTCGGAGGTCGACGGGCAGTGGCCCGACGCCCGGGTCCGGTGGCGCAGCAGTCCCCGGTGGTCACCGCCGGAGGGCGAGAGCCGTCTGGACGTGGCGCGGCGGACCCGAGAGGTCGTCGACGAATTGGTCGAGGCGTCGCCCGACTGGAGCGAGCACCCCGCCGTGATCGTCGCCCACGGCGGCGCGATAGCGGCCCTGACCGCGTCGCTGCTCGAGCTGCCGGTGGAGCAGTACTCGGTGTTCAACGGACTCGGCAACACCTGCTGGGTGCAGCTGTCGGCGCATGTCCGCCCCGAGGGCACGGCCGCGCAGCTTCCCGAGCCCGAGGTCGGCCCCACCACCGAGGCCGCCCGAGGTGTCCTGTGGCGCCTGGACCAGTGGAACGCCGGCATCACGCCCCCGGTGGGCTCGTCATGACGATCCGCCTGGTCACCGACTCGAGTGCCGACCTGCCGGCCGAGTGGGTCCGCGAGTTCGGCATCACGGTGGTGGGTCTGCACGTCGTGGAGGAGAACGACCGCGCGGTGTCCACGGCCGCGGTCACGCCCGACGAACTGGCGGAGATCTACGAGGAACTGCTCGCGGATCCCGACTGCACAGGGGTGGTGTCGGTGCACCTGTCCCGCGAGCTTTCGCGTACCTGGCAGTCGGCGGCCGACGCCGCGACCAGATTCGGGGGCCGGGTGCTGGTCTCGGACTCCCGCGGAGCGGGCATGGCGTTCGGGGCCGCCGTCGCGCAGTGCGCGTGGGCGGCGGGAAACGGGCTCGGTCTGTCCGCGACCTACGAACTCGCCGAGCGGCTCTGCCGGGGAGCCTCGACGTACGCCGCACTGGAGTCACTCGAGAGTCTGCGCAGAGGCGGCCGGATCAGTGCGCTCGCCGCGCTCTTCGGTAGCGCCCTGGCCATGCGCCCGGTGATCGTGCTGCGCAACGGATCGGTGGACCTGGCGGCCAAGGCCCGCACCACCACCAAGGCGCATGCGCGACTGCGATCCCTGCTGCGCGACGACGTGGCGCGCGGTGACGTGCTGGTGGTGGTCCACCACCACCAGGCGCGCGAGCGGGCAGAGGAGATGGCCACCGAGATCCGCAAGGAGACCCAGTTCCCGGAGCGGGTCATGATCGTCGAATTCGACGAGGTCCTCGCCTGGCACCTGGGGCCGGGAACAGTGGGTGTCTCGGTGACGGACCTGGTCGACACCGAATTCCCCATCCTTCCCCCCTCTCCACAGCCGGCGGACTGACGGCCGCGATCGGGGCCACCGCGGGGGATGTGCCGGGCTAGCTTCGCGCCATGCGAACCGAGACCCCGGCACGATCCGGCGGCCCCGTCGACTCCCACCGGGACCCTGCGCGGGCGGCCGCCCTGCACCGACTCGCCAGCGCACTCTCGCCGCCGGACGCCGACCGTCCTGCCGCGGTCGATCAACGTCCGGCCCCGGGCGACGCCCCTCCGGCAACCGGTGGTGGGCCCGGCCGGCCGGCCGCGGTGCCGTGGGCCGACCTCGACCCCGCAGGTGACCGGCCGGAGCGGATCCCGCCGCAGTACCCGGATGCGGCCGCCTGGGCCGACCCGCCGTGGTGGGGTCGCATCCGGTGGGCGCCCGACCGGCTCGCCGGGATCGCCCTGGTGATGCTCGTGCTGGGTCTCGGCGCGTTCTCCGTGCACCGTCTGATCTCGTCCGTCCCCGAGGGGCCTGCGGTGCCCGACCTCCCGTTGGCGCAGGTGGGGGAGCCTGACGCCGATCCCGCCGATCCCGCCGACGCGGCCACTGACGAGGGCGGCGCCTCGACCCGGCCCGCCCCGCCGTCCCCGGGGTCGGGGAGCGGGGAAGCGGGTACCGCCGGGGAACCGCTCGTCGTCTCCGTCGTCGGGCTGGTCGGCCGCAGCGGACTGGTCACCCTCGCGCCCGGCGCGCGCGTCGCCGACGCGCTCGACAGCGCGGGAGGTGTCCTGGAAGGCGGGGACCGGGACGGGCTCAACCTGGCGCGCAAGGTCTCCGACGGCGAACAGATCCTCGTCGGGTCGGCCCCCGGCCCGGACGGACCGAGAGGTCCGCGCAGCGACATCATCGGACCGGGCCCCGGCCCGGGGCCGGGTTCTGGTGCGGGGCCGGGAACGGCGGGGACCGGCGCGCCAGCGGGCGGCACACCGGATCCGGGAACAGGCGGGGGTCTGGTTGATCTCAACACCGCCGACGCAGCGGCGCTCGAGTCGTTGCCCGGCGTGGGGCCGGTGACCGCGTCGTCGATCCTGGCGTGGCGGGCCGCGAACGGGTCGTTTACCAGCGTCGACCAGCTGGTGGAGGTCGACGGTATCGGGCCGGCGACCCTGGCACGGCTCCGGCCGCTGGTCACGGTGTGAGCGACCCGGTCGACACGTCACGGCGCCGGATCCCTTCGGCGCGGGATCTGCGGCTGGTCGTGCCGACGCTCGCCGTGTTCGCGGCCACGGCCGCAACAGGCGGTGTCCGCCCGGCTCTCGCCGCCGCCGTCGCGGTGGTGCTGGCGGCGACCGCGGTGGTCGCCGCGCTGTGGTCCGTCGGCGGGTCGACCGGTTCCGGGCACGGGGTGCGTGAGCGACTCGACCGCGCCGCGCTGGGCGTCCTCGCGGTGGTGTGCGCGACGGGCGCGGTCGCGGCGGGGGTACAGGCCGCCCGGGTGCACGCCCTGTCCGCGCACCCGCTGAACGATCTGGTGGGCGCGCGGACAGGGGTACAGGCGGTGGTGACCGGGTTCGACCGGCCGATCCGCGGCGGCGGGGTGATGGTGCCGGTCCGGGTGGAGTCCACCGGGTCGGGGAGCTCGGCGCGCGAGGCCGAACTCGACGTGGTGCTGCTGGCCCGCGACGGCTGGCGGGGGCTCCCGCCGGGGACCCGGGTGGAGGCATCGGTGGCGGTGGTGGAGCCGCGATCCGCGGGAGAACCACCTGCACTCCGGGCGCTGTCCCCGCCCCGCGTGACGGGCCCACCCGGATGGTCCGGACGGATCCCGGCGGCGGTGCGGGAGCGGCTCCGGCAGGTCTCCGGCCGCGCACTCGAGGGAGAGGCCGCCGGGCTGCTCCCCTCCTTCGTCCTGGGCGACGAGGGAGGAGTCTCCGCCCGGACCCGGGACGAGTTCCGAGCGGCGGGGCTGGCGCATCTCGCGGCGGTCTCGGGCGCCAACACCGCCTACGTCGTGGGGGCGGTCCTGCTCGCCGCGGCGGCCCTCGGGGTGGGGCGACGCGGGCGGATCGTGGCGGCAGGACTCGCCCTGGGCGGGTTCGTGGCCGTGGTCGGCCCGGAGCCGGCCGTTCTGCGGGCCGCCGGCACCGGGGCCATCGGTCTGGCGGCGCTGGGCGCCCACCGCACCGGCCGCCCGCTGGCCGCCCTGGCGGCGGTGGTCCTCGTCGTCGCCCTCCTCGATCCCGCCACCGCCACCGGGACGGGCTTCGTCCTGTCCGTCACCGCGACCGCCGCTCTCGTACTGGCCGCGAGGCCGGTGGCCCTGCGGATCCGTCGACCGTGGATGCCCGGCCCGGTCGCCGACATCCTGGCGGTCTGCGTCGTCGCCCACCTGGCGACGCTTCCGGTGCTCGTGGCCTCGGGGCTGGGTCAGGGGCCGTGGGCCCTGCCAGCGAACATCGCCGTCGCTCCGGCCGTCCCGTTAATCACCGTGCTCGGTACGGCGGCGGCCACGCTCGGTCCGGTGTGGGAGGGCGGTGCGGTCCTGCTCGCCGCGGCCTGCGCCCCCGCACTGTGGTGGCTCGAGACCGTCGCCGACATCGCTGCCGGGCTGCCGGGCTCGCCACCCGTCATGCCCGGGTGAGAAGCTCCTGGTCGCGCACCAGGTCGAGCGACAGCGTTCGGTAGCCCTGTTCCTCGAAGAACACGGTGAGCCGGTCGTCGTCGACGCTCATGACGATCCCGGATCCCCACTCGCGGTGCACGACCGCGGACTGCAGGGGGAAGTCCGCAGCGTCGTGGGTGAGGTCGACCGCGGTGCCGGCGTCGCAGGTGTCGCAGTTCTCGCACGGGTCCGCGAGCTCCTCGCCGAAGTAGCCGAGCAGGAACTGGCGCCGGCACCCGTCGGTCTCGGCGTATCCGCGCATCATCCCGATCCGCGAGCGATCGATCCGCTCGAACATCTCCGAGGTCTCCTCGGCCCGCCGGACCGCCTCCTTGGGCCGCACGTCCTCGACGAGTTCCAGCCCTTTCCGGCCGGACTCGACGAGGGCCGCTGCCTCGAGCAGATTGACCGCGCCCGTGACACGCCTCGGGCCGAAGTCGAGGGACTTCTTCAACCGGGTCAGCCGTACCGGGCCGTCGGCGCGACGCAGGTGCTTGATGACCGCGCGGATGACCTCCTCGTCGGCACTGTGCGACGAGAAGAAGCTGCGCAGGCCGAGGTCCTCGCTGCGGTAGTGGAGTTCGATCGTCGCCGGCTCGCGGTCGCGTCCGGCCCGTCCCGCCTCCTGGTAGTACGTGTCGAGTGAGTCGGGGATGTCGGCGTGCAGGACGAACCGCACGTCCTCCTTGTCGATCCCCATCCCGAACGCACTCGTCGCCACCACCACGTCGAGGCCACCGTCGAGGAAGGCGCCCAGCGTCTCCTCCCGGTCGGCCGACTTCTGGCCGGCGTGGTAGGCACGGACCCTCAGCGGGCGATCCGAGTCGGCCGCTCGTGCGGCGATCCGCTCGGCGTACTCCTCGGTGGACCGGCGGGTGGCGGTGTAGACCAGGCCGGGGCCGGCGAGTTCGACGGCCCGCTCCACGACCGCGTCCTTTTTGCCGTCGTCCTCGACGTGCCTTCTCACCGCGAGGTGCAGCTCCGACCGGTCGAACCCGCCGGCCAGCACCAGGGCGTCGGTCATGGCGAGTCGGTCGACGATCTCCTCGCGGACCGGGGTCGAGGCGGTGGCGGTGAGCGCGATGACGGTGGGGGACCCCATCCGGTGGCGGGCGGCGTCCAGCCGCAGGTAGTCGGGCCGGAAGTCGTGGCCCCAGGCGGAGACGCAGTGCGCCTCGTCGACCACGAGGAAGCTCGGCCCGGCCGCACGGATCCGTTCGAGGACCTCGCGTTTGGCCAGCTGCTCGGGGGTGAGGAACACGAAGTGGACGCGCCCCGCGACGACCTCGTCCCAGGCCTCCGCCTGCTGTCGCACGCCCATCGAGGAATTGATCGCCAGCGACCGGGTGGGCGCGGAGTCCGCCATCGAGTTCAGCCCCTCGCACTGGTCGCTCTGCAACGCGATGAGCGGAGAGACCACCACACACGGCCCGTCCGCCATGATCCCGGCGAGCTGGTAGATGGCCGATTTGCCGTAGCCGGTGGGCAGCACCGCCAGCACGTCGCGACCACCCACCGCCGCCTCGATCGCCTCGGCCTGCAGCGGGCGCAGGTCGTCCCAGCCGAAGACGCGGCGCGCCACCTCGTGGGGATCGGTGGCCTCGGCCCGGGTCGTCGTCACGTGTGCGTCCTCTCGAGTCGCGGTCGGGCTGCCCGCGGTGGGATGGTCCCGGATCGTCGAGCGTAAGCGCACCAGGCGGGGTGGTCCCACCGGACGCGCCCCCGGCTGGTCGTGCTCGCACCCACCGGCCGCTCAACCGTCCCGGGGTGGGCCGTCGGGGGCATCCAGGTCGCCGGGGTGGTCGATGTCGCGCGGTGACCCGGTGTCGTCGCACGGCACCTCGGTCACGAGGTGGGGGTGTGCCCGCAGGTAGTGACGGGCGCCCGCGTCTCCGGCCGCCGTGGCGATGATCCCGGGGAGGTGTGGCGCACCGAGGAGGACCGGGTGCGCACGGGTCCCGCCGTAGGTGGCGACCGCCAGTGACGCCTCGGCGGCGAGGACCCGGCGGACCGACTCCGGTCCCAGCCACGGCATGTCGACGGGGACCACCACCACGTCCTCGTCCCCGACCGCGGTGAGCCCGACGCGCAAGGAGGAGCCCATGCCGGTGGGCCAGTCCGGGTTGTGCGCCACCTCGGCGCCGGGCACCTCCAGCTCGACCGCGCCGCTGACCACCACAACCCGGTCGCAACCGCCCGCGTGGAGAAGGGACACCGCGCGGTCCACCAGGCGGACACCGCGGAAGTCGACGAGGGCCTTGGGGCCACCGAACCGTCTGCCGGCGCCCGCTGCCAGGACCAGGCCGGTCATCGGGGCGCGGACGCGTCGAGGCCGGTACCGGGCCCACCGTCCCGGCGCCGACGGCACACGACCTCGAGCAGCAGATCCACGTGTCCAGTATCCCCGACGGCTAGGGCGTCGGCATGCCGCCGGTCACCGCGAGCGTCTCGCCGATCACGTAGCTGGACTCGGGCGAGGCGAGGAACACGTAGGCGGGTGCCAACTCGGTGGGCTGCCCGGCACGGCCGAGCGGGGTGGAGTGCCCGAACTCGGGCAGCTCGTCCTTGGGTTGCCCGTCCGACACCTGTAGAGGTGTCCAGATGGGGCCGGGTGCCACGGCGTTCACCCGGATGCCCTTGGGGGCGAGCTGCTGGGCCAGCCCCTTGGTGAAGCTGTTGATCGCGGCCTTGGTGGACGCGTAGTCCAGCAGGTTCGGCGGCGCCATGTAGGCGACCACGGAGGTCGTGTTGATGATCGTGGACCCGGGCTCCAGGTGGCGCAACGCGGCCCTGGTCACCCGGAACATCCCCACGATGTTGACCTCGAAGGTGTCGGTGAGCTGCTCGTCGGGCAGGTCTTCGAGCGCGGGTGAGACCACCTGCTTGCCGGCGTTGTTGACGAGGATGTCGAGGCCTCCGAGCCGCTCGACGGCGGTGTCGGCGAGGCTCTCGCAGAACGCGCGGTCGGTGAGGTCGCCGGGGATGAGCGCGGCGGTGCGGCCCTCGCGTTCGATGATCTCGGCGACGGCGCGGGCGTCGGGTTCCTCGTCGGGCAGGTGGTGGATGGCCACGTCGGCACCCTCGCGGGCGAAGGCGATCGCCACCGCGGCCCCGATGCCGGAGTCGCCGCCGGTGATGAGCGCCCTGCGGCCGGTGAGCCGACCGGTCCCGCGGTAGGAGTGCTCGCCGAGGTCGGCCTTGGGCTCGAGGTCGGCGTCCAATCCCGGCTCGTCCTGGTGCTGGACCGGCGGTTCGATGGAGGGGTAGCGGTTCGCCGGGTTCTGGAACGTCAGCTGGTCGGTCGTCTCGGTGTCGGCGTCCTGGTTCTCGCTCATGTCGTTCCCTTCGATGCCCGGACACCGCGCATGGTGGCGCTTCGCGTCGGCGTCGCGGTCGGATTGGCTCGTGGCCCCGAAAATACGTGCGGGAGCGGGCGGGGTCGACCGGTCGGGCGCGGTGGTGGTGCGGGCCTGTCGGCGCGGCGTGGCACGATGACTGGGATAGACGACAACGACGACACCAACAACGACGACGACGAGGAGCGCAGATGGCACCGGGGTCCGCACCGGCTGTGTTGCACCTGGTGCTGGGCGAGGACGAGTTCCTCACCGAACGCGCCACCACGGGCGTCGTCTCGACGGTGCGTGCGACGACCCCGGCCGGGCAGGACCCGCCGGTGGTCTCGAGGCTCGGTGGGCCCGAGGTCACCGCCCCGCAGCTGTTCGAACTGCTCTCGCCGTCCCTGTTCGGTGAAGCCCGCATCGTGGTGATCACCGGCGCGGCGGAGCTCGGCAAGGACGCCCAGTCCGCGGTGCTCGGCGCGGCCCGTGATCTGCCCCCCGAGACGGTTCTGGTCGTCCAGCACACCGGTGGCGGCCGCGCCAAGGCCCTGGTGGCGGACCTGCGCAAGGCGGGGGCCGAGGAACACGCGGCCGGCAAGCTCACCCGGCACATGGACGTGGTCGGCTTCGTCCGGTCCGAGTTCCGGACACTCGACGTGAGGGTCGCGCCCGAGGCCTGCGAGGCCCTGGTGGAGGCGGTGGGCACGGACCTGCGGCAGTTGGCGTCGGCGTGCGGGCAGCTCGTGGCCGACACCGGCGGCAAGGTCGACGTGGAGGCGGTGCGGCGCTACCACTCGGGGGTCGTGGGGGTCAGCGGGTTCACCGTGGCCGAACGCGCGGTCACGGGGGACGTGGCCGGCGCGATCGAGGCACTCGAGTGGGCCATGCACACCGGCGTCCCGCATGTCGTGCTCGCGGATGCCCTGGCCGACGCGGTGAACTCCATCGCCCTGGTCGGTACCCAGCGGGGCGTGCCGCCGGCCGACCTGGCCCGGCAGGGCCTGCCGCCGTGGAAGGTCAAGAAGGTCACCGCCCAGACCCGGTACTGGTCCATCGAGACCCTGGGCAGCGCGCTGCAGGTCGTCGCCACCCTCAACGGCGAGGTCAAGGGCGGGGCGGAGGACACGTCCTACGCCCTCGAGCGCGCCGTCCGCGCGGTCGGAACGCTCGCGTCCGCCGGCTGACCGGGCCCGCACAGCGGGGACGTGAGCGGACCCGCATCGGGGACACGTCGGCCACTCACACGCAGGCCCCACACACGACAGCCACCCATACGACGAGGGCCCACCTCACGCACGTGGTGCGGGGTGGGCCCTCGGAGCCTCGTCACGTCAGGCGAGCAGACGTGGGGCTGGGTGCCTCCCGGTCAGGGGAGGGACCGGGGTGCTCAGAGGCTGTTGACAGCCTTGGTGAGCGCCGACTTCTTGTTGGCGGCCTGGTTCGGGTGGATGACACCCTTGCTGGCGGCCTTGTCGAGCTGACGGGAGGTGGCGACGAGCAGGGCGCCGGCCTTCTCCTTGTCACCGGCCGCGGTGGCCTCACGCAGGCTGCGGATGGCGGTACGCAGGCCCGACTTGGTCGACTGGTTGCGGAGGCGGTTGCGCTCGTTGGTGAGGTTCCGCTTGATCTGGGACTTGATGTTGGCCACTCGTCACACCTTTTTGTCGTGTGTCGACGGCTCCACGAGGGGATCCCGCCGATCGGATGTCTTGTCGTCTCGTCCGCGCGGACACGTGCACAACGTGCTCCGGTGGACACCGACGGCCCACTTTACCAGCGGGGGTGTCACCGGCCAAAACGTGCGACGACGCCTCCGCCGCTACTGCGACGCCGCCCAGTCCGCCACCCGGCGGTCGCTGTCCGTGTCGGAGAGATCCTCGACGCGGGTCATCACGGACCACCGCACGCCGAATGGGTCCCGAAGAGACGCGTAGCGATCCCCGGAGACGAACGTAGCGGTCTCCTCGCGGATGGTGGCGCCCAGGGCCACGGCCCTGGTGACGACATCGTCGACGTCGCTGCAGTAGAGACCCAGGGAGTAACAGTCGTCGTCGCCATCGGGCAGGGGGACGAGACGGTACGAGGGGTTGACGGCGCCGAGTTGCAGGCGCCCGTGGCCGAAGTCGAGTTCGGCGTGGACGACGGTCCCGCCCATCTCGGTCACCCCGCAGATCCGCGCTCCGAACGCCTCGGCGTAGAAGCGGAGTGCCCCGGCCGGGTCGTGCAGCGCCAGGAACGGGGTCAGGCTGGTCCGTCCGTGCGGGATGCCGTCGGTCGTGTGCTCGCCGGTCGCGCCGGCCGGTCCGTTCGATGTGGTCATTCCGTTCGATGTGGTCACGGGGATGACGTTAGGAGCGCGATCCCGGCGGCGACTTGTAGATTCGCGACAGGAGTCGACCGACGGATCGGGGCACGGGATGGGTGATCTCGACGACGCGCGCGGCCTCCTCTTCCCCGACGCGCTCCCGAGGTTCCATCGGCGTGAGGTGCAGGCCGGGTCGGCCCACCTCGCCCGGTGGTACTGGATAGCGCAGTGGGACCTGCCCGACGGACTGGTGTCCACGCAGTCGCTGCTGCCGTTCCCCGCATCGAACCTCGTCGTCGGACCTGACGGGATCACCCTGTCCGGGCCCACGACCGCCGCCTCCGGCCGGGATCTGACGGGTCGGGGCTGGGCGTTCGGGGTACTGCTCCGGGCGGCGGGGTCGGCTGCGCTCGGGTCCGCTCCTGCGGAGATCGTGGACGAGGAGGTCGATTTCCCCGATCCCGCCCTGGCGACCGGGGTCGCCGAGTTGATGGCCGCGGGCGACAGCGGGTCTGCCGCGCGCGTGATGTCCGCGTGGCTGGCCGGGATCGACGCGCGCTGGGGGGAGCCGATCCCCGAGGGGGCGGTGCTCGCCGATCGGATGATCGGGATAGTCGAGTCGGATCCGGCGATCGTCGGGGTCGGGCAGCTGGCCCGCGAGATGGGCATGTCCACCAGGGCACTGCAGCGACTGTCCAAGCAGTACGTCGGGTTGTCACCGCTCCGGATCATCCGGCGCTACCGGCTGCAGGAGGCGGCCCTGCGCCTGCGTGAGGACCCCGGGCTGACCGTCGCGCGCGTGGCCGCGGAACTCGGGTACGCCGACCAGTCGCACCTGGCGGCCGATTTCCGGTCCACGCTCGGGCTCTCGGCCCGCGACTATCGACGTCAGCGCCAGCCGTAGTCGGCGCGGAGCCGATCGGCGACAGCCTCGAACCTCGGCCGCGGGCAGATCGCGCCCTCGCGACGGATGCCTTGTTCGGGAACGTCCAGCACGCGGTCGAGGCGTACCCAGCTCGGTCGGCCCTCGGGGTCCCAGGGGCCCGATCCGAGCCCGAGCCACCCCTCGTCGTCGTCCCTGGAGTGCTGCGATGAGAGCTGGAGGCCGAGCAGACGGTCCCCGTCCCGACCCACCACCAGGACCGGACGGTCCTTGCCGCGACCGTCGTTCTCCTCGAACTCGACCCAGGTCCACACGATCTCGCCGGGGTCGGCGTGGCCGTCGAGGTCGGGCGCGTAGGCGATCCTGCGGGCCCGGCTCGAGGTGGGGGCGGTGCCGGTGGTGGCGGGCCGTCCCCCGCCGCCGACCTCCGGGGACAGGGCGGGGGAGACCCCACGGTCGTCCAGCCGCCTGCGTACCTCGCGCGCGACGGTCGGTCCATACCTGCGGCCCACGCGGACCGCCGTTCGACCCACCCGGGCCCAGTCGATAGCCATGGGCGTCAGCGTAACCGCCCTATGATCTCGACATGGACATGCTGTTGGCAGTGGTGTGGGCGGACGACGACGTCCCGGTGGATCCTGCGGACGCCGCGGGCCTGCGGGCACGGATCGCGGACGCCGTCGAGGGGCCGCTGGCCGCCCTCGGGGTGGACGAGTACCTGCTCAACGTGCGCGACGAGGCGGTCTCGGGCGCGATGATCGACGTCCGGGTCACGCCGCGGCCGGTGCTGGCGGCGCTGCGCGCCCGCGTGCCGGTCGCCTCGGCTTCCGCGTGCGCCGACCTGATGGAGGCACTGCGCGAGCTGGGGCCGGTGTCGGCCTGGTCGGTCACCGCCTCCGAGCCGCTGCCCGCGGCCGGACCGGGGCCGGACGGCCGGTGCGAGGGGATGGCCAACCTGGCGTTCCTGCGGCGGCCGGAGCGCATCGGCCGGGAGGAGTGGCTGCGCACCTGGCTCGAGGAGCACACGCAGGTCGCGATCGACACCCAGTCCACCACCGCCTACACCCAGCACGTGGTGGTCCGCGCGTTGACCGCCGACGCACCGGTGATCGACGGGATCGTGGAGGAGGTCTTCCCCATCGAGGCCGCGAAGGACCTCGGGGTGTTCTTCGACGCCGGCGGTGACGACGCGCGCATGGCGGCCAACATCGAGGCCATGACCGCCTCGACCGGACGGTTCCTCGACGACGGCACGGTGGACGCCGTCCCCACAGGGCGGTACGTGATGGGAGTTCCCGGCGCGGGCGTGTGACAATGGGGTGATCGCCCGGTCGGACCGCACCCAGCCACGCCCGGGCCCGCCCGAGGAGTGATCGAGATTCCCAACTTCGCAGAGACGACGTTCACCGATCCCGCCAGGATCAGGAACTTCTGCATCATCGCCCACATCGACCACGGCAAGTCGACGCTCGCCGACCGCATGCTGCAACTCACCGGCGTGGTCGAGGAGCGGCTCATGCGCGCCCAGTACCTCGACCGGATGGACATCGAGCGCGAGCGCGGCATCACCATCAAGGCGCAGAACGTCCGCCTGCCGTGGGTGCCGCGGTCCGGCCCCCACCAGGGCGAGGAGATCGTCCTGCACATGATCGACACCCCGGGCCACGTGGACTTCACCTACGAGGTCTCCCGCGCGCTCGAGGCGTGCGAGGGTGCGATCCTGCTGGTCGACGCCGCGCAGGGCATCGAGGCCCAGACGCTGGCCAACCTCTACCTGGCCATGGAGAACGACCTCGAGATCATCCCGGTGCTCAACAAGATCGACCTGCCGGCGGCGGACCCGGACCGGTTCGCCGAGGAGATCTCCCACATCGTCGGGTGCGAGCCGGACGACGTGCTGCGGGTCTCCGGCAAGACGGGCATGGGCGTCGAGGCGCTGCTGGACAGGGTGTGCGAGCGGATCCCGGCGCCCGTGGGTGATCCGGACGCGCCGGCCCGCGCGATGATCTTCGACTCGGTGTACGACACCTACCGCGGTGTGGTCACCTACGTCCGGGTGTTCGACGGCTCGCTCAACCCGCGCGAGAAGGTCAGGATGATGTCCACGGGCAGCACCCACGAGGCGCTCGAGGTCGGCATCATCTCGCCGGAGCCCAAAGCGACGAAGGGGCTCGGGCCCGGCGAGGTCGGTTATCTCATCACCGGCGTCAAGGACGTCCGCCAGTCCAAGGTCGGCGACACCATCACCACCGCCCGCGGCGGGGCGGAGGAGCCGCTCGCGGGGTACGCCGAGCCCAACCCGATGGTCTTCTCCGGGCTGTACCCGATCGACGGGTCCGACTACCCGGTCCTGCGCGACGCCCTGGACAAGCTCCAGCTCAACGACGCCTCGCTGGACTACGAGCCGGAGACCTCGGTCGCGCTCGGGTTCGGCTTCCGCTGCGGCTTCCTCGGACTGCTGCACATGGAGATCACCCGGGACCGGCTGGAGCGCGAGTTCAACCTCGACCTCATCTCCACCGCCCCGAACGTGGTGTACCGGGTGGTCGCGGAGGACGGCAGCGAGCATCAGGTCACCAACCCGTCGTACTGGCCCGAGGGCAAGCACCGCGAGATCTACGAGCCGATCGTCAAGTGCACGATCATCGTGCCCAGCGAGTACGTGGGCACCGTCATGGAGCTGTGCCAGTCCAAGCGCGGCGAGATGAAGGGCATGGACTACCTGTCCGAGACCCGCGTCGAGCTCCGGTACGTCATGCCGATGGGCGAGATCATCTTCGACTTCTTCGACTCGCTCAAGTCCCGCACCAAGGGCTACGCGTCGATGGACTATGAGGAGGCCGGCGAGCAGGTCTCCGATCTGGTCAAGGTCGACATCCTGCTGCAGGGTGAGGCCGTGGACGCGTTCAGCGCGATCGTGCACCGCGACTACGCCCAGGCCTACGGCAACAAGATGACGGGCAAGCTCAAGGAGCTCATCCCGCGTCAGCAGTACGAGGTGCCGATCCAGGCGGCGATCGGCGCGAAGATCATCTCCCGCGAGAACATCCGCGCGATCCGCAAGGACGTGCTCTCCAAGTGCTACGGCGGCGATATCAGCCGTAAGCGCAAGCTGCTGGAGAAGCAGAAGGAGGGCAAGAAGCGGATGAAGTCCATCGGGCGGGTGGACGTGCCGCAGGAGGCCTTCGTCGCGGCACTGTCGGCGGATTCGAGCGCGGACAAGAAGTAGGTCCCCGCACCGTGCGCGTGACTCAGGTCCGCGCGCGGTGTCGGCGGACGGCGCACCGGTTGGTGCACCGCGTCGAGCAGTAGGTCTTGCGTCCGTTGCGGGTGGTGTCGGCGAAGACGGCGTCGCAATCGTCGGCGGCGCACCGCGCGAGCCGGTCGATGCCCCGCGAGGTCAGGTGCAGTGCGGTGCCCACCGCGAACATGGCGGTGAGCAGGCGCGCGAAGGAGACGTCGTCGGCGCGGTAGTGCACGTGCCAGTGGCCGTCGTGGTCGGTCAGGCGCGGCGGTGCCGAGTGCTCGGCCAGGAGGGCGTTGAGGGCGTCGGCGCGCCCGTGCGGCGCAGTGGTGTCGACGACGACGAGCCACGCGTCCAGGAAGGTGTCGACCTCGTCCAGGTCCGCGTCCGAGGCGCTCCGATCGATGGTCACCCCCGCCTCGCGACAGCGGTCCACCAGTTCGCGGGTGGTGCGGGGGCGGCGATTGGCCAGGTCGGCGGCCAGGGTGACCGGATCGGCCCCGTAAGGGTTGATATACACAAACCGATTACAGCACAGTGATCGGCATGCCCTCATCGTTCGCGGCCGTCGCCGCGTTCCCCGCACTCGGTGTGTCCGTCTGGGTGCTCGCCGCGCTCGTCCTGGCGGCGTTCGTCGCCGGGTGGGTGGACTCGGTGGTCGGCGGGGGAGGGCTCATCCAGCTGCCGGCGCTGGTGATCGCACTGCCGGCGGAGGCCTCGACGCCGGAGATCCTCGGCACCAACAAATTGTCTTCGGTCGCCGGCACCCTGGTCGCGACCCTGACTTATCTCCGGAAGATCCGTGTGCCGGTGGCGATGGTGCTCCCACTGGTGGTGGCGGCTTTCGCGGGATCCGCGGCCGGGTCCTCGGTGGCCCGGTTCATCCCCAAGGAGCTCCTCACGCCGATCGTCCTGGTGGCCGTCGTGGCGGTGGGCGCCTACACCTACTTCACGCCGACCATGGGGCGGGTCCACGAGGAACGGCACACCGGCTGGTCGCGGACGTGGCGCTCGGCGCTCATCGGTGGGGTGATCGGGTTCTACGACGGGGTGCTCGGCCCGGGGACGGGGTCGTTCTTCGTCATCGCGATCGTCGCGTTCCTGGGGTTCGGGTTCCTCCAGGGCACCGTGGCGGCCAAGCTCGCCAATCTCACCACGAACATCGCCTCGATCCTGGTGTTCGGCCTCCACGGTGAACTGCTGTGGATCATCGGTGGGTGCATGGCGCTGGCCAACCTGGCCGGCGGGTTCCTCGGGGCGCGGATGGCGATGCGGCACGGCAACGAGTTCATCCGCACCGTGTTCCTCGTGGTCATCAGCATCCTGGCGGTGAGACTGGCCTGGGAGACCGCCACGCAGTGGCTGTGACCCCGGGGCCCGCCGCGGCGGGCGCCGACGCGACCGCCGGCGGACGTAGACTCCCGCACATGACCCTTCCGACCCCCGAGGCCTCCCGTCATCCGCTGCTCGACGAGTCGCCGTTGCCGTACGGCCTGCCGGACTTCGCCGCCATCCGGGAGGAGGATCTGGAGCCGGCCATCCGGACCGCGATCGACGACCACGCGGCCGAGGTCGCCGCGATCGTCGCCAACCCGGAGTCGGCGACCGTGGACAACACCGTGGTCGCGCTCGAGCGCTCGGGCCTGGCCCTGGACCGGGTGCTCTCGGTGTTCTACGGCCTGCTCGGCCCGGACGCCACCAAGGCGCGCCTCGACGTGGACCGGGTCGTCTCGCCGCTGCTGGCCGCGCACCATTCCGCGGTGATGACCAACCCGGTCCTGTTCGGCCGGGTGGACGCGGTGCTCTCCGCGCTGGAGGCGGGGGAGTTGGAGGTCGACGACGAGACGGAGCGGCTCGTGCGCCGCCACCACCGCGACCTGCTGCGCGCGGGCGCCGCCCTCGACGAAGCCGGCCGGGCCCGACTCACCGCCATCGACACCAGGCTGGCCGAGTTGACCACCGAGTTCGGCGAGAACCTGCTGGCCTCGACCACGGAACTGGCCGTCCCGGTCACCGATGAGGCCGAACTCGCGGGACTGTCGGACTCCATGCGGTCCACGCTCGCCGCGGTCGCCGCCGAGTCGGGGCGAGAGGGGTGGCTGATTCCACTGGGGCTTCCCACCGTGCAGCCGATCAGCGCCCTGTTGGACGACGCCGGTCTGCGACACCGCGTCATGGAGGCCTCACTCGGTCGGGGCGCGACGCCGGGCCACGACAACACCCCGGTCGTGCTGGAGATCGTCCGCCTACGCGCCGAGCGGGCGCGGCTGCTCGGTCTGGGATGCCACGCGGAGCATGTCCTCGCGGTGGAGACCGCCGGATCGCCCGAGGCGGCTCGCGGGCTGCTGCTCGACGTGGTCGACGCGGCGGTGACCAACGCCCGCAACGAGGCCAAGGACCTGCTCGGCGGCGACGACCGTGACCTGAACCCGGCCGACTGGGCCTGGGCGTCCGAGCGGCTGCGGGCCGAGCGGTTCCAGGTCGACGACGCGACCGTCCGTCCCTACTTCGAGCTCGAGCGGGTGCTGCGTGACGGGGTGATGCACGCGGCATCCGAGCTGTACGGGCTGCGCTTCGCCGAGCGGAACGACCTGCGCGGTTTCCTCCCCGACGTCCGGGTCATCGAGGTGTTCGACGACGAGCGGGCCGAGCCCGACGCCGGCGTGGGTCTCCTGCTGTTGGACTACTACGCCCGCCCGACCAAGCGCGGGGGTGCGTGGATGAGCTCGTTCCGCGACCAGTCCCGGCTCCTGGATTCGCGGCCCGTCGTCGTCAACGTCATGAACCTGGCCCGTCCCGCGGTGGGGCAGCCCACGCTGCTCACGATGGACGAGGTCACCACGATGTTCCACGAGTTCGGGCACGCCCTGCACGGGCTGCTGTCGGACGTGGAGTACCCGGTGTTCTCCGGCACCTCCGTGCCCCGGGACTTCGTCGAGTTCCCCTCCCAGGTCAACGAGATGTGGGCGCGTCGACCGGAGATGCTCGCGCACTACGCCCGGCACGTGGAGACGGGGGCACCGATCGCCGAGGACCTCGTCGAGCGGATGCGGGAGGCCGAGCGCTTCGGTGAGGGGCAGGCGACCGTGGAGTACCTCGGAGCGGCACTGCTCGACCTGGCCTGGCACTCCCTGTCGCCGGAGGAGGCCGACGCCGTCACCGACGTCGACGAGTTCGAGGCCCGGGTCCTCGCCGAGGCAGGTCTCGACGTCCCCGGCATCGAGCCGCGTTACCGGTCCCGGTACTTCCAGCACATCTTCGCGGGCGGGTACTCCGCCGCGTACTACTCCTACTTCTGGGCCGAGGTGCTCGACGCCGACGCCACCGAGTGGTTCGTCGAGAGCGGGGGCCTGACGCGGTCCTCGGGCGAGCGGATGCGGCGCGAGGTGCTGTCGCGGGGCGGGGCCATCGACTTCCTCGACGCCTACCGCCGCATGCGGGGGTCGGAGCCGAGCACCGCCGCGCTGCTGCGTCGGCGTGGGCTCGACTCCTCGGTGGTGGGAGGCCACGGGGCCGCCACCGCCGGGCGGTCGTAGGATCGGGACGTGACGGCGTTCCTGCAGTTCTGGGACAGAGTCGAGCTCTGGCTCGCCACCCTGCCGTTCCCGTTGCAGGTGATGATCCTGCTCGTGATGGGGCTCCCGCTGTTCTTCCTCGTCGCGGTGGCGGTCGAGAAGGCCGCGGATGTCCTCGTCCACCGGTTCCGGGCGCTCGTCGCCCCGAGAACCGTCGAGACCCGGAAGGAGGTCCGTTGATGCCCCGGTCGCGTGTGACACTCGCCCTGGTCCTGCTGATCGCGCTCGTCGTGATCGCATGGGTCCTCGTCGAGGTGCTCTGACCCCCGTTCCACGGCGACATTTCCGCGATCGCCGCGGAATTCCAACCACCGCCACGCGGCGCCGTCCGGCCGTACACTCCTCGACATGCAGCGCTTGAGTGGGCTCGATGCCAGCTTTCTCTACTTCGAGACCAGGTCCCAGCTCCTGCACGTGTGCGGGCTGATCGTCCTGGACGTCTCCGGAATGGAGGACGGGTACTCCTTCGAGGCCCTGCGGACCGAGCTCCGACGTCGGATCACCGCCATGCCACCGTTCCGGCGCAAGTTGCACGACTCGCTGCTCAACGTGGACCATCCGGTGTGGGTCGAGGCCGAGGACTTCGACATCGACCACCACCTCCACCGCGTCGGTATACCGGAGCCCGGCGGGGACCACGAGCTCGCCGAACTGTGCGCCCACCTGGGCAGTCAGCCGATCGACCGGTCGATGCCGCTGTGGCAGATGTATGTCATCGAGGGACTGCCGGACGGTCGGGTCGCGGTCTTCGCCAAGATGCACCACTCGACCGTCGACGGCGTCACCGGCGCGAACATGCTGTCGCAGCTGTGCACCCTCTCACCGGACGAGCCGGAGCTCGACGAGGAGCTGGTCGAGGAGACCGCCGGTGGGTCCGGCGCCCTGGAACTCGCCGTCGGCGGCGCCCTGTCGCGCCTGGCCACGCCATGGCGACTCGCCTCCCTGTTGCCGGGGACGGTCGGGGTGCTCCCGTCGTGGATCAACCGCGCCCGCAAGGGTCTGGCGATGCCCGCACCGTTCACCGCCCCGCGGACCCCGTTCAACCGCACGATCACCGGGCACCGGTCGATCTCCTACGCGAGCGTGGACCTGGAGGACATCAAGCGGGTCAAGAACGCGTTCGGCACCACGGTCAACGACGTGGTACTCGCGGTCTGTTCGACCGCCCTGCGCAAGTACCTCGACGACCGGGACGCACTGCCGCGCAAGCCGTTGATCGCCATGGTCCCGATGTCCGTGCACGCCGCGGAGTCCCGCCCCGGCACCAATCGTGTCTCGGGCATGTTCATGTCGCTGGCCACCGACATCGACGATCCGGTCGGCCGGCTCGAGGCGATCCGCGACGCCAACACCGTCGCCAAGGACCACACCGACGCATTGGACGCCAACCTGCTCACCGACTGGGCGCAGTTCGCGGCGCCCTCGGTGTTCGGTTCCGCGGTCCGGATGTACTCGCGCCTACGGCTCTCCGAGCGCCACCCCGTGGTGCACAACCTCGTGATCTCGAACGTGCCCGGCCCCAACTTCCCGCTGTACTTCCTCGGCGCGAAGATCGAGAAGATGCTGCCCCTGGGCCCGGTCTTCCACGGCGCGGGCCTCAACTGCACCGTGATGTCGCTGGACGGCAGTCTGCACTTCGGGTTCATCGGGTGTCGTGACCTCGTCCCGGATCCCTGGCCGTTGGCGAACGCGGTCGAGGACGCTCTGGCGGAGTTCGTGGTCGCGGCGGAGGAGCGGGAGAAAAGCGGCACCCCCACCGCCGCGCGCAAATCGGCGGGCGAGTTGGCGCAGGAGCGAAAGGAGCAGCGCAGTGCTGCCCGCCAGGCGTCCAAGGAGTCCGCGAAATCGGGGTCCAAGGCCACGGCGGTGACCGGGCGCGAGCGCGCTTCGACCCGGGAGGCCACGCAGGACGAGTCCGGCGCGGACGCGGCCTCGCGGCCCGCCGCCGGAGAGGTGGGTGCCACGACGGCGCCTGCGAAGAAGGCGCCTGCGAAGAAGGCTCCGGCCAAGAAGGCGCCCGCGAAGAAGGCCCCGGCCAAGAAGGCGGCCGCGAAGCAAGCGCCCGCGGAGAAGGTCTCGGCGGAAAAGGCTCCCGCGAAGAAGGCGCCCGCGAAAAAGGCGCCCGCGAAAAAGGCACCGGCGACGAAGGCTCCGGCAAAAAAGACCTCGGCAAGAAAGACCCCGGCCACGACGAGTTCGCAGCAGAAGCGCGCGGCGAAGCCGACCGGGTCCAAGCCCGCAGCCTCCACACCGGCCGCGACCTCGCAGACCGCGCCCACGCAGACCGCGCCCACGCAGACCGCGGCCGGGCCCGATCGTCGGACAACCGCGCCGGAGGCTCCCGCGGGACCGGGTACCCCCGACGATGCCGCCCAGGCACCGACCTACAGCGCGCCCGCGGCTACAGTCCTTGGCGACGACGAGATCTCGGCGACGCCGACCCCGCCGATCGAGACCCTGCCCGCCCCGGACCCGACTGGAGATGAGACCTCATCGGACACCCAGACCGGTCAGGTGTGACCGCCGCGCCCCACGACCCCGCCACACTGGCGAGTGCGCCCCCGACCCGCGATCCGCGGGCGCCCTTCGGCATCTACCTCCACGTGCCGTTCTGCTCCACCCGGTGCGGATACTGCGATTTCAACACCTACACCGCCGGCGAACTCGGCTCGGCGACCTCCCCGGTCGATTGGGAACGGGCCGCGGCTATCGAGATCGACCGGGCCGCGCAGGCCCTGGCCGCGACGGGCACGCCCCCGCAAGTCGACACGGTCTTCATCGGCGGCGGCACCCCGTCGCTGGTCGGCGCGGACGTCCTCGTGGGCCTGCTCGAGCGCATCGACTCGGCGTTCGGACTGGCGCCCGGCGCGGAGGTCACCACCGAGAGCAACCCGGAGTCCACCTCGCCGGAGTTCTTCGCCCGGTTGCGTGAGGGCGGATTCACCCGCATCTCCCTGGGCATGCAGTCGACGGCCGCCCACGTTCTGCGCGTCCTCGACCGGACCCACACCCCCGGACGACCGCAGGAGGCGGTGGCCGAGGCCCTGCGGGCCGGGTTCGAGCACGTCAACCTCGACGTCATCTACGGCACCCCGGGGGAGACGGACGACGACCTGGCGCGGACGCTCGACGCGGTCGTCGACGCCGGGGTCGACCACGTCTCCGCCTACTCGCTGATCGTGGAGGACGGTACCGCGCTGGCCCGCCGCATCCGCCGCGGTGAGATGCCGGGCACGGTCGACGACGTCCTGGCCGACCGCTACGAGCAGGTGGCCGAGCGTCTGGCCCGCGCCGGGTTCCACTGGTACGAGGTCTCCAACTTCGCCACCGATTCCTCGGGATACTGCCGCCACAACATGGGCTACTGGCGCGGCGGCGACTGGTGGGGCATCGGGCCGGGCGCGCACTCGCACGTCGCCGGGGCCCGGTGGTGGAACGTCAAGCATCCCGCCCGCTACGCCGCCGAGTGCGACGCGGGCCGGCTGCCCGTGGACGGCGGGGAACTCCTCACCGACACCGACCGCCACATCGAGCGCATCATGACCGGGCTCCGACTGGCCGAGGGGCTCGGCGACGGCGCCTTCACCGCCGACGAGCGGACCCGCGCCGACACCCAGGTGGCGGCCGGACTGCTCCGGCGACGGCCGGCCGGCGATCCCGCGGGCCCCGGTTACGCGCTCACCGAGGCGGGCCGGTTGTTGGCCGACGGGGTCGTGCGCGACGTCCTCGTCTGAACCGTCGGCCCGGGAAGTGGCATAGAATCGCCACGACGAGGACAGGGAGGAGCGAGCATGTCGAGTACGGCCGATCGTAGGACCGACGTCTTACGCGCGATCGTCTCAGACTACATCGCCTCCCACGAACCGGTCGGGTCCAAGGCCCTCGTCGACCGGCACTCACTGGGCGTGTCCAGCGCCACCATCCGCAACGACATGGCCGTGCTCGAGGCCGAGGGGTTCATCGTCCAACCCCACACCAGTTCCGGTCGGGTCCCCACGGAGAAGGGCTACCGGCACTTCGTCGACTCCATCGAGGAGATCACCCCGCTGTCGCGCGCGGAACGCCGGGCGATCCAGGCCTTCCTCGAGGGCGCCGTCGACCTGGACGACGTCCTCCGGCGGGCCGCACGGCTGCTGTCCCAGCTCACCCGTCAGGTCGCCGTCGTCCAGTACCCGGTCCTCGGTCGCTCCACGGTGCGCCACCTCGAGGTGGTGAGCCTGAGCCCCACCCGCCTGCTGCTGGTCCTCATCACCGACACCGGCCGCGTCGATCAACGGACGGTGGAGCTGGCCGCGCCGTTGACCGACGAGCTCCTCGGGGAACTGCGGACCCTGCTGTCCGAGGCCGTCGCCGACAAACGCCTGCCCGACGCCTCCGAGGCCCTGACCTCCACGGGCGACCGGGCCCGTCCCGAGATCCGCGACGCGGTCGAGCGCTGCGTCGCGGTCCTGGTCGGCACGCTCGTCGAACATCCCGACGACCGGATCGTCCTCGGCGGCACGGCCAACCTCACCCGCAGCGCCGCCGACTTCGACGGCTCCCTGCGCTCGGTCCTCGAGGCGCTCGAGGAGCAGGTCGTGATCCTGCGACTGCTCACCGCGGCCCACTCGGTGGGCCGGGGAGGGCCGGGGGGTGTCACCGTCCAGATCGGGGCGGAGACCCAGGCCGCCGAGATCCGCGGCGCCTCCGTGGTGTCCTCGCAGTACGGGGCGGAGGGCCAGACATTCGGTGGGATGGGGGTGCTCGGGCCCACACGGATGGACTACCCGGGAACAATCGCCTCGGTCGCCGCTGTTGCCCACTACGTGGGCGAGCTCATCACCGGGCGCTGACGTCCGTACGCTCCTTCCCGGAGCCAGAACTTCCTCTCGACGAAAGGCCACACGTGTCACGCGACTACTACGGGACCCTCGGGGTCGATAGGGGCGCCTCGGAATCCGAGATCAAGCGCGCCTACCGCAAGCTCGCCCGGGAGCTCCACCCCGACGTCAACCCGTCGGACGAGGCGCGTGAGAAGTTCAGTGAGATCACCGCGATCTACGAGGTGCTCACCGACCCCGAGAAGCGCCGGGTCGTCGACATGGGCGGCGACCCGCTGGACTCCTCGCCCGGCGCCGGTTACGGCGGCGGCGGCTTCGGTGGTGGCTTCGGCAGCGGCGGCCTCGGTGACGTGTTCGAGGCCTTCTTCGGCGGCGGCGGGGGAGGCGGCGGCGGCCGCGGTCCGCGCAGCCGCGTGCAGCCCGGCTCGGACGCCCTCATCCGCGTGACCCTGGGCCTGGACGAGTGCGCCACCGGAGTCACCAAGGAGATCCAGGTCGACACCGCCGTGCTGTGCGAGAAGTGCCACGGCAAGGGGTCGGCCACGGACACGCCGCCAGCCACGTGTGGCATGTGTCAGGGCCAGGGCGAGATCCAGTCCGTCCAGCGGTCGCTGCTCGGCAACATCATGACCAGCCGCCCGTGCCCCACCTGCGCGGGCACCGGCGAGATCATCACCGACCCGTGCGGTGAGTGCACCGGCCAGGGCCGCGTCCGCAAGCGCCGCACCGTCTCGGCCAAGATCCCCGCCGGCGTCGGCGGCGGCATGCGCATCCGCCTGTCCGGGCAGGGTGAGGTCGGTCCCGGTGGCGGTCCCGCCGGCGACCTGTACATCGAGGTCAACGAGCGCAACCACCCGGTGTTCGTCCGCGACGGCGAGGACCTGCACTGCACCGTCCGCGTGCCCGTCGTCGACGCCATGCTGGGCGGCGAGGTCGAACTCGAGACCGTCGTGGGCGAGCCCCTGACGATCGACATCCCGTCCGGTACCCAGCCCGGTCACACCGTCACGCTGACCGGCCGTGGGATGCCCCGCGTGCGCGGCGGCGGCGCCGGCGACCTCACGGTCCACATGGAGGTCGTGGTCCCGGAGAAGCTGGACCGCAAGCGCCGCGACCTGGTCGAGCAGCTGCGCCGCCTCGACGGCGACTCGGCCGAGGTCGTCAACGAGGACACCGCCCGCCGCGGTGGCCTGTTCTCCCGCCTGCGCGACGCCGTCGCGGGGCACTGAGGCGCCCGTGACCCCGTCGTTGTTCCGGGCCGGGACGGTCCCCGGTGTCGGCGAGACACTGGTGCTCGACGGGCCGGAGGGCCGGCACGCCGGATCCGCGCTCCGCGTCCGGGTGGGGGAGGCCGTCCGGGTCGGTGACGGTCGGGGAGTGGTGGCGGACTGTGTGGTGATGACGACGAGTTCCGGCAGGGTCGAGGCGGAGGTCGTCACCCGGGTCGACGTCCCACGCCCCACCCCGGAGGTCACCGTCGTGCAGGCCCTGCCCAAGTCCGAGCGGTCCGAGCTGGCTGTCGAGCTGGCCACCGAGGCCGGAGCCGACCGGATCGTGCCGTGGCAGGCCGACCGCTGCGTGAGCCGCTGGACCGGCCCCAAGGTCGACAAGGGCCGCACCAAGTGGACCAACGCCGCCCGCGCCGCAGCCAAGCAGTCGCGGCGGGCGTGGGAGCCCGAGATCGGCGACCTCGTCGACTCGACCGCCCTCGCCGCCCTGGTCGCCTCCGAGGTCGACGCAGGTGCCCGCGTACTCGTCCTGCACGAGGACGGCGCCGCCGGTTTCGCCGACGCGGTCACCGCGGGCCCGCCGGCGACGCGGGTCCTCGTCGTCGTCGGCCCCGAGGGCGGGGTCTCCGACGCCGAACTCGACGCACTGACCGCGGCAGGCGCCCGGCCCGTCGTCCTGGGCCCGGAGGTGCTCCGCACCTCCACCGCCGCCACCGTGGCGCTGGCCGCACTCGGCGTTCTCACACCGAGATGGTCGCCCGCGGGGTCTACACTCGATCCAACCTCACCATGACACGGGAAGTGATCCACGTAAGCACCGCAGGAAGCGACAGCGCCACCGGAAACGACCGTCCCACCGGGAACGACCGGGATCCCGCCACGGCCACCGACACCGGTGGCGTCCGACGCGACACCGGCGACTCCTCCGCCCGCACGGCCGTCCAGCTGGACCCGGACCTGGCGATGGCGGTGCTCGGCACCGCCGACGCCAACCTCCGCGCCCTCGAGGACCTGCTCGACGCGGACCTGCACGTGCGGGGTGGCACCATGACCATCTCGGGCGATCCGCCCCACGTGGACCGTGCCTCCCGGGTCGTGTCCGACCTGCTGCGGCAGGCCCGCAGGGGAGTGGAGATCACCCCCGCCTCGGTGCGCCGCTCGGTGGAGATCCTCGCCGACTCGGGGCCGCTCACGCCCGAGGAGGTGCTCGGCACCGACGTCCTGTCGCGCCGCGGCGGCATGATCCGGCCCAAGACCCTCGGCCAGAAGCGATACGTCGACGCCATCGACGACCACACGATCGTGTTCGGACTGGGCCCCGCCGGCACCGGCAAGACCTACCTCGCCATGGCCAAGGCCGTCGCCGCGCTGCGCGCCAAGGAGGTCAGCCGCATCATCCTCACCCGGCCCGCGGTCGAGGCCGGTGAACGCCTGGGCTACCTGCCCGGCACCCTGCACGAGAAGATCGACCCGTACCTGCGGCCGCTGTACGACTCGCTGCACGACATGATGGACCCCGAGGCCATCCCGAAGCTCATGGCGGCCGGGGTGATCGAGGTGGCGCCGCTGGCGTACATGCGCGGGCGGACGCTCAACGACTCGTTCATCATCCTCGACGAGGCGCAGAACACCACGCCCGAGCAGATGAAGATGTTCCTCACGAGGCTCGGCTTCGGCTCGAAGATCGTCGTGACCGGGGACATCACGCAGATCGACCTCCCCGGCGGGCAGCGCTCGGGCCTGAAGGTCGTCCGCGACATCCTCACCGGGGTCGACGACATCCACTTCTCCGAACTCACCTCCCGCGACGTCATCCGCCACGCGCTGGTCGGGCGGATCGTCGACGCCTACGCCAAGCACGAAGCGCGCCTCGAACGAGGCGAGCGACCCACCATCCACAAGAACAGGGAGCAGCGCCGCCGATGAGCATCGAGGTCGCCAACGAGTCGGGCGTGGAGGTCGACGAGGCAGAACTCATCGACGTGGCCGCGTTCGTGATCGCCCGGATGGACGTCCACCCGGCCGCCGAACTGTCGATCACCCTCGTCGACAAGGACACGATGGCCGATCTCCACGTGACGTGGATGAACCTGCCCGGCCCCACCGACGTCATGAGCTTCCCCATGGATGAGCTCACGCCCGGAGGCCGACCCGACCTGCCCGAACCCGGACCGGCCATGCTCGGCGACATCGTCCTGTGCCCGGCGTTCGCCGCCGACCAGGCCGCCAGCTCCGGGCACCCCCTCGCCCACGAACTCGCGTTGCTCACCGTCCACGGGTGCCTGCACCTGCTGGGGTACGACCACGCGGAGCCCGCCGAGGAGCGGGAGATGTTCGGCCTCCAGAACGAACTGCTGGGCGAGTGGTACGACCACCGCGACGAGTCCCCGAGAGTGGACGCCTGAGACGTGGACACCACCATCCTCACGGCCGTCGCGGCCGTGGTGCTCATCCCCGTCGCCGGACTGTTCGCCGCCCTCGACGCCGCCCTGAGCACGGTCTCGGTGGCCCGCGTCGAGGAGATGGACAAGGAGAACCGTCACGGCGCGACGCGGTTGTCGAAGATGCTCGCCACCCGGCCGCGGTACATCAACGTCACCGTCCTGCTCCACATGCTGAGCCTGGTGGCCGCGGCGGTGTTGTTCACCGTCGTGTTCAACGACCTCATCGACTCCACGGGCTGGGCGCTGGCCGTCGCCGTCGTGGTGACCACCGTCGCCGCCTACATCGTGGCCGGGGTCGGACCCCGCACCCTCGGCCGACAACACGCCTACTCCCTCGCCCTGGGCGCCGCGACCCCGCTGACCGTGACCGGGTTCGTCCTGGGCCCCGTCGCCACCCTGCTCGTCGGCCTGGGCAACGCCGTCACCCCCGGCGGCGGTTTCCGCAACGGACCGTTCGCCTCCGAGATCGAGCTGCTCGAGATCGTCGACATGGCCCGCGAGCGCGGGGTCGTGGCCGACGACGAGTCCCGCATGATCCAGTCGGTGTTCGAACTCGGTGACACCACCGCGCGCGAGGTGATGACCCCGCGCACCGAGATGGTGTGGATCGAGTCGGACAAGACGGTCGGCCAGGCCGCGCGGCTCACCGTGAAGTCCGGGTACTCGCGTATCCCGGTGGTCGACGGGGACAACTCCGACGACGTGGTGGGCGTCGTCTACCTGCGCGACATCGTCGCCCGGCTCGACGACCCGGACGGGCGCGCCGCCCCGGTGGCCGACGTGATGCGCCCCGCGGTGTTCGTGCCCGACGCCAAGCGGATCGACGACCTGCTGGCCGAGATGCAGCGGGACCACAACCACCTGGCGATCCTCGTCGACGAGTACGGCGGGACCGCCGGGCTGGTCTCCATCGAGGACATCCTCGAGGAGATCGTCGGGGAGATCGTCGACGAGTACGACACCACCGAGGTGCCGCCCGTCGAGGATCTCGGTGACGGGCGCTACCGCCTGTCCGCCCGGCTCGGACTGGACGAGGTGGCCGAGCTGTTCGACGTCGAGTTCGCCGACGAGGTGACCGAGGAGGTCGAGACCCTGGGCGGGCTGCTCGCCCTGGAGCTCGGGCGCGTCCCGCTGCCCGGCGCGCACGTCGCGTCCACCGGGCTCGACCTGCGCGCCGAGGGCGGCCACGACCGGCGCGGACGGGTCAAGGTGGTCACCGTGGTGGCCGAGCGGACCGAGAAGAACGACGACAACGACGACGACCCCCAGCGCGAGGACAACCGATGAGCACTCCCGAGAACTTCCGTAGCGGGTTCGTCAGCTTCGTGGGCCGACCCAACACGGGCAAGTCCACCCTGACCAACGCGCTCGTGGGGGAGAAGATCGCCATCACCTCCTCGCGGCCGCAGACCACACGGCACGCGATCCGCGGGATCGTGCACCGGCCGGACGCCCAGATCATCCTGGTCGACACCCCCGGACTGCACCGCCCCCGCACCCTGCTCGGCGAGCGGCTCAACGCGCTGGTCGAGGACACCTACTCCGATGTCGACCTCATCGGCTTGTGCATCCCCGCCGGGGAGCGCATCGGCCCCGGGGACCGCTGGATCCTCGAGCAGGTCCGCAAGCTGTGCCCCACCACGCCGGTGCTCGGGCTGGTGACCAAGATCGACACCGTCTCCAAGAAGAAGGTCATGGAGCAGCTCGTGGCCGTATCGAAGTTCCTCGGACCGGACTCGGAGGTCGTCCCGGTGTCGGCCGCGTCCGGCGAGCAGGTCGACGTGGTGGCCGACGTCATCGCGACCCTGCTGCCCGAGGGGCCCCAGTTCTACCCCGACGACATCATCACCGAGGAGTCCGACGAGAGCCGCATGGCCGAGCTCATCCGCGAGGCGGCCCTCGAGGGCGTCCGCGACGAGCTGCCCCACTCGATCGCCGTGTCGATCGAGGAGATCCTGCCGCACGAGGGCCGCGACGACATGGTGGACGTCCACGCCACCGTGTACGTGGAACGACAGAGCCAGAAGTCGATCGTCCTGGGCAAGGGCGGCTCGCGGATGCGCGAGGTCGGCACCACCGCCCGGGCCGGCATCGAGAAGTTGCTCGGCACCAAGGTCTACCTCGACCTGCACGTCAAGGTCCTCAAGGAGTGGCAGCGCGACCCCAAGATGCTGGGACGCCTGGGCTTCTAGCCTCTCCACGGCTCTTGGCCCGTGGGACACTGGACACCTGAGCGCGCACGCACCCGCGTGCGCGCCCGCCCGGACATCGCCCCGGAAGGAGGCCCGGATGCATCCCTTCACCGACACGGGCCTCGTCGTGCGCACCTACGACCTCGGGGAAGCCGACCGGATCGTCACCCTGCTGACCGAGCGGCACGGGCTCGTCCGCGCCGTCGCCCGGGCCGTACGCCGCACCCGGTCCCGGATGGGCGCGAGCCTCGAGCCGTTCGCGGTGGTGGAGGTGCAGATCGCCCCGGGCCGTGGTCGCAGTGGGCTCGGGACCGTCCGCCAGGCCAGCAGTCGTGAGTCCCTGGCTCGTCCGCTGGTGGCGGACTACCCGGCGTACACCTCCGGGTGCGTGGTCCTGGAGACCGCCGAGCGCCTCGCGGGCGAGGAGGGGGCGCCCACCCCGCGGCTGCTCGGCCTCGCCGTGAACGCCCTGCGCTCCCTGGCCGAGCACCGCCGCGAGCCGGGCCTGGTGGCCGACGCGTTCCTCCTGCGCGCCATGTCCGCCTCCGGCTGGGAGCCCGTCCTGGACTGCTGCGTGCGTTGCGGCGTGGTGGGCCCGCACCGGGCCTTCCACGTCGCGTCCGGCGGGACCGTGTGCGTGCACTGCCGCCCGCAGGGATGCGCGATGCTCTCACCCGGCGTCGCCGAGCACCTGTCCGCGCTGTTGGCGGGGGAGTGGGACGCCGTCGGGGTGTCCTCGCCCGCCGTCGTGCGGCAGGCCTCCGGCATCGCCGCCGCACACCTGCAGTGGCATCTCGAACGAGACCTGCGCAGCCTGCCCCTGGTCGACCGCGGCACGGTCGGCCCCGTCGAGCCAGTAGAGGAGTCCCGTGCCCGGACTACCCAGATTTCGTAAGCGTCCCGCCCCGCGGTCGACCACGGTCCGGCCACCCACCCCGCACGCGTCGGGTGCCCGCCCGCCGGCCATCCCGGCCGAGTTCGTGCCGCGCCACGTCGCGCTGGTCATGGACGGCAACGGCCGCTGGGCGCAGGAGCGCGGTCTGCCCCGCACCGAGGGGCACAAGCGCGGCGAGGCCGTGCTCATGGACGTCGTGCAGGGCTGTATCGAGATGGGTATCCCGTACCTGTCCGCCTACGCCTTCTCGACCGAGAACTGGAAGCGCAGTCCCGAGGAGGTCCGATTCCTCATGGGCTTCAACCGGGACGTCCTGCGCCGCCGCCGGGACGAGATGCACTCGCTGGGGGTGCGGGTCCGGTGGGCGGGGCAGCGACCCCGGCTGTGGCGGTCGGTGATCTCGGAACTCGAGGAGGCCGAGGAGCTCACCCGCGACAACACGGTCATGACCCTGGCCATGTGCGTGAACTACGGGGGTCGCGCCGAGATCGTCGACGCCGCCCGCGACTTCGCCCGCCGCGTGGCCGCCGGCGAACTCTCGCCCGACGACCTGACGGAGGACAACTTCTCCCAGTTCCTCGACGAGCCGGACATGCCGGACGTGGACCTGTTCCTGCGGCCGTCCGGGGAGCTGCGCACGTCCAACTTCATGCTGTGGCAGGCCGCCTATGCCGAGTTCGTCTTCCAGGACACGCTGTTCCCGGACTTCGACCGCCGCGACCTGTGGGCGGCGTGCCTGGAGTACGCCGAGCGTGACCGGCGCTTCGGCGGCGTCACCAGCCCCTGACACTCGGACGCCCGGTCAGTCAGCCCGCCTGGCCCGCCGCGCACTCCGCGCACAGGCCGAACAGTTCGACGGTGTGGCTGACGTCGGTGAACCCGTGTGCCCGGCCCGCGCGGTGGGCCCACACCTCGACCCCCGGCTCCTCCACCTCCACGGTGAACCCGCATACGCGGCACACCAGGTGATGGTGGTGCGAGTCGGAGCACTTGCGGAAGATCAGTTCCCCGGAGTCGGTCCGCAGCACGTCGACGGCCTCCGCGTCGGCCATCGACTGCAGGGTCCGGTACACGGTGGTCAGCCCGATCGTGTCCCCGCGCTCACGGAGTTCGGCGTGCAGGTCTTGGGCGGAACGGAAGCCCTTGGACTCGTCGAGCAGAGCGGAGATCGCGCTGCGCTGTCGGGTCGACCGCACGCCGATCGGCTTGTCCGGTGTCGTCATGGATCTACTGCTCCCCGGCGTGCCCGACGGCCGCCTCGACGATGTCGAGCAGATGCTCGTCCAATAGTTCGTAGCGCATCTCCCGACCCTGCCGGTGGGAGGAGACCACGCCGGAGGACTTGAGGATGCGCAGGTGCTGACTGACCAGCGGCTGGGTGACGCCGAGTGCGTCGACCAACTCGTGCACGCACCGGGGACCGTCCCGGAGCTGCAGCACGATCGCGATACGCAGCGGGGCGGACAGGGCCCGGAGCAGTTCCCCGGCCGCGGACACCACCCGCTCGGGCGGCAGGGGGACCGGGGAGGCCCGGTGGTCGGCGTCGTGGACGTCCGTGACCGGGTCGGATCCGGTCGATCGGGGTCCGCTGTGCATCGTCTCCACCTTCCGGGCTCGCTCCCGGGCTCGGTCGCCGCCGGCGTCGTATCGGGTAGGGGACCCCAGTATCCCAGACCCGGGGGCCCGACCGGATACCCTGGTGAAAGTGCCCGGGCGCCGGCCCGCGCCGAGGTGGTCCATCCGACGCCTCCGCCAACCGACTCACCAAGGGAGAACCCCCGACGTGGCAGCCTCAGCTTCCGTCATCGACACCGTCGTCAACCTCTGCAAGCGCCGAGGACTGGTGTACCAGTGTGGCGAGATCTACGGCGGTACGCGCTCGGCGTGGGACTACGGCCCCCTGGGTGTGGAGCTCAAGGACAACATCAAGAAGCAGTGGTGGCGCACCTTCGTCACCGGCCGGGACGACGTGGTGGGCCTGGACTCGTCGATCATCCTGCCCCGCCAGGTGTGGCAGGCCTCCGGCCACGTCGAGACGTTCACCGACCCCCTGGTCGAGTGCAGGTCCTGCCACACCCGGCTGCGTCAGGACCATCTCCAGGAGGCGTACGCCGCCAAGAAGAAGCTGGATCACCCGACCGAGGCCCCGATGTCGGAGATCGCCTGCCCCAACTGCGGGAACAAGGGCCAGTGGACCGAGCCCCAGCTGTTCTCGGGCCTGATGAAGACCTTCCTCGGCCCCGTGGACAACGAGACCGGCCTGCACTACCTGCGTCCGGAGACCGCGCAGGGCATCTTCATCAACTACAAGAACGTCATGACCACCGCGCGTCGCAAGCCGCCGTTCGGTATCGGCCAGATCGGCAAGGCGTTCCGCAACGAGATCACCCCCGGCAACTTCATCTTCCGCACCCGCGAGTTCGAGCAGATGGAGATCGAGTACTTCGTCAAGCCCGACGAGGCGGACGAGTACTTCACGACGTGGGTCGAGGACTGCTGGGACTGGTTCGTGGACCTGGGGATCGACCCGCAGAACCTGCGTCGCTTCGACGTCCCCGAGGACGAGCGCGCCCACTACTCGGCGGGCACGATCGACTTCGAGTACAAGTTCGGGTTCTCCGGCAACGAGTGGGGCGAGCTCATGGGTATCGCCAACCGCACGGACTACGACCTCACGCAGCACCAGACCCACTCCGGTGAGGACCTGCAGTACTTCGACCAGGCCTCGGGCGAGAAGTACATCCCCTACGTCATCGAGCCGAGCTTCGGCCTGACCCGCTCGCTCATGGCGTTCCTCGTGGACGCCTACACGGAGGACGAGGCGCCCAACGCCAAGGGCGGAGTGGACACCCGGACGGTGCTCAAGCTCGACCGCCGGCTCGCGCCGGTCAAGGCCGCGGTGCTGCCGCTGTCGCGCAACGCGGACCTGTCGCCCAAGGCCCGTGATCTGGCGGCCCAGCTGCGCAAGAACTGGAACGTCGACTTCGACGACGCCCAGGCCATCGGTCGCCGCTACCGCCGCCACGACGAGATCGGCACCCCGTTCTGCATCACGGTCGACTTCGACACCCTGGAGGACCAGGCCGTGACCATCCGTGAGCGAGACACCATGGCGCAGGAGCGCGTGGCGATCGACCAGGTCGAGGGGTACCTCGCCCAGCGCCTGATCGGGTGCTGACGGACTCCCCTGGCACACTGGTCGGGTGAGAAGAACAACCCGGTCCCCGCTCCGTGCGGTGTCCAGGGCCGTCGGCTGGCTCCTGGCCATCGCACTGCTGTTGTGCCTGGTCATACCCGGATTCATCTCGTTCCGGGTGTGGTCCGTGGCGCGTGTCGACGATCGATCTCCGGCCGACGCGATCGTGGTGCTGGGCGCGGCGCAGTACAACGGCATCCCCACCCCCGTGTTCCAGGCCCGGCTGGAGCACGCGGCCCTGCTCTTCGAGGAGGGGGTCGCGCCCCAGGTCATCACGGTCGGTGGTAGCCAGCCGGGTGACCTGTACACGGAGGCCGGGTCGGGGCGGGCCTATCTGACCCGCCTCGGCGTGCCCCCGGAGGTGATCCTGGCGGTGGAGACCGGGACCAACACCGAGGGCAGTCTGGACGCCGCGGCCCAGACCGTGCGCGACCAGGGCGGGCAGTCGGTGGTGCTGGTCAGCGACCCCACGCACTCGTATCGCTCGCGCATGATGGCGCGGGACGCGGGGCTGGACGCGTGGACCTCGCCGACCCGCCACGGGCCGGCGGTGTGGACCCGGGAGAACCAGATCATGGGGATCATCCGGGAGACGGGCGCGGTGCTCTGGTACCAGTACCACCGGCTCGCCGGGAGCAGTGTGGACTTCCCGGACTGAACCGCCGGGGCGGGTCGCGCGTGCGGATGCGGCCTGCCGCAGGGATGACGGGGCGGTGACGCCCGGAGGAGAAGTGGATGACGGGATACGCGTACGACGCCGCGGACGCCGAGCGCCGGGTCGACGAGGGTTCCGGCCGCGCCCGCGGGAAGGCGAGCGAACGCAGCCCGTTCGACCGGGACCGCGCCCGCGTCCTGCATTCGGCCGCATTGCGCCGACTCGCCGACAAGACCCAGGTGGTCGGCCCCGGGGACGGCGACACCCCGCGGACCCGCCTCACCCATTCGCTCGAGGTCGCCCAGATCTCCCGCAGTATCGCGGCCGGGCTGGGGAGCGACCCGGACCTGGCGGACCTGGCGGGCCTGAGCCACGACATCGGACACCCGCCCTACGGCCACAACGGCGAGCGGGCGCTGGACGAGGTCGCGCGCGGGTTCGGCGGCTACGAGGGCAACGCTCAGACCGTACGGATCCTGTCGCGGCTCGAGCCCAAGGTCGTCGACGCCTCCGGCCGTGGGGTGGGGTTGAACCTCACCCGCGCCGCGCTGGACGCGGCCACCAAGTACCCGTGGCTGCCGCGGGAGGGGACGCGGAAGTTCGGCGCCTACGCCGATGACGCGGACACCCTCGCGTGGATCCGGCAGGGCGCTCCCGGGGACACCCGGTGCCTCGAGGCCCAGATCATGGACTTCTCCGACGACGTTGCCTATTCGGTCCACGATGTCGAAGACGCGATCGTCGCCGGCCGGCTGGACCTGCGCTCGCTGTCCGACCGGTCGGAGGTCGCGGCGCTCGCGGAACTGGGCGCGGAGGAGTTCCGCGGTCCGGACGCCGATCAGCTGGAGCAGGCCGCCGGGCGTCTCGGTGCGCTCGAGGTGGTCCGCGCCGTGCAGCCGTTCTCCGAGAGCTTCACCGGGTTCGTGGCGCTCAAGGCCCTGACCAGTGAGCTGGTGGGCCGGTTCGTCATGCCCGCCATCCACGCCACCCGCGAGGTGCACGGGGCCAGGCCGCACGGCCGCTACAGCGCGGGTCTCGAGGTGCCGGTGGAAGTCGAGGCCGAGGTGGTGATGCTCAAGACGATGGCGGTGCGCTACGTCATGAGCGACCCCGGCCACCGCCTCCGGCAGGACCGCCAGCGGGACCGGATCCATCGGGTGGCGGAGTTCCTCGCCCAGTCCGCGCCCGCGGGCCTCGACCCGGTCCTCCGCCCGCTGTGGGATTCGGCGCCGGACGACGCCGCGCGGATGCGGGTGATCGTCGACCAGATCGCCCTGTACACCGAGAGCCGGCTCGAGCGGGTCGACCGGGCGAGCGCCGGCATCCAGGCCGCCTGGGGCTGAGCCGCCCGCCCTCGGCGCCCGTCAACCGACCGCGCGCACGACCTCGCCGACCAGCCGGTCCACGCCCACCGCGTCGAGGGTCGAGCCGGGGGAGAAGCCGGTGCGGACCACCACGAGATCGGCCGAGGGGACCACCACGACGTACTGCCCGTCGTGCCCGGAGGCCCAGAACGCGTCGGTCGGCATGTCCGTGAACCGGAGCGGGGTCCCGTCACCGGCCGTGTTCAGCCACCACTGGGCGCCGTACGGTTCGGGCTCGCCGCCCGCCGGGACCCCGGTCGTCGCGTAATCCATCCACCCCGCGGGCAGCAGCCGCTGTCCGTCCACCTCGCCGTCGTCGAGCACGAACTGACCGAACCGCGCCCAGTCGCGCGGGCTCGCCCACAGGTACGAACTACACACCGACCCGCCCGAGGCGTCGGCCTCGAGGACGGCGCTGCGCATCCCGAGCGGGCGGAAGAGCAGTTCCGCGGCCATCTCCGGCCCCAGCCCGGTGCGTTCGTGCAGCAGGTCGCAGACGATGTTGCTCGTGCCGGACGAGTACTGGCGGAACTCGCCGGGGGCGTGGGCGGCCGGTTGGGAGGCGGCGAAGGCGGCCATGTCGGGTTCGAGGAACAGCATCCGGGTGATGGGTGTGCCCAGGTCGTACTCCTCGTCCCAGTCGAGGCCGGAGGTCATGCGCAGCAGGTGGTCCAGCGAGATCTGCGACCGCTCGTCGGTCCATTCGGGGCGCAGGCCGGTGGTGGCGGGGTCGAGGTCGGCGTCGCGGAACTCGACCTGCGCGCGCCCCACCAGGGTGGCGGCGACGCTCTTGGCCATGGACCAGCCGAGCTGGCGGGTGTCGGGGCCGAAACCGTCGGCGTACCGCTCGCCGAGGATCTCGCCGCGATGGACGACGACGAGGCCCCGCGTCCCCTCCTGCGCCGCGGCCTCATCCAGTGCCGACGAGACCTCGTCCGGTGCGTCGGACGCCTCTGCCAGGCGGATGCCCTGAGGGCCATCCCCGCGCAGCGGCGGGGGCGGCTCACTGCCCTGCGATCCCGCCGCGCGGTCACCGAGGGCACAGCCGTGCTCGGAGACGTGGGCGGTCTGCCGGAAGCCCACCCCCAGCACCGAGGCGGTCGCGGTCCCGGCCTCCTCGTCGACCGATGTCCGCATGACGGGCACCAGCGGATTGGGCGGGAGGTCGGTGTCGTAGTCCTCGCGGCCCACGAGGTAGTGCAGGGCGCAGGCGTTGTGGGCGGCGTACCCGGTGCCGGTGAGCAGCATCGGCCGGTACCAGACGCCCACCGCGACCACGGCTGCGACGAGGAGCGCGACCACCGCGACCACCGCGATGAGAACTTTCCGACGACGTGTCATGGGGTCAGAACCGCCCGCCCGCGCCGCCACCGCCGAAGCCGCCGCCACCGCCTCCGAAGCCACCGCCGAATCCGCCACCGAGGCCGCCGCCGCCGAAGCCGCGGGCGGATCCGAAACCGCCACCGCCGCCGCGGAGCATCCCCTGGATGAGCGCGCCGGCGACCATGCCGCCGACCATCGCGCCGGTGTTGGACCCGCGCCGTCCGCCGCGTCCGTACGGGCCGCCCCGGCCGCCGTACCCGCCGTAGCCGCCGGAGTACTGGGGCCGGGAGGCGTCGCTCTGCGCGAGACGGAGCGCCTCGCGGGCGAGGTTGAGCGCGCGCTCGGCGGCAGGGAACGCGGCCGGGCCGACCGTGCCCTCGGCGGTCGCCAGCGAGCTCTTCGCGGCCGCGAGGCGCGTGCGGGCGGCCTGGCCGATCACGTACGAGCGGCTGCCGATGAAGTCGTCGGCCTCGCGGACCGCCCCCGCGGCGCGGGTGATCGCGGCCCGGCGGGCGGCACGGGCGCGGTTGGCGGCCTCGGCCTCGTGCCCGGCGGCGGCCAGGGCCTCGTCGAGGTCGCGGTCCACGTCGATGAGGTGGGAGAAGGTCCCCAGCGGATCGGTCTGACCGTCGCGGCGGGCCGCGTCGACCGCCTCGCGCGCCGCGGCGGCCACCTGCGTGAGGGTCTGGCTGGAGGTGTCACTGACGTCGGTCGACGCCAGCAGCCGCGAGGCCATGGTCAGTTCCTCCTCGACCTCCTCGATCAGCGGGTCGAGGTCGCGGCGCGCGGTCGCGATGTCGTCGGCGGCGTGTTCGACGCCGTTGACCAGCTTCTCGGCCCGGGACAGCTCGCCTTCGGCGGAGGTGATGGCGTCCACGGCCTCGCCCTGTTCGCCCACCGGCCGGGCCAGTGCCGCGCGGGCGCGGACGGTCTCGCCTTCCGCGGCGTCGAGCAGTTCACCGGCCAGCGAGAGGTTGTCGGAGATGGAGGAGAGCACGGCCGACGGGAACCGCTCGCGCAGGTCCGCCATGGTCTTCTCGGCCTCGGGGAGCCGGGCGCGCAGGGAGACCGCGCGGCGGGTGAGCGTGTCGACGGAGGCGGCGCCGTTGATGAGCAGGTCGCGCATCTCGGCGAAGGCCGTGGCCTGTCCCTCGAGGCCGCGTTCGGCGCGTTCGGCGCGGGCGGCCACCTCGAGCAGCATGGCCTTGCGCTGGTCGGGCGTCTCGGGGATGTCGTCGTCGAGCCGCTGGACGAGTGCGTGCGCGGCGGCGACCTCGGCTCGTGCCGAGTCGAGCGCGGAGCGGAACGGCCGGGTACGCAGCTCGCCGAACTCGCCTGCGGCGGTCTCGAGGGCGTCCGTGGAGGCGTCCACCGACTGGTCGGCATCGGCCAACCCGGAGCGGGCGCGCGCGTCGAGGACCTCCACCGGCAGGGCGGACATTCGGGCGGTGTCGTCGCCGGGGATGTCGCGGGCGTCCTCGGCCTGCCTGGCCGTCCGCGTGGCGCGGCGCCGGCGGGCGAACAGGACCACGGCCGCGACGAGGGCGATGATCACCACGATGATGGCCAGGATGGCGAACGGCGAGATCTCCGAGCCGGAGCCCTGGCGTTCGAGCCCGTCGGCCGCGCCGGTGACGGCGCCGGCCCAGTCGCCGGCGGCGAGGCGCGGTTCGATGTCGCGGTCGGCGATCTCTTGCGCGGTCAGCTGATCGGCAGTGGGCGAGGCCTCGGGGTCGTCGAACTCGAACCAGTACCTGCCCTCGTCCACGGCCACCACGAGCAGTGCGTCGGACGCGCCCAGGTCGGACAGTTCCCGGGTCTGCTGCGTCCACTGCTCGACCGGGATGCCGTCGAGGGTGTCGACGAACGTCACCCACAGCTGGATCTGGTCGGTCGAGCGCAGTTCGGCCAGTCTGCTCTCCACCTCGGGGGTGTCGCCGCCGAGGACCCCCGCGGAGTCGGTGAGCTGCTGCTGCAGGTTCGACGGGGGCTCGGCGGAGGCGCCGGGGGCGGCCCACACCAGCGCGAAGGCCAGGAACGCGACCACCGTCGCGAGCGCTGTCACCGGGGCCTGGCTGAACCGGGAACGGGGTCGCCGGGCGGCGGCGGGCGGGAGTTGGGCGGCGATCATGGCCCCAGCGTATCGGCCCCGAACAGGGGGCACGCCGGTCCTCGCCGGAGGCGGCTACTCTGGGCGTCATGGCAGGGCGGATTCCGGAGCAGGACATCGCCGCGATCCGCGAACGCACCCGTATCGAGGAGATCGTCGGCGAGTACGTCGCGCTCAAACCAGGTGGCGCGGACTCGCTCAAGGGGCTGTCCCCGTTCAAGGACGAGAAGACCCCCTCGTTCCACGTGCGTCCGCAGCACGGCTACTTCCACTGTTTCTCGACGGGTGAGGGTGGCGACGTCTTCGCGTTCCTCATGAAGATGGAGCACATCAGCTTCGTCGAGGCGGTGGAGCAGCTGGCCGACCGGCTGGGCTACCGCATCTCCTACGAGGGTGGCGGGCAGGTCATCCAGCGCGATCGCGGCACGCGGTCCCGGCTGGCGCAGGCCAACGCGGCCGCGCAGAAGTTCTACGCCGAGCGGTTGGCGCAGGACCCGGAGGCGGAGACGGCGCGCACCTTCCTCACCGACCGCGGGTTCGACATGACCCAGGCCCAGCACTTCGGCTGTGGATACGCGCCCGCCGGCTGGGACACCATGAGCAAGCACCTCATGCGCCAGGGGTTCGAGCCCAAGGAGCTGGAGGCGGCCGGGCTGTCCAAGACGAGTTCGCGTGGCACCCTCATCGACCGTTTCCACCGCCGGTTGCTGTGGCCCATCCGCAATCTCGGCGGTGAGGTGATCGGGTTCGGCGCGCGCAAGCTGTTCGAGGACGACACGCTGGGCAAGTACATGAACACGCCCGAGACGATGCTCTACAAGAAGTCGCAGGTGCTTTTCGGTCTGGACCTGTCCAAGCGGGAGATCGCCTCGCAGCGCCGCGCGGTCGTGGTCGAGGGGTACACTGACGTCATGGCCATGCACGCGGCCGGCGTCACGACCGCGGTCGCCGCGTGTGGCACCGCGTTCGGCGAGGACCACCTGTCGACGCTGAGGCGCCTGATGTTGGACGACAACTACTTCCGCGGCGAGATCATCTACACCTTCGACGGTGACGAGGCCGGCAAGAAGGCCGCGCTCCGGGCGTTCTCGGGGGATCAGCAGTTCTCCGGCCGGACGTTCGTGGCGGTGGCCCCGCCGGGGACGGATCCGTGCGACCTGCGTCAGAACAAGGGCGACGCGGCGGTGCGGGATCTCGTGTCCGCGCGGGTGCCGATGTTCGAGTTCGCGATCCGCTCGATGCTCGAGGACTACGACCTCGACCACGCCGAGGGGCGTGTGGAGGCACTGCGTCGCACGGTGCCGGTGGTGGCGGACATCCGCGATTCGACGCTGCGTGACGAGTACGCTCGCCAGCTCGCCGGCTGGGTCGGCTGGGACGACCCGGCGACGGTGGTGCGCCGCGTCCGCGAGGAGGCGCGCAAGAAGGGCCGCGCGCGGTCGGCAGGGTCGGGTCCCGGGTTGCGCAAGCGTGCCCCCGGTGGACCGGGCGGGGGAGCCCGACCGGGGTGGGACACCGCCGAGCGTGGGGGCGGCGCGGGTCGTGGACGTGGGGGATACGACGACGACGAGGCCGGCGGCCGCGCAGCTCCGCAGACGCCGGAGGTGCCGGCGGGCGTGCCCATCCCCGCCGCCGCGGACCCGGTGCTGTGGCCCCAGCGGGAGGCCGTGAAGGCGGCCCTGCAGTACCCGGGGCTGGCCGGGCCGCTCTTCGACTCGCTGCCGGAGGAGTGCTACACCCACCCCGCCTATGCCACGATCGCGCAGGCGCTGTCGAAGGCTGGGGGGTGCGCGGCCGGCAAGAGCGGCGCGAACTGGGTCTCCGAGGTCTCCGAGGGGCTGGGCGACGACGGGCTGCGCCGACTGGTCGGGAGCCTCGCGGTGGAGACGCTGCGCGTGTCCGAGGAGGCGTTGCCCCGCTACATCTCCGGTGTCCTGGCGCGTCTGCAGGAGGTGTGGGTCTCGGGTCAGATCGCGGACCTCAAGTCCAAGGTGCAGCGGATGAGCCCCGCCGAGGACCCGGAGGGTTATTCCGCGTTGTTCGGTGATCTGGTGGCTCTGGAGGAGTACCGGCGCGGCCTGTTGAACCAGGCGGTCGGCGCTACTCCGGATATCGCCTGACCAGCCGATTTGGTTCGTCGGCCTGCGGCGCACTAAGGTGAGTTCTCGGTATCCGGCATCACCGCCGGGCGCCAGCAGTGATCCCCCATAGCTCAATTGGCAGAGCATTCGACTGTTAATCGAAGGGTTATTGGTTCGAGTCCAATTGGGGGAGCTCAGCAACCAGGTCAGTGGCTTCCGAGCCACTGACCTGGTCTGCATTTCAGGGTGGTCAGCCGGGTGGGGCGTGCAGGGTGGGCCGGTAGATCAGCTCCTGGATCCGGCCGTCGAGGGTACGGCTCTCGAGCAGCTCGAGGTCACACTCCGCTCCCCCCACGGCCCGGGACACTCTCGCCCGGCTCTGCGACGAGGTCGCGGTCGAGCACACCTCGGCGTCCGATTCCGGGCGTACGGTCCGCGTCTCGGCCGTCCACCGCGTGGGCGTTCTGCCGGTGGGCGAGGTCGCGGTGGTGGTGGTCGCCGTGGCGCCGCATCGGGCCGAGGCGTTCGCGGCGTGTTCGGAGCTCATCGAGCGTCTCAAGC